>NZ_CP095049.1:0-359500 GCF_022919135.1 Hymenobacter cellulosivorans | reverse complement strand
AACTTCCACCTGCAAAGCATGAGCATGGATGAGAAGGACATTGTGGATAGCTACTCCAGCAAGGCCGGCCTGAAGAAAAAGGGCCTGGGCCTGATGCGGCGCTTCAAACGTGGCATGGTGGCCCGCAGCGTGCAAGTTGATACCCTGATTCAGCGTTTCGAGCAGTGTCGCTACCCCATGCTGCTCTGCGCCGACCTCAACGACTTGCCTTACAGCTACAGCTACGACCAGCTGGCCGACCGTTTTCAGAATGCCTGGGCCACCGTGGGCAATGGTGTGGGGGCCACTTACAACGGCGCCTTGCCCTTCGTACGCATCGACAACCAGTTTGCCAGCCCGCAGTGGCAGGTGGAGGAGTTTAAAGTCAATTACGAAATTCCCTACTCCGACCATTTCCCGACATCAGCAACATACCAGCTGCGGCCTGCACCACCTGCGCAGTAACACGGATATACTGAAAATGGAACCCGTTGTACTGGCTAGTGAACTTTTTGTACTGCCAAAACGGGTTTATGTACCGTTTTTGTGCTCAAAGTGCGGTGAGTTGCCGAGTATTAGGGGCCCTGTAATTTTATGGCGGTGCAAAACAGCTGCCTGGTTGTTTGTTTACAGCCCGTAATCCGCCCGATAATCCTAAGTAATTCAACTCGGGCTGACCGCCAAATCTTGCTACTTTTGCCCCATGGAGCACCCGCTTTCCCTTTATAATACCCTTACCCGTCGCAAAGACCAGTTCGTGCCCGTCAACGCGCCTTTCGCGGGCGTGTACCTCTGCGGCCCGACGGTGTACAGCGAGGCCCACTTGGGCAACGCCCGCGGCCCAGTCGTATTCGACGTGCTGACGCGCTACTTGCGCTACCTGGGCTACACCGTGCGCTACGTGCGCAACGTAACCGACGTGGGACACCTGGAAAGCGACGCCGACGAAGGCGAGGACAAGATGGCCAAGGCCGCCCGCGCCCAGCGCAAGGAGCCCATGCAGATTGCCCAGCACTACACCAACCTGTACCGCCAGAACATGCTGGCTTTGGGCTGCCTGCCGCCCGATATCGAGCCCCAGGCCAGCGGCCACATCACCGAGCAAATTCGGATGGTGGAGGAAATCATCGAGAACGGCTTTGGCTACGAGGTCAACGGCTCGGTGTACTTCGACGTGCCCAAGTACAACGCCGAGCGTGACCGGTACGGCAAGCTCTCTAACCGCAGCATCGAAGACCAACTGGCTGGCACCCGCGACACGCTGGCCGGGCAGGACGAGAAGCGCAGCCCCCTGGATTTTGCCATCTGGAAAAAGGCCGCGCCCGAGCACATCATGCGCTGGCCTTCGCCCTGGGGCGAGGGTTTCCCGGGCTGGCACCTCGAGTGCTCGGCCATGAGCCGCAAGTACCTGGGCCAGCTCTCCGACATTCACGGCGGTGGCTTGGATTTGATGTTTCCGCACCACGAGTGCGAAATAGCCCAGTGCCAGGGCAGCCACACCCACACCGACGAGTCGCGCTTCTGGGTGCACAACAACATGATAACCGTGGACGGCACCAAGATGAGCAAGAGCATCGGCAACTTCGTGCTGCTGGGCGAAATGTTCAAAGGCCCCACGGCTACGCTCACCCAGGCCTATTCGCCCATGGTGGTGCGTTTCTTCCTGCTCCAGGCCCACTACCGCTCACCCGTCGACGTATCGGACGAGGCGCTGCAGGCGGCCCGCAAAGGCTACCGCAAGCTTATGAACGGCCTGCGCCTGCTCGACAAGCTGGTGCTGCCCGAAGGCGCTGAGCGGAGCACCGACACGGAGAAGGCCGACGCCGAGCTGCGCAAGCTGGTGGCCGATATTTTCGTAGGCCTCAACGACGATTTGAACACGGCCCGCGCCATTGCCAGCCTGTTTAATTTGGTGCGCAAGTTCAACGGATTCTTCGCCAACTTGGCCACACTGAGCTCGGTGAGCGAAGCTGTGCTGGAAGATGCTATGGAGGCTTACCGTACCGTCGTAACCCAGGTGCTGGGCTTGCAGGACGAGCCCCGGGCCAACGCCGAGCAGCTGCTGGAGCTTACCCTGGGCTTTTACCAGGAAGCCAAAACGGCCAAAGCCTACGACAAGGTTGACCAGATTCGGGCGGCGTTGAAAGGGCAGGGCATTGTGATTAAAGACTTAAAAACCGGCGTTGACTGGGCTTATGAAGAATAACCGACTTGGGCTAACCCTGGCCGCCGCGGCCGGTCTGCTGCTGGCCAGCTGCGGCACCGATAAAAAGGAAACCACGACCAGTGCCCCCGCCGAAACGCCTGCCACCGTTGCCGCTCCGGCTTTCAACGCCGACTCGGCCTATGCCTTTACGGCCAAGCAGGTGGCCTTTGGGCCGCGCGTGCCCAACTCGAAAGCCCACGTAGCCACCGGCGACTGGCTGGTAAAACAGTTCAAAGCCTACGGGCTGACGGTGAAGGAGCAGAAGTTTGAGGTTATGGCCTTCGATGGCACAAACCTGCGCAGCCGCAACATCATTGCCCAGTTCAATCCCACGGCGGCCCGGCGCGTTGCCGTGTTTGCCCACTGGGATACCCGCCCGTTCGCCGATAAGGACAAGGAGAAGAAAAATGCCCCGCTCGATGGGGCTTCCGACGGCGCCAGCGGCGTGGCCGTAGCCCTGGAAATGGCCCGGGTGCTCAGCCAGCAGCCTGCCGCCCAGCAGCCCGGCGTTGGCATCGACTTCATTTTGTTTGACTCCGAAGACTACGGCTACGACTCCTCAACGCAGTCCGATTTGAAAGACCAGCTCAGCGCCCAGGGCAAGGACAGCTGGTGCCTGGGCTCCCAGTACTGGTCGAAAAACCTGGTGCCGGCCAACTACAAGCCCAGCTACGGCATCCTGCTCGACATGGTGGGAGCCAAAAACGCCAAATTCAGCCGCGAGGAAACCTCCCGGCAGTACGCCCGCGACGTGGTAGACAAAGTGTGGAACACGGCCGCTCAGCTCGGCTTCTCCGATTTTTTCCTGTTTCAGGACAGCCCCGGCATCGACGATGACCATGTGTACACCAACCAGGCCGGCGTGCGCACCATCGACATTATCGACCACCTGCCCGTCGGGGATGAGTACTTTCCGCCTTACCACCACACCACCCAGGACAACATGAGCGTGATTGACAAGCGCACCCTGAAAGCCGTGGGCCAGACCGTGCTCCAAACGATTTACAACGAGTAGCGCCCGACTTCAACTCGGAATTCCGTATCCGCCCGCCATCTTCTTGCGTAAGATGGCGGGCGGATGTGTGAAGGAGGAAACCGAATGAAAAATGAGTGGGACATGCTGGCTACGGTCCAGCGGGAGCTGGCTGTGGGCCAGTCGGTAGTTGAATTTACCTACGTCACCCGCGGGCTGGTAGAGCCCAATGGCAGCCCCGGCCGGGTGCGCGACGAATCGGGCCTTGAATATGAAGTCGGCCCCGATTTTCTAACCGGCGTAGTACCGGCGCTGCGGGCCGCCCGGATTTCCTTTGCCCTCGACAACTGGACACGGATGCTGAGCTTCGGCCCCGGGCTTGGGCCGACTCCGGACAGCTACATGGTGGGTGAAAAGCGGATTCCGGTGTGGAACCTCACACCCGAGGGGCCGGCGCAACTTGTGAAACTAGTCATTACATCTTCCCGCACAGCTGACTACCCGGAGCGACCCTCTGGCGATAAGCCAACTGCGCCCGGGGAAACGTAGCACCCAAAGTTTAGCGGGACTAACTCAACAGCTTGTAGTAAATAACCGTGGCGTGTAGCTCGCCGGAAGAGCTGCGGGCAAAGTCGGGGATGGTGCCGGCGACGGTGTAGCCGGCCTGTTGATAGAGCTGCTCGGATGGGTCGTGCTGGCGGGTATCCAGCAGCAGGGTGGTGCGTTGCTGCTGCCGGGCTTTTTCGTCCACCGCTGCCAGCAAGCGGCGCGCTACGCCCTGGCGCCGAGCCCGGCGGTGCACCATCACCTTGCAGACTTCGGCCCGGTGCAGGCCATTGCTTTTGGTGGCCAGGTCGAGCTGCGTAGTACCCAGCAGCTGCCCGTCGGCTTCGGCCACGAGCAAAATCCGGTGGCCCTGGGCTACAGCTTCGGCCACTTCGCGCCAGTATTCTTCCAGCTCGCCTTCTGCTACCGGGGCCAGAAAGCCCAAAGCAGCACCCGAGTCCAGCGCGTCCTGAAACAAGGCCACCAGAGCCGGAATCCGGGTCTGGGCTTGTTCAGCGGTAAGTTCTCGAACAACGAAGCTCATGGGCAAAAAGGCTAGAGGTAGTGAAGCTCGGCGCCCTGGCTGGTCACGGTCAGCCGGGCTTGATGGCCGCAAATCAGGGCTATATTCTGGGGCTCGTGGCCCACGGGAAAGCCGTAGGCCACCGGGAAATCGTACTTGGCGGCGTAGGTTGCAATGATTTCGTAGGCCGTCTGTCCAAAGGGCACGGCGTTGTCCTGGGAGTCGGTGAAGTGACCCACAAGCAGTCCGGCCAGGTTGCGGAGCTTGCCGGTCCGGTCCAGGTGTACCATCATTCGGTCGATGTTCATCAGGTACTCGGCCACGTCTTCCACAAACAGAATGCGACCAGCGGTGGGGCAGTCGGAGGCCGTGCCGGTCAGGTTTTGTAGCAGCGTCAGGTTGCCGCCCATCAGCTCGCCGGCGGCCGTGCCAGGCTGGTTGAGCGGATGAGGAGGTACAGCGTACGACTGGGGCTCACCGAACAAGGCCCGGCGCAGGCTTTCCAGAGCTTCTTCCCCGCCGGGCTGGGCAAAAATAAACGGCATTACCCCGTGGATACTTTCGTAGCCCAGCTTCAGCAGATGGCAGTTCAGCGTGGTAATGTCGCTGAAGCCGGCAATCCATTTGGGGTGCTCGGTAAAGGCCGAAAAGTCGAGCTGGTCGATGATGCGGGTAGTGCCGTAGCCGCCCCGGGCGCAGAAAATGGCGCGGATGTCGGGCGCGTCGAGCTGCTGCTGCAAGTCGCGGCGGCGCAGCTCATCGGGGCCGGCAAACTGGTGGTGTACGGCCGTAATAGACTCGCCCAGTACCACTTCCAGCTGCCAGCTGCGCAGAATCTCCACGGCGGCGGCTACGTCCTCGGCCGACACTTTGCGGGCCGTACTAACAATGGCTACCCGGTCGTGGGGCCGCAGGAAGGGAGAGGTAATGGGCATGCGCGAATCAAGGTAAGTGAACCAGACAAACCTACTCAACGCGCTGCACTGGCCCAAGCCCTGGGGCCGCATGTAGGCCGGGTTTCCCGGGGTTATCCGGCAAAAAGCTTCAAAATCAAGTGGTAGTGAAAACTTTGCCGCCTCCGGCCTCGTCCTACTACTTTGTCTTTTGCCCTTATCAACATGAAAAAACTTCTCCTCCTTCTTTTACTGGCCCTGACCGGACTCCCGCTGGCGCGGGCCCAGGCCGTTATCGACACGACCCGCGGACGGTACCATCAGCCCATTTTTCCGACTATTACTGCCCGTTCCAACGTGGTGTTTGGTAGCGCCGTCAACTACGCCGGCGTTACCCAGACGCTGACCATGAACATCTACGAGCCCACCGGCGACACCGTGCGGCGTCGACCCCTATTGGTGTTTGCCCACGGCGGTGGCTTTGTTTCGGGCACTAAAAGTGACCAGGACGTAACTGAGTTGTGCCAGCGCTACGCCCGTCTGGGCTACGTCACGGCCAGCATCGACTACCGCGTCCTGTTCCTGCCCTTCGACACGACCAATATTGCCCGGGCCGCCATTCGGGCCACCCAGGACATGCGGGCCGCAGTGCGCTTTTTCCGCCAGGATGCCGCCACCAGCAAAACCTACCGGATTCACCCCGGCTATATTTTCGCCGCTGGCAGCTCGGCCGGGGCGTTTATGGCCTTGCAGCTAGCGTACCTCGACAAAGCCAGTGAAGTGCCCGCCTACCTGGAAATAGCCCAGCTCGGTGGCCTGGAAGGCAATAGCGGCAACCCCGGCTACTCCAGCGCCGTGCGCGGCGTGGTAAACCTGTGCGGGGCCCTGGGCCGGCCGCAGTGGATTGAGTCCGGCGACGTGCCCTTCGTCAGTCTGCACGGCACCGCCGACGGCACCGTGCCTTATGGCCGCGGCACGGTGGGCAGCGGCTTGCCGGCCCAGCTGGTATTCGGCAGTGGCGCCCTCAAGCCCCGTGCCGATGCGGTGGGTGTGTTCAATCCGCTTTACACTTTCAAAGGTGCTGGCCATGTGCCCTACAGCGGTACCAGCGCCCGGAGCTTGGCCTACATGGATACCACCTTCCGCTTCGTGCGCGACTTCCTGCGGCCGGTGCTGCGCCTGCCCGCTACGGTTACGGCTAACCGCTCGGCCGAGAAGCTGGCCCTGATGCAGCTCTATCCGCAGCCCGCCGCGGCTGAAGTGCGTCTGATGGCCGCTACTGGCGTAGCCTTCCAGCCTCGCACCCTGGAGCTGCTTGACGCCACCGGCCGGGTGGTCCGCCGCTTCCGCTGGGAGCAGCCGGAACAGCTCATCCGCCGTGGGGCGCTTGCTCCGGGCTTTTATCTTCTGCGCGGCTCGGGGTTGGCAGCTCAGCGGGTGGTATTTGAGTAAAGCCAGTTCAGCCGATTAATAAAAAAGCCTTTCCCGGAACAGGGAAAGGCTTTTTCGTATGCAGAAAAAGGCTGGCTGATCATTCACTCGTCGCCAGGGCCAGGGCCTCAACGGAGTGTGTTGCGGGCCGTACGTTGCCGGTGCGGGCCACGAAGGCCCCGGCTTGGCGTAGCCGGTCCCGGTGCTGAAGCAGGGCATCGAGCGGCACGTAGCCCACGATATAACTGTCCTCGTCGGCTTCCTCGGTAATATCGGTAAAGCCCAGTTGGTCTAGAATCAGCTCATCGTCGGTCCGCAGGTAGATTTCAATTTCCAGGTCGGTGGTGTAGGTTAGCGGCTCGGTGCCCAGCTTGGGATAGGCGTAGCGCTGCTGGTTGCGCAAGGCCGCAATGTCGGAAAGCACGGCTGAGCCGGTCGGGTGTCCGCCTGCGCCCCGGCCCTGCAGAAACTGGGTGCCAGCAAACTCCGCCTCGATAACCACGCCGTTGAACTCATCATCCACGGTGTAGAGCGAGGACGTCGGGTCGACAAACTGCGGAGTAACTAGCACGCTGAGCTGGTTGTTGGGCAGCAAGTATAGCCCGGCCACGACCTTAATCTTCTGGCCGGCTACGGCCGCGTAGCCAATGTCGGTGGCGCTGACGTTTTCGATGCCCAGGTTCAGCACCTGCTCGGGCTGCAGAAACACGCCGTAAGCATGAGCCGCCAGAATTACGGCTTTCGAGCGAGGGTCGAAGGCGGCCATGTCCAAGGTAGGGTCGGTTTCGGCAAAGCCTTTCTGCTGGGCTTCGGCTAGTGCCACGGCATATTCCGAGCCATCCTGGCCCATGCGCGTCAGCACGTAGTTCGAAGAGCCGTTGAAAATTCCGCTCACGCTACGCAGTGGTTCCTGTCCGAAATGCGCGTCCAGCGTCCGGATAATCGGGATGCTGCCGCACACGGCGGCTTCATACAGCAGGATGCCGCCAAACTCACGCTGCAAGGCCACCAGCTCGGGCAGGTGCTGGGCTACCATGGCTTTATTGGCCGTCACAACCTGTCGGCCCTGCCGCAACGCGGTGCTCACCAAGCGGAACGCCTCGGCCGCGTCGTCAATGACTTCGACCAGCACGTCCAACCCGGGATCCTGCAGCAGCTCGTCGGCGTGGAAGCTGAAGGCCTCGGCGGGCAGGGTACGGAGCTTGGCCGGGTTTTTCACGGCGATGCGCCGTACTTCGGCCCCAAAGCCGGGTAGGCGCTGCAGAATCTCATAGAGGCCCTGGCCGACGCAGCCAAAGCCGATCAGGCCAATGCGCAGCGGGGCGCTGGCCGTTATCAGGGAGGCAGCAATAGCCGATACCGCGGGGTTAATGGACGAGACTGGGGACATAGAATTGTTCTAAAAACTGCGTTATCTGGGCGGTTTCGATTAAAAAACCGTCGTGGCCGAACTGGGAATCCATTTCGGCATAAGTGGCGCCCGGAATGTGGCGGGCTAACAGCTGCTGCTCAGCGGGCGGAAACAGCACGTCGGAGCTGATGCCCAGCACCAGCGTCCGGGCCCGAATCTGGCTTAGCGCGGCGGCCAGGCTGCCGCGGCCCCGGCCCACGTGGTGCGTATCCATCGTGCGCGACAACGCCACGTAGCTGTAGGCATTGAAGCGGGCCACGAGTTTGTCGCCCTGGTGCTGCTGGTAGGAACTGGCCCGAAAGTCGTCGAGCCGGTCGGGGTCGGTTTCGGCCTGGGTGCGGCCGTAGGCGTCGTAGCTGCGGTAGCTAAGCAGGGCTGTAGCCCGGGCGGCTTTCATGCCCCGCTGCCCACCGCTGGGCGTGCCTTCGTGGTAAGTAACGTCGGCGAAAATGGCCAGCCGCTGGGCCTCATTGAAGGCAATGCCCCAGGGCGAGTGTTGAGCATTGGTAGCCAGCACCACCAGATTGGCAAATACCTCGGGCCGCTGAATAGCCCATTCCAAAGCCTGCTGTCCGCCCAACGAGCCCCCAATCAGAGTATGGATTTTCGCTAGGCCCAACTCCAGCCGCAGAGCCTCGTGCGCCGCCGCCAGGTCCCGAATCGTGACCAGCGGAAACTGCTGGTACAGGGGCTCGGCGGCTTCCCCAACGGGCGTCAGCGGGCCGGTGCTGCCGTAGCACGAGCCCAAAATATTGGCGCACACGATAAACCAGTCGGCTGGGTCGAAGTAATGGCCGGAGCCAAACAGGCCGGTCCACCAGCTGAGCACGTCGGCATTGGCCGTCAGGGCATGGCACACCCATACCACATTGTCTCGGGCTTCGTTGAGCGTGCCGAAGGTGTGGTAGGCTATCTGCACCGGAGCCAGCGTCGCGCCACTTTCGAGCACGAGTCCCGCCGGAAGGTTCAAAAGCCGAGGCTGATTCATGAGGCAATAGGTCGGGTTGGGCAGCCCGCTGGTAAGCGGCGGGCTTTAATATCAATGCAATAGCGCGCGGGCTGAGCCGGCTGGTCCGTCTTGCATCAGTCCCACCCAATGAAGGTTTTGGTGGACCTCTGCCGGCTCAACCCGGGCTATTGCGGAATGGTCAGGATGATTCCTCTCTCACAACTCCTCATCCTGCCATTCACGGCGCTGCCGTAGCCGGAGCAGACGGGCCACTCTCATTGCCCGCCAAGTCTCCTCTCTACTTTAGACCTCCAGCGGGGCAGCGTGTTCTACTTCGGGCTGCACCACGGCGTCTTCCTCGTCGTCGGAAGTCGTGGGGGCAGCGTTGCGCACGGCGTCGAAGGCCTGGGCCAAGTCTGCGCGGATGTCTTCGAAATGTTCAATACCTACCGACAGGCGCAGCGAAGTGGGCGTCACGCCGGCAGCGCGCTGCTCTTCCTCCGAAAGCTGCTGGTGGGTGGTAGCCGAGGGTTGAATAATCAGCGTCTTGGCGTCGCCCACGTTGGCCAGGTGGCTCACTAGCTTTAGGTTGTCGATAAACTGGGTGGCCGTTTCCTTGCTGCCTTTGATGCTGAAAGTCAGTACGCCGCCGTAGCCGCGCTTCAGGTATTTCTGGGCCAAGGCGTGGTAGGGGCTGCTCTTTAGGCCCGGATAATTCACACTCTCCACCTGCGGGTGCTGCTCCAGCCAGGTGGCAATGCGCAGGGCGTTTTCCACGGTGCGGTCGACGCGCAAACTCAGGGTTTCGAGGCCGATGAGCAGCTGCCAGGAGTTGAAGGGGCTGATGGCCGGACCGAAGTCGCGCAGGCCTTCCACACGGGCCCGGATGATGAAGGCAATGTTGCCAAACGGCCCATTCTTGCCGAACACGTCGTTGAATACCAAGCCGTGGTAGCCTTCCGAGGGCTCGGTGAACTGCGGAAACTTGCCGTTGCCGAAGTCGTACTTGCCGCCGTCCACAATCACGCCGCCGATGCTGGTGCCGTGCCCGCCAATCCACTTCGTGGCCGATTCTACCACAATGTGGGCGCCGTGCTCCAGGGGCCGGAACAGGTAGCCGCCCGCCCCGAAGGTATTGTCGACAACCAGCGGCAGGTCGTGCTTTTCGGCAATGGCCGCAATCCGCTCAAAGTCCGGAATGCTGAAGCTCGGGTTGCCGATGGTTTCGAGGTAAATAGCCTTGGTGCTCTCGTCAATCAGCTGCTCAAACGAAGCCGGGTTGTCGCCGTCGGCAAAGCGCACTTCGATGCCCAGGCGCTTGAAAGCCACTTTAAACTGGTTGTACGTGCCGCCATAGAGGTGGGAGCTGCTTACAAAATTGTCGCCGGCCTGCAGGATGTTGTTCAGGGCAATAAACTGTGCCGCCTGCCCCGAGCCCGTGGCTAGGGCCGCTACTCCGCCTTCCAACGCCGCTACGCGCTGCTCAAACACGTCGGTGGTGGGGTTCATCAGCCGGGTGTAGATGTTGCCAAACTCCTTCAGCGCAAACAGGTTGGCCCCGTGCTCGGCGTTCTTGAAAACATAGGAAGTCGTTTGGTAAAGCGGTACGGCGCGGGCTCCGGTTACGGGGTCGGGCTGCTGGCCGGCGTGAAGTTGCAGGGTCTCGAATTGCAGGGCTTGCGTGGACATGATACGGCTGAGTTAAGAAGTCTTTGAAATGAAGTTTCAGATTGTCAGCTGGTTGGAGTCATGGCGACGGCAACCAGGAAGGCATCCGGAGCCCCAAAAGGCTGCAGCGGAGCCCGGCCAGACCCTGCGCCGAAGTGCACCAGCAAGTGGCCGCACACGGTGGGAAAGCCAGAAAAAAGGAGAAAGGGGAGAAGCTAGGCGCTCAGTGGGCTAGCAACAGCAACAACACGTGGACCAACTGCACATTCGCATTCGTGCGGCCAGCCGGGGCGAAAACCCAGCGGCGAAAACGCGCAAACCCATCGGCGAGGCAGCGGGCACAGAGGCGGCTGCAGCGGATGGGGAGATGAAAGCGGAAGCGGGGTTGTTTTCCATGGTACTCGACTTATAGCTCCCGCGGGCCTTACGCCGGGCGGGCAGGAATTGGCACCTTTCATCAGATGAAGGTTGCCAGCGGGTCAGGGAGCCTGTTCTCTCGCCGCTTCTGTATAAATTCTTTCAAACTGTCCCATCGTTCTGGGAGAGTACCGGGTTGGTGACTGCAAATGTACAGATGGAATTGAGAAGACCAAATTCTGCGAAAAGTTTTTTTGCTTTTCCAAAAAAGCAGGCAGAAAAAAACGCCGCCCGAAGCTCGGGCGGCGTTTCCAACCTTTTTCTGCAAAAAAGGACCTAAAGGGTAGGTAACGTAAGCTGCTGACCCACTTCGATATGGTCGGGGTTAGCGCCAATAATAGCTTTGTTTGCTTCGTAAATCTGGTGCCACTTCGAGGCGTCACCGTAGTGGTTTTTGGCAATCTTGGAGAGTGAATCTCCACTTACCACAGTGTAAGAGTCGCCTTTTGCGGCGGCGGGTTGCGCCGTGGGGTTGGCAGCGGCATTATTATTTCCGAAAAAATCGGTGCCACCGGCGGCGGGCTTGGCGGCGGGTTGAACCGGTTTTTCTTCGCCTTTATTGCTGAGGAAATCGAACAGTCCCATGAGTATGTGTCGGTTAAGGTGAGGGGAGAGTGGCAGTACCGCATGTGCCTGACGGCCACGGTATCAGGGGCTATTACGCCCCGGGGTTGAAATTGGTTGTGGCCGCCTAAGCCCAGCCGTGCTAGGCTTAACTCTTTAGCTTCTGCCCCGTAAGAACCGCAACGCTAGCCGCTATTTGGGCGGCGGCGGGTTGTTTTTGTCCTTCCCCAAAACCCTTTCTTTCCTCATGAAAACTCTCCCCACTTCCTTTCGCTTACTCGCCAGCCTGCTGACGCTGGCCGTTCTGTTCCTGTCTGCCTGCGGTAGCAAGGAAGGTAAAGTTGAAGGCGTAAATATGCTCTACGGTACGGAGAGCAAGGTCTGGAAAACTGACAAAGAGCTCAGCGCCGGCGGCGAGAAAGTGAAACAGACCGACGCCCAGGAAGACGAGCGGCTTACGTTCTTCGCCAACGGTCAGTACAACATGACTTCACCCGCCGGGGCCGTCAATGGTAAGTACACCTTCGACCAGCCCGGTAAGAAAATTATGCTGACCCCCGATGGCGCTGCTACCAGCAACAGCTTTGATGTGGTAACGCTGACCGACGACAAACTCACGCTGAAAAGCCCCGAAGGCGCCGAGCTGCGCCTCGAAAAGGAGTAATTTTCCTTGTAGCCGTTTTTGGAAAGGCCGCTTCCTAGTACAGGAAGCGGCCTTTTTTTTGTAAGCCTGCTATCTGTTTATGCCTCAGAGTAGACGTATTCACTCCTACCAGCTGAAAGCCGCACCCTAAAATCGACTAGATTAGCGCTCTATATTCTGCGTTGCTAATCTATTGTCATGTTTTCTATCCGTCGTTTGCTGGGCATCTGCCTGTTGTGGTTGGTATTAGCCCTCGCAGTACAGGCCCAGCCTACTTTGCCGGCCCGCCCTGTGCGGAGTATAAGCCCCGCCGACACGAGCTTTGCCGACCTGGAGTTTCTGGTTCAGGAAATAGGCCGGGCGCAGGTCGTGATGCTGGGTGAGCCCACTCATGGCGAAGGCAACGTTACCGAAGCCAAAATCCGGCTGATACGCTTTTTGCAGCAGCGCCTGGGCTTTACCACCGTGGCTTTTGAAAGCGGCTTCTATGAGCTGGATAAGGCCCAACGTGAGATTTCGACCGGCGTGCCCGTGCGGGAAGCCATAGAAGCCAGCGTGTTCAACGTGTGGACCGGCACCCAGGAGTTTCAGGCCCTGCTGCCGCTGCTGGGCAAAGGCCGGCTGCGCGTAGCGGGCTTCGATAGTCAGCTTAGCGGAGCTTACCAGGAAAGCCAGCTAGAGGAGTTGGAAGCACTGCTCAAACCGGAGAAAGGAGGCAACGAGCTGGCCTATGATTACCTGGAAGAGTGCCTGAGCACGATGGGCGAGAACTTTCTTTTTCCGCCCACCCACCAGATTCTCATCTTCGATTTGCAGATCGGCAAGGCCCGCAAGCTGCTGGAGAAAGTAGCGGCCGGAACGGATGCACAACGCCGGGAGCGGGCCGTTTTCTGGCTGCAAAACCTGCGCAGCCTGCAGGCCCTAGCTCACGACTATGCTACCAACGACCCAGCCGCACGGGACTCCTCGGAGTGGACGGCTACTACCAGCAACCCGCGCGATGCCCAGATGGCCGACAACCTACTGTGGTACGTGCGCCAGCACCCCCGGGAAAAGGTAATTTGCTGGGGAGCGCTGGGGCACTTGGCCAACAAGGTGCACGTCCTGAGTGGTGATGATGTAAAAGAATTTCGCTCTATGGGGCAGGCCGTGAAAGCCAAGCTGGGCCCGGATGCCGTGTATGTGCTGGGTACCCTAGCGGGCGGCGGCAGCCACGGTTTTGGCTCCTGGGGCAAACCTGTGGCCGTGCCCACCCCCGCTGCTGGTACGCTGGAAGCGCAGCTATTGGCCAAAAGTGAAGAGTACAGCTTTGTGAGTCTGAAGCACGATGCCCCGGGGCAGATGCTCACTACGTACGCGTTTGAGTACAAGCCAATGACGGGGCGCTGGAGCGAGGTCGTCGACGGGTTTCTGTTCCTTAAATCAGTGAATCCACCGCACGCGGCAACTGTGTCTGCGGCCACTGCGGCGGCTACGCCCGACCTATCCGGCTCAGCACCGAGCCCGGCCCGGCGCGGGCTCAACCCAGCCACCCGGCCTGCCGGTAAGACCGGACCGGCCATTCTGCTTACCGGCACCGTGCTCGACCATAAAACGGGGGGCCCCGTTCCGTTTGCAACTGTAGCTGTGCCCAGTCGGAGCACCGGGACCATTTCCGACGCGCAGGGCCGCTTCCGGTTGCCGAGCCGCCAAGGCGAAACCGTACAGGTCAGCAGCATCGGCTACGAACCGGTTATGCTGACAGCTCGTTCATCGTCGGCCCCGCTAGCGGTTCAGCTCGTGCCCGCCGCCTTTGCCCTGGCCGACGTGCGGGTGAGTGCCCAGTCGCAGGATCCGCACCGGATTATGAAGAAGGTGATAAAGGCCGCGGCTACCAACTATGAACAGCAGAACTACGCCGCCCAGGTTTACTCCCACCGCCGAATTACCAACTTCGATACGCTGCGCTACGAGGTAGAATACGTAAGTGACGTGCTCGATCCGGCCGGGTTTAAAGAGTGGCACGGGGGCTTCCTGATGATGGGGCCTAAGCAAACCCACCTGGTGCGGGAAAAGCACGCGCTGGTTCCCGCTCAGGAGCCGGCCGACTACTCGGTATATCTGGAGCCTGGCCACGGATTTTTTACGGCCGGCTCCGACCCCGTACGAATTTCGCCCCTGTTCAAGTCGGGTACGCTGGGTAAGTACCAGTTGCGGTTTGACAGCATCGAGCAGCGGAGCGGCGAAACACTCTACGTGATTCGCTTTGCCGTAAAACGGGCCACAAACCGGTCTACGGGCATGTACCTTGTCAGTGGCTATGCCGGGAAAGTGTACGTGCGGCAGCGCGACTATGCCGTGGTGCGCTATGAGGCGTTGTGGCAGGAAGACACGGTGAAAAACAACGCTATTGCCCGCAAATACCACGGCACCAAAAGCGACATTGCGCGCCTATACCCCGAAGTTTTTTCGGACCACCGCAAGGCCCATGTAGTCACGTATGAGCAGGGGGCCAATGGTCGTTACCACGTGGCGAGCAGCGTAGCGCAAGTAGTAAGTATCGGTCATATACTGGGTGGCAAACCGTTCTATGCCCAAAAGTTCTGCGAAGAGTATTTCACCCCGCTACCCCAGCCCACACCTGCCGATTTGCTGGCGGGGCAAGATGACCCAACCCTTCGTCGGGGAGAAATTTGGCAGGCATCAAAAACTCCTTACCGGCCGCTGTTCTGGCAAAGCTACCAACGCCCGCAGCCTACGGAACCGGCTCCGCAGCTTGAAGTCAGTAAGCCTTAATAAGCACGAAGGCACCCTTCTCAAGCTATGAAAAGGATGCCCTTGTAAAGATGATGAAGACCGTTAAGCCGCGGGCCTAAGCTACTGAGCTGCTGACTGCCGGGTGCCAAACACCCGGCTTACCCAGCGTGGCAAAAATACAGCCCCCAGCACCAGATACAGGTAGTAGGTCACCAAGCGGTAGAGCAACACCACGAAGTTGGTCATGGTGGGCGTGCCGATAAACTTACCGAAGAAGGTCGGGAAAGCGCCTTCGGCAATGCCCGCCCCGCCCGGCGTAATGGCAATCAGCAGGATGACTTTGTAGGTCAGGTTGCGGCCAAAAATCAGCAGGAACTCGCTCCAGCTCACGTCGACGAAAGCGGCAATGATGCAGCCGATAACCAGGTAGCGGGCCGTCCAGACGAAGAACGTGGAGCCGATAGCCCGCAGCCAGTAGCTGGCCCCGTTGCCGCGCAGCTGGGCCGAAGCCCACACTACCTCATTACCGTGCTGGTAGGCCTTGGCCCGCCAGCGCCGCAGCCCCTTGATGGAAAAGAGCCGCACCAGCAGCCGCTTTACCGCCTCAGGATTCACAAAAATGGCGTACAGCATGAGCAGGGCGTAGAGCGTGACCAGCACGTAGCTCACAATGAAGGCTCCTTTCAGCGTGGCCACCAATCCGCCCTGCAGGGCCTCGTGCGGGTACAGGGCATCACCAGCCAGCCATACTACCAAGGGCACGGTGACTACATAGTACAGGTTGTCGAGCAGGGCCGTCACCATCACGTAGGCCAAGGACTTGCCCAGGGAAATTCCCTCCTTGTTCAGGATAAACGAGGCCACGGCCGTGCCACCTACGGCCGAGGGCAAAACGCAGGACGCAAATTCCCAAATCATAATCACATCCAGGCTTTGGCGCCAGCTGAGCACCCGCTCCGAGATATGGCGGATTCGGTAGATGTAGCCCAGGTCGCGGGCCAGCAGCACGGCCAGCATCACCAGCAACCAGTGTAGCTTGGCATTGGCCAGGGGCGCCAGGTCGCCGGGCTGGTAGCTGCGCCAGAACATGAAGCCCACTACTCCCAGGCCAATGAGTACCGGCAAGACAATGCGCGAGGGCTTGAGCTTGTCGAGCAGTTGCTGCTCCTGGTTGTTGTGCTGGGTGAGCGGCATAGGCGTAAGCAAAGGTGGGCCTGGCAAAAATAGACATTCTTTGGCCCGCCCCGACTGCTCAGCCGCGGAGTTGGCCCTCTGGAGGTGCTAATTGATACCGGTAAACGCCGGGTTGGTGTATTATTTTTTCTGTCCTGTCCGGCTTTTTACACCTTTAATCAACAAATACGACGAAGGCCATCTTCCCAGAAGGAGCTGCAGTCAAGAGTGTTAGTGCTATCCTTATCTATCCGTTATCCTTATTCTTATCATTATGTTAAAGCCTATCAAAGCGTTGGCCCTGCTAGGGCTGGTGGTAAGCACCATGAGCTGCGAAGACATGGCCGTAAAGCCCGCCGCAGTAGCAGCTCTGCCAACTAGCGCGGCCATCAAGGACGGTGAGCCGATTATCAACCCGATACCTGGCACTCTGCAGAAACCCGGGTTTGGTGTTGGTATGGCCTTCGGCCGCGGTTCCGACTGTCATGGTAGCGGCGTGTGCTACGTCAAAGTGCGCGTTACCTTCTTCAACCGAATGGAATATCCCATTGCGGGCCAAGGAACGGGCTTTTTTAGTGCGCCGGCAGAAGTGAATCCCGAAACGCATATTGGTACCATGCGCATCATTTTCACCACTGACCAGAAGAACATTAACGCCACCGACGAGTTTGCCCTGCCCGAAGGCGGCACGGTCATCGAGCTAGAAAAGCCCGGCATGCTCGGCGACGAGTACTCCCAGTATACCTTGCTGGGAGGCGTGTACAAAACCATTCACGGCGACGGCTCCGACCAGAACCCCTACGGCTACGTGGATGTGCCCGTGCTCTGCAAGTAAGCCCTGCTAGTCTGCTCCATGATTCTATTTTATATATTTCAATTAACTAGTTATCAACAATTTAATCTTTTATCCTTATGCGTAAGTATAATAGCTTTATTGCCCTCGTAGGGCTGTTGTCAGCCACGACAAGCTGCGAAAACAGTCAGGTAAAACCCAATGGCGTAGCGGCCAAACCCGCCGTGCACGCCATCAAGGATGGGCAGCCAATCATCAACCCCTTACCCGAAACCCTGCAACGTCCCGGGTTTGGCTTCGAGCTGCATTTTGGTCGGGGTACGGGCTGCCCCAACCGCGGTATCTGCTTCGTGAAGGGTACGGTGGAAGCCAACAAAATTGTGAAGTATCCGGTGGCAGGCCAGGGTACGGGCTTCTTTAGCGCCCCCGAGTACGTCGATCCGGAAACCCATATCGGCACAATGCGCATCATCTTCACCAGCGACCAGAAAAACATCAACGAGGGCGACGACTTCGACCTGACCGACGGCGGCACCGTGCTGAGCCTGGAGAAGCCCGGTTTGCTGGGCGGCGACTACAAGCAGCTTAGCCTGCTGGAAGGCGTCTACAAAATTATCCACGGTGATGGTACTGACCGCAACCCCTACGGCTACGTGGATGTGCCTGTGCGGTGTGAATAAGCACTACGCCTACTAACCCGGGGCCGGTTCTGCGGCCGGCTCCGGTTCTAGACTATCATTTGTGTATTTGTAATTATTGTAAGTATCTATTTTATAGTATTTTATCTTTTATTATTATGCGATTCAATATCTATACATCTATAGTGGCAATGGGGACGGTGTTGCTGTTGGCCAGCTGCGAGCAAACCACGGTAGCACCGACCCAGCCCCGCGCCACCGCCACCACGCAGCGCGTGGAAGTGGGCGACAAAATCATCAATCCCGTGGCCGGTACCGAGCAAACGGCAGGCCGTCTCATTGACTGGCGCTGGGGCCGTTGGGACCGAAACTGCGGGGGCGCGGGCATTTGCTATATCCGTATCTGGCTCACGCAGCATAACGTGGCTGAGTACCCAGTAGTAGGCGAGGGCACGGGCTTCCTAAGCGCCCCGGTTAACGTAGATCCTAAGACGAGCCAGGGCACCATCCGAATCATCTTCACCAAACAGCAGGAAAATATTGATGCTGAAAAGCTGTTCACGGTAGCCAAGGAAGGCACCACGTTCGATGACGAAACTGCCCACGCCTTTGGCTACTCGCAGGTCGTAATTCAGGCCGGCGACTACCCCATTATCCACGGTGACGGCTCGGCCACCAATCCTTTCGGCTACGTCGACGTGACGGCCGCTTGCAAATAACGGCCTAGCTTTAACGGCCGCCTAACTACCCTTCCCCGACGGGCTTGCCCGTAGTCACCCGACTCACTGCCGTGCCCACAACCGGTACCTGTGAAAAGTCGTACCTTTGCGTGTTACAAAGGCAAATAGTACAAAGCCGCTAACCTTTAGGCTCCTCTGTCTGTTGCCTTGCTGAAAATCCTCCCCTTGCCCTCTCTCAAGATGCTTGTCGAACCCGGTGAATTGCTGGCGGCCATAAACTCGCCTGACGATCTTAAAAAGCTCAGTGAAGATCAACTGGTTCAAGTCAGCCAGGAGCTTCGACAGTTCATTATCGACTCGGTTTCCATTTACGGAGGCCATTTCGGGGCCTCTCTGGGCGTGGTTGAGCTGACGGTAGCCTTGCACTACGTCTTCAATACGCCCTACGACCAGCTGGTATGGGATGTGGGCCACCAGGCTTACGGCCACAAAATCCTGACCGGGCGGCGCGACCGGTTCCCCACCAATCGTCGCTACGGCGGTATGTCGGGCTTCCCCAAGCGCAAGGAGAGTGAGTACGACGCCTTTGGGGTGGGGCACAGCAGCACCAGTATCGGCGCGGCGCTGGGCATGGCCGTGGCTTCCGACTATAAGGGGGAGAAGGACCGGCAGCACATTGCCGTAATCGGCGACGGGGCCATGACGGCCGGTATGGCGTTTGAGGCTCTTAACCACGCCGGCGTAGCCAACTCCAACCTGCTTGTTATCCTCAATGACAACTGCATGAGCATCGACCCCAACGTGGGCGCGCTCAAGGAATACCTTACCGACATTACTACTTCCCGCACCTATAATAAGGTGCGCGACGAGCTCTGGAACGTGCTGGGCAAGCTCAGCAAGTTTGGCCCCAACCCCCAGCAGATTGCCCGCAAGGTGGAGCAGGCCATGAAGGCTACGCTGCTTAAGCAAAGCAACCTGTTTGAGGCTCTCAACTTCCGCTATTTCGGCCCCGTGGATGGGCACGACGTGCAGCACCTGGCCACTATTCTGCGAGACCTGAAGACCATTCCCGGTCCCAAAATTCTGCACTGTGTGACCGTGAAAGGTAAAGGCTACGCTCTAGCCGAGAAAGACCAGACCCTGTGGCACGCCCCGGGTTTGTTCGACAAGATTACCGGCGAAATCCACACCAAGACCTACGAGAAGCCCCAGCCGCCGAAGTACCAGGACGTGTTTGGCCACACGATGGTGGAATTGGCCGAGCAGAACGACAAGGTGATGGGCGTAACGCCCGCCATGCCTTCGGGCTGCTCCCTGAACATTATGATGAAGGCCATGCCCGACCGCGCTTTCGACGTGGGCATTGCCGAGCAGCACGCCGTGACCTTCTCCGCGGGCCTGGCCACGCAGGGACTGGTGCCGTTCTGCAACATCTACTCCTCGTTTATGCAGCGCGCCTACGACCAGGTGCTGCACGACGTGGCTTTGCAAAACCTGAACGTGGTGTTCTGCCTCGACCGGGCCGGTTTTGCCGGTGCCGATGGCCCCACCCACCACGGTTGCTACGACATTGCCTATATGCGCAGCATCCCGAACATGGTGGTATCGGCCCCGATGAACGAGGAGGAGCTGCGCAACCTGATGTACACGGCCCAGTTGCCCGATATGGGTCCGTTCAGCATCCGCTACCCCCGCGGCGAAGGCATGATGCCCGAATGGCGTACGCCGCTTAAGAAAATCGCCGTGGGCACCGGCCGCGTGGTGCGCGAGGGCGAAGGCGTGGCGATTCTGAGTATCGGCCACATCGGCAACTACGCCGCCAAGGCTACTCAGCAGCTGGCCGCCGAAGGCCTGAATGTAGGGCACTACGATATGCGCTTTGCTAAGCCCCTCGATGAGGAAATGCTGGCCGCCGCCCTGAGCAAGTACAAAGCCATTGTAACGGTGGAAGACGGCTGCCTGCCCGGTGGTTTCGGCGCCGCCATCCTGGAGTTCATGGCCGACCACGGCTACTCGGTACCCGTGAAGCGCCTCGGCATCCCGGACCGCATCGTGGAGCACGGTACCCAGGATGAGCTCTACAAAGAGTGTGGCTTCGATGTTGCCGGTATTGCCGCCGCCGTGCGCGAAATGGCCGGCAAGGTAGCCGCTAAGGCAGCTGTTGAGAAAGTGGTTCTGTAAGGGAATTAGCTATAGGAAAAGCCCCGCTGGATTCGTCCGGCGGGGCTTTGTGTTTTACTGGACTTGTAGCTTCCGAAAGGGTTGGCGGGAAAAGTAAACGGCCAGGAATCCCCAAGCTCTGTTTAGGAGGTAAAAACCACTTGGAAAGAAGTGACTGAGAGGGAGAGATGTGCTGGATAATGCCCGGTGCGGCGCCCAATACAGCTCGCCCAGAGGAGAGATTATCAGAGCCCTGATTCAGGATGGGGTAGGAGCAGAGCAGAGAATCGGATGAACCAAATAAAAAATAATTGATGTAGGTACATTGATGTATGTACACTAGTTGTATATTTGCATCATCAATCAGCCGCAGCAGCTCTGGCTGCCGCAGCTGAGCCAGCATCAATCAAGAAACAACCCCAATTTCACCGCATCATGGCCACTACCAAATGGGCAATTGACCCCACGCACTCCGAGGTTCAGTTCAAAATCAAGCACCTCGTGATTTCGACCGTAACAGGCTCGTTCAAGAAGTTTTCGGGCGAAGCCATTACCGAAAATGACAGCTTCGAAAATGCCCAGGTAACCTTCTCGCTCGACGTGCACAGCATCGACACCAACCAGGAGCAGCGCGACGAGCACCTGCGCAACAACGACTTCTTCGACGTGCCGACCTACCCGAACATCACCTTCGTATCGACGGGCATGAGCAAGACCGGCGACGACACCTACAAGCTGCTGGGCAACCTGACGGTGAAAGACGTGACTAAGCCCATTACCCTCGACGTGGAGTACGGCGGCACCGCCACCGACTTCTACGGCAACGAAAAGGCTGGCTTTGAAGTAACTGGCAAAATCAACCGCAAGGAGTTTGGCCTAACCTTCAGCGCCGTAACCGAAACCGGCTCCATCGTACTCGGCGACGACGTGAAGCTGTTTGCCAACGTGCAGTTCGTGAAGCAGCAAGCCGAAGTAGCAGCCTAAGTCTAGCGGAATCCGGACCTAGGCCGGCGGATCTGCCCCGCCAGCTTAGTGCCGCCCCGATACAATTCCCGAAGCCGAAGTAGCCTGTGCTGCTTCGGCTTCGCTGCGTTTGGCCACCACCCGCAGGATGCGCGCCTGGATTTCGCTCATCACGTAGTCGGTCCACAGCCCGGCGTAGGGATTGAGGCGGGTGCTCAAGCGCTGCTGGCTGTAAAGGATAAGCCGGGTTTGGCCGGGGCCGGCGGGTTGCAGCTCATAGGTACCGCGCAGCACGTCGAAAAACCGGCCGCCGACGGTGACGTGCTCATCGAAGGTGGTGGGCGGAATAGTGGCCGTATTGGGCACGATGCTGAAGGAAATGCGCCGCAGCGGCTCCCACACGTCCACGGTTTCGATAAACTCGACGCCCCGCTCGAAAGTAGCGTGCCGCACCCCGCCCACGCCCTCGAAAGACAACGTCGCCTCCACCGGCCTTGGAAAGCCGATTTTGTCTATCAGGCTCGGGCCCAGGTCCTGGGCCGAAATGGCGGGCACTCGGATGATGTTGTGCCACACGGCCTCCACGGGGGCGTTAATCAGAATCGTGTTTTCGACGCGGCGAAAGTCGTCGGGGGCGGCAAACTGGCTTTCCAGGGGAGCGGCCACGAAAGGCAACAGGGCAAAGCCCGCCACTATGAAGGTGCTGCGCCGGCCATTCGGGCCGGGGCGGTTGCGGGTTAGAATCCGGTAGAAAGCCGCTCCCAGCAGGGACATAACCACGTAGAGCGGTGAAATAATCAGCAGGCAGATAAAACCTTCGAGGTGAAACACGAAGGCTGTCACCATAAAGAGGATAGAGGCCAGCCAGGGCCGCCATAGAAATGCAAATCCTTTGACGTCGGCAGAAGGGGCAAAGTGCTCGGTAACGGCACCCAGCCCCAGCGGAATCAGCACCAGAAAGCCCAGCATGAGCAACCCGCCGCCCTGGTTGAGCAACTCACTGGCAAAGGTGAAGCGGCCCAGCAGGGCGAAGAATAGGCCGGCCAGTACGGCAATGAAGTAATGGGCGTAGCGACGCTGAACGAAGGGCATGAGCGCAAGGAGAAGAGAAACGGCTGGGGCAAAAGTGCGTACTTGTGCCCAGTTCAACCCTATGCCGCCTTCTTGCGGTAGTCTTTTACTGTATGTCATCCGCTCAACCCACCCTGGTTTTCCTGCACGGCTTCGCCGAAAGCCGCGAAATCTGGTCCGACTTCTGCCGCGACTTTCCCGACGGCTACCGCGTCATCACTCTCAACCTGCTCGGGCACGGCACCAACATCCACGACGTGCGCGACTACTCCATGGAGGCCCAGGCCCGCTACGTAGCCGACAAGCTGCGCACCGCCGGCGTGGATAAAGCCTTGTTTGTGGGCCACAGCATGGGCGGCTACGCGGCCCTGGCCTTTGCTGAGCGGTGGCCCGAACGGGTGGCGGGCCTGTGCCTGCTCAACTCCTCTGCCTACGCCGACTCGGAGGAGAAAAAAGCCAACCGCGAAAAGAACGTGGCCTTCGTGGAGCGGCATGGCGTGGAGAAATTCATGGAGTCGTTTATCCGGCCCCTGTTTGCCCCGGTACACCGCGAGGCCATGCAGGCCCAGCGCGAGTTTCTGGAGGAAATCGGCAAAGCCACGCCCCTCGAAACCATCGTGGGCGGCATGCGGGCCATGGCCGCCCGCCCCGACCGGACCAAGGTGCTACGCGAGGCCAAGTTCCCTGTGCTGCTCATTGCCGGCAAGGAAGACGTGGCCGTGCCCCTGGAGCAGTCGGTGGCTTTGGCGCCCCTGGCCCCGGTAAGCTACGCCCTGTTCCTGGCCGACGTGGGGCACCTGGCTTATTATGAAAAGCCACAGGAAGTGCGCCGGGCCGTGCTGGACTTTGCCGGGGCGGTGTTTGGGGAGTAGCAAAAAAGGCCCTCTGTGGAGGGCCTTCTTGTTTGATCTGCTGCCTAGTTGAGTATAAATCGGACGGGGACTATTATCGAAACAGGAACTAAGCGGCCGTTGTGCCGGCCGGGCTTCCAGGCGGGCAGGGTTGAAATAACGCGGAGCGCCTCGGCGTCCAGCAACGGATGCCGGGCTTTGACTACCTCGGCGCGTCGGACGTTGCCTTCCGGGTCTACCATAAAGCACACGGAAACGGCTCCTGCTATTTTTTCCTTTTTGGCTTGGGCCGGATACCAAAGATGACTTGCTATATACTGGTCTAAGCTGACCTGACCACCTGGAAATACTGGCATTTGCTCCACGAAAAAGTAGCCTCGTTCCTCAAAAACCCGCGGCTGTTGCCCCAGCGCCGACGTATTCTTCGGGGCTTGAGCCGCTTTCCGGATTGAGCTGGGTGCTGCTGGCTGGGCCACTCCCCAGTAGGGTAGTGCCAAACAGGCGCCTAGCGTAAGCAATAAGTATAGAACAGGCCTCATACTGGGAGGAAAAAAAGCGGGGATAGGCAGCGGTAAAGCATTGCTGTAGCTGGGCGGCGGGCTACTCAACGTAATTGGGCCTGCCAGCTGCTTGCCGACAGGCCCAATTATGTTGAGTATACCGGGGTTTTCACCCAGCAAGACTAGTACTAGGCCTTCAGCAGACCCAGCTTTATCATGTGCTCGGCAATCTGCACGGCGTTGGTAGCGGCACCCTTGCGCAGGTTGTCGGCCACCACCCACATGTTCAGGGTGCGGGGCTGGCTTTCGTCGCGGCGCAGGCGGCCTACCAGTACGCTGTCTTTGCCGTGGGCGTCCTTGGGCATGGGGTAGCTGTTCTTGGCCACGTCGTCCACGACTTCCACGCCTTCGGTTGCGCGCAGCAGGCGGTACACTTCCTCCAGCTCGAATTCCTGCTCAAACTCCACGTTCACCGACTCCGAGTGCCCGCCCATCACCGGGATGCGCACGGCCGTGGCCGTTACCTGGATGGAGTCGTCGCCGAGAATTTTCTTGGTTTCCTTCACCATCTTCATTTCCTCCTTGGTGTAGCCGTTGTCCTCGAACACGTCGATGTGGGGCAGCACGTTGAGGTCGATGCGGTGGGGGTAGGCCGGGTTGCTGGCATCCTGGCCGCTGCGCTCCTCCATGAGCTGGTCCACCGCTTTCTTGCCGGTGCCGGTCACGCTCTGGTAGGTGCTCACCACGATACGCTTGATGCGGAACGCCTCGTGGAGCTTGTGCAACGACAGCACCATCTGGATGGTGGAGCAGTTGGGGTTGGCAATAATCTTATCCTCCGAAGTTAGTTCCTTGGCGTTGATTTCGGGCACGACCAGCTTTTTGGTGGGGTCCATGCGCCAGGCCGAGGAGTTGTCGATGACTACGGTACCAACTTCGGCAAAGCGGGGGGCCTGCTCCTTGGACGTGCTGCCCCCGGCCGAGAAGATAGCCACGTCGGGGCGAGCCGCAATGGCGTCGTCCATGCTGATGACGTGGTAGGTTTTGCCCTGAAACTCAATGGGCAGGCCCACAGATTTCTCCGAGGCGACGGGCAACAAGTCGGTGACCGGGAAATTCCGCTCGGCCAGCACTTTCAACATTTCGCCCCCGACCAGGCCGGTGGCACCTACTACGGCTACTTTCATGGCAATAAGAGAAAAAAAGCGTCAGCCAGC
Organism: Hymenobacter cellulosivorans; assembly: GCF_022919135.1. Taxonomy (NCBI): domain Bacteria; kingdom Pseudomonadati; phylum Bacteroidota; class Cytophagia; order Cytophagales; family Hymenobacteraceae; genus Hymenobacter; species Hymenobacter cellulosivorans. The sequence continues at coordinate 334,515 of NZ_CP095049.1, read as the reverse complement.
TGGGCTGTACGCGTGGCAAATGTCGGGAAAAGCAAGTTACTTAGGCAGCTCGTGCGCCAATCATTACACAACGAACATCGGCTATTTTACAAACCTACTATGCAGAAAACTTCTACCCCAAAAAGTACCTTAGTAAATCTGCGAGGAGATAAACGACTTTTCGGCCTGGTGCTGCTCCTGCTGAGCCTTTGTCGGCCCGCTGCCTACGCCCAGCTGACCGAATCTTTTACCGACGGCGACTTCACCCAAAACCCGGCCTGGGTCGGTGGCACCGCCGATTTTGTGGTCAATGCCAGCCAGCAGCTGCAAAGCAACGGCCCGGCCGTAACACCCAGTACCACCCAATTGGTTACCGCCAGTCAGGCTGCCACGGGCACCACCTGGGAGTTTTACGCCAAGCTCAACCTGGCTACTTCCGGCTCCAACTACGCCGACGTCTGGCTTATGGCCGACCAGGCCGACTTGAAGGCGGCGGCCAATAAAGGCTATTTCGTGCGCCTGGGCGGCACCGACGACGAAGTATCCCTGTTTCGTAAGAATGCCTCGGCTACGGCGGCCGTACTTATCGACGGAGCCAACAGCACCTTAAACTCCACGACCAGCAATGTAGTGCGGGTGCGCGTGACCCGCTCGGTGCAGAACGTCTGGACGCTGGAGCGCGACCTGAACGGCGGGCAGAATTTCACGGCGGAAGGCAGCGTAACCGACGCTACCCACCAGCGCAGCAACTTCTTCGGAGTCACGCTGACCTACTCGGCTACGAATAACCGCAACTTTTACTTCGACGACTTTCGCATCAGCGACAACACCGCGCCCGTGCTGCAAAGTGCCTCCATCGTAAGTGCCCGGCAGGTGGATGTACTGTTCAATGAGCCGGTTTTTACGCCCAACGTAGCCACTTACCAATTTAATAACGGCACACCGGTCATCGTAAGCGTCGTGCGCGACGCCTCTGATGTAGGCCTCGTGCACCTGACGCTGGCCGCCGACCTGGCCCCGGGTGCCAATACGCTGACCTTGCGGGCCGGTGACCTCTACGGCAATATAACCGGACCCCTGACGACCACGCTCACCTTCTCGCCGCCCGCTGTGGCCCCGGGCTACTATCAGCTGCTCATCACTGAAATCCTGGCCGACGAGCTGCCGGTCGTAGGGTTGCCGGCTTCGGAGTTCGTGGAGATTCACAACCCTTCGGCCACGCAGACGCTGGATCTGGGCGGGGTGCGGCTGCTGCGTACGTCGAGCACCGGCACGCCGGCCGTGTTTCCGGCCGGGGCTCAGCTACTGCCCGGCGAGTACGCCGTGGTGTGCGGCAGTACCCGCACGGCCCAGTTTGCCGCTTATGGAAAGGTGTTTGGCCTGAGCAATTTTCCGTCTTTGACTAATGCCGGCGACGAGCTGCTGCTGCGGGGCCGCGACGGGCGGACTCTTTTCGAAGTGCGCTACACCGATGCCTGGTACCGCGACGCGGTAAAAAAGGAGGGAGGCTGGAGTCTGGAAATGATAGACACGGCTAACCCCTGCGGCGGCGCCACCAACTGGACGGCCAGCACCGATGCCAGCGGGGGCACGCCCGGTCGGGCCAACTCGGTGCGGGCCACCAACGCCGACCGGACCGCGCCGCTGCTGCGCCGCGCCTCTGTGCTCAGTCCTACCGTAGTGCGCCTAGAATTCGATGAAAAGCTGGACAGCGTGCAGGCGGCCAATCCGGCTCTCTACAGCCTGGCCCCGGGCCTGACCATTACCCGCGTAACGCCCGTGCCCTTTGATTTCCGGGCCGTAGAGCTGACGCTGGCTACCCCGCTGGCCGCGGCCCAGCTTTACACGGCCACCGTGCAGCGCGCCGTGGATTGCGTGGGCAATGCTACCGGCGCGGCGGCCAGCGTCACGTTTGGCCTACCGGTGGTGCCCACGGTAGGGCAGGTTATCATCACCGAAATCCTGGCCGACGAAACGCCGACTGTAGGTCTGCCGGCTTCGGAGTACCTGGAAATTCACAACCCCACCACCCGGATTCTGGACCTTGGCGGTATGCGGCTCCTTAAACCGGGCAGCAGCTCAGCCGCCGTGTTTCCGGATACGACCCGCCTGCAGCCGGGCCAGTACGCCGTGGTGTGCAGTAGTACCCGGACGGCTTTGTTTGCCCGCTACGGTAGCGTGTTTGGCTTGAGCAACTTCCCGAGCTTATCCAACGACGGGGACCAGCTCGTGCTGCGGGCCCGGGACGGACGGACGCTGTTTGAAGTCTCGTATTCGAGTACCTGGTACAAGGACGCGGCCAAGAAAGACGGGGGCTGGGCCCTGGAAATGGTGGATGCCGGCAACTTCTGCGCTGGTAATGAGAACTGGACGGCGAGCACCGATGCCAGCGGGGGCACGCCCGGTCGGGCCAACTCGGTGCGGGCCACCAACCCCGACCGGACCGCGCCGGTGCTCCTGCGGGCCGTGGCGGTTTCGCCCACGATAGTGCGGCTGTTCTTTGGGGAAAAGCTCGACAGCGTGTCGGCAGCCAACCCAGCCCTGTATACATTCAGCCCCAACACTACCGTTACCCGGGCCGCGCCCGTTTCCCCGGATTTCCGGGCCGTGGACCTGACGCTGGGCTCGGCGCTGGCCGCCAGTCAGCCTATTACCGTGAGTGTGCAGCGCGCCACCGACTGCGTGGGCAATGCTACCGGGGCGGCCGCTACGGCTACGTTTGGTTTGCCCTCAGCTCCGGCGCAAAATGACGTGGTTATCAACGAAATCCTGTTCAACCCGCGCAGCGGCGGCGTTGATTTTGTCGAGCTTATTAACCGCTCAAACAAATACCTGAACCTGCAGGGCTGGGAGTTGGGCAACATAGCTCCCGGCGGCGTGGTCTCTGAGCCTATCAGCAGCGGGCCCTATGTGCTGGCGCCGGGCCAACTGGTGGTGCTGACTACCAAGCCTGACCTGGTGCAAAGCCAGTACCCAACCAACGACCCCAACGCCTTTTTAACCCTGCCTGCGCTGCCCACCTTGGCCGATGATGCCGGCACCGTGTTGGTATTCGACTCGCAAAAGCGCCTGCTGGACCGCTATGACTTCGACGAAAACCAGCACCTGGGCTTGCTCGATTCCAAGGATGGCGTGTCGTTGGAGCGGATCCGGACCGACGGGCCGAGCGTGGCCAGCAACTTCCACTCGGCCGCCAGTACCGTGGGCTACGCCACGCCGGGCCGGCGCAACTCCCAATATCAGGACGACCCCGGCGGGAGCAAGCTCTTTACCTTGGAGCCCGAGGTGTTTACGCCCGACGCCGATGGCCAGCAGGACTTCACCACGCTCAACTACCGCGTCGACCAGCCCGGCTTTGCGGCCAGCATTACGGTGTACGACGCCCAGGGCCGCCTGGCGCGGCGGCTGGTGCGCAACGAAACCATGGCCACTTCGGGCTTTTTCCAGTGGGACGGCCTCAACGACCAGGGCCGCAAAGTCCCCATCGGCTACTACATTCTGCACATAGAGCTCCTACAGCCCAGCGGCGAGAAAAAGGAATACAAAAAGAGCGTGGTAGTCGGGGCTCGTTTCTAGACCACAGATTGGGCACGCCGAACTTGGTTTCGACGGATGTTGAGGATGGGTCGGATTGTGTGAATGGCGCGGGCGGTAATTGACGCTGTTTCGAACATGCACTGCGAAGCTCTGCGCCATGTACTACGGGACATTGCGCGAAATTCATTGGCCAGAATCTGAAATTAAACCCTTGGCACTAAGCTGCGTCCAAGGGATATGACGAACCAACAGCAACTGCAGCATTTGTACTGGCGCGCGGGCTTTGGGCCGCGGCCGCAGGATATTGCCGCTAACCCCAATCCGCGCAAGGCGCTGCGGCAGTTGCTGCGGGATGCGGCGGAGTATCAGCCCCTGGCTGGCCCCAGGATTCAGGCCGCCGAAATGCAGGCCATGACCCCGGTTCCGACCCCCGATTTGCGCCAGGACCCGCAGGCCCCGGCTTTGAAAAAAGGCGAGCTGACGTCCGAGCAGCGCAAGGAGCAGAACCGGCAGATTCGGGAGGCTTTCTACACCATGAATACCGGCTGGCTAGAGCGAATGGCCACGTCGCCGGCCCAACTGCGCGAGAAAATGACCTTTTTCTGGCACGGCCACTTCGCCTGCCGGGTTCGCCGCCCCGCTGCCGCTTTGCAGCTTAACAACACCATCCGGCAGTTGGCTCTCGGGAAGTTCAGCGACCTGCTGCTGGCCGTGAGCAAGGAGCCGGCTATGCTGCAATTCCTCAACAACCAGCAGAACCGCAAGCAACGCCCCAACGAGAATTTCGCCCGCGAAGTCATGGAGCTCTTCACCATCGGGCGCGGGCACTACGCCGAGCAGGATGTAAAGGAAGCCGCCCGGGCCTTCACCGGCTGGAGCTACGACGCCCAGGGCCAGTTTGTGTTTCGGGAGCGGCAGCACGACGCTGGCCCGAAAATCTTTCTGGGTCGCACCGGCAACTTCGGCGGCGAGGACATTCTCCGCATCATCCTGGAGCAGCCCCATACAGCTGAGTTCATTACCACCAAGCTCTACCGGTTTTTCGTCAACGACGCGCCCAACCCGGCCCATATTCAGCCCCTGGCCCAGGCATTTTTCCGGAGCGGCTACGACATCAGTGACCTGGTGGAGCGCCTGTTTACGGCCGACTGGTTTTACGACGCGGCTAATGTGGGCACCCGTATCAAGTCGCCCATTGAGCTGCTGGCCGGCATCAAGCGTACGTTGGGCGTGGAGCTGGAGGATAAGAAGCCGCTGATTGTATTCCAGAAAGCGTTGGGCCAGACCCTGTTTGAGCCGCCGAACGTGGCGGGTTGGGCCGGCGGCCGCAGCTGGATTGACTCGTCTACGCTGCTGTTTCGTCTGCAACTGCCGCAGGTGCTGCTCAGAAACGCCGAAATCAGCATCGCCCTCAAGGAAGATGAAAACGACCTCGACCCTCAGCAAACCAAGTCCGACCGAACCTTTCGCCAACCGGTGAAAGCCAAGGCCAAATTGGCGCCACTGGGCTTGTTGCTGGCCAAAACACCCGAAGCCCAGCAGCCCGCCGCACTCAGCCAGTTCCTGCTGCAGGCGCCCATCCGGCCCGAAAATCTGCAACTGGTGCAGCAAATGGCCCAGAAAGCTTCTGCCGAAGGCCGCCTGCGCACCATGGTGACCAGCCTGCTCAGCCTGCCCGAGTACCAGCTGATGTAAGCAGGAGCTTCTGCACCGAATAAATAGGCCGAGCGTCATGCCGAGCTTGCCGATAAATCTCGCGTGCAAGGACAATCAGATAACTTCTACGGGAAAGGTGCTTCAACAAGTGGACGCCAGATCAAGCCTGACTGCTTAACCCAAAACCAATATGCCTACTTCCCGCCGCGACTTTTTGAAAACTTCGGTGCTGGCCAGTTCCCTGCTGTTCGTGCCCAAATTTTTGCACGCCCTAGACCAGCAGGGCGTGCCGCAACTGCGCAACTCCAACGGCAAGCGTCTGGTGGTGGTGCAGCTCGGCGGCGGCAACGACGGTCTGAACATGGTGGTGCCTTTCCGTAACGACCTGTACTACAAGGCCCGGCCCACGCTGGGAATCAAGGAGCAAAGCGGAATTCTGACCCTGGACCAAGACCTGGGGTTCAATCCCCACATGACCCAGCTCAAGGGCCTCTACGACCAGGGTCTGGTGGGGGTGCTCAACAGCGTAGGGTACCCCAACCCCGACCGGTCCCACTTCCGGTCCATGGACATCTGGCAGAGCGGCTCGGCTTCCGACCAGTACGTGACGACCGGCTGGCTCGGCCGCTACCTCGACTCTAGCTGCTCGGCCTGCCAGGTGCCTTACAATGGTTTGGAAGTAGATGACACGCTGAGCCTGGCTATGAAGGGCGAGCTGCGCAAAGGCTTGGCGCTGAAAAATCCGGAGAAGTTTCACCAGGTCACCCAGAACCGATTTCTGCGGCAGGTGAGCGGGGAAAAAGCCGGTGGCAGCGGCTCCGAGCTGGATTATCTGTACAAGACCCTGGCCGAAACGGCTTCTTCGGCCGACTACCTTTACCAGACCTCCAAAGTCTATAAATCGGCCATAACATATCCGAATACGGAGTTTGGCAAGAACCTCAAGACCACCGCCGAACTGATTAATTCCGGCATCGAGTCCCGGGTGTTCTACGTTTCGCTCACCGGCTTCGATACCCACGTGCGGCAGCAGGAGCAGCAGGGTAAATTGCTCGGCGACCTGTCGGGCGGGCTGGGCGCTTTTGTTGAAGATTTGCAGAAAAGCGGGCAGCTCAACGACACGCTGATTCTGGTATTTTCCGAGTTTGGCCGCCGCGTGACTCAGAACGCGAGCAACGGAACCGACCACGGCACGGCCAACAATGTGCTGCTGCTCGGCGGCGGCCTGCGGCAAAAAGGCATCCTCAACGACGCCCCCGATCTGCTCAACCTCGACCAGGGTGACCTGAAGTATCAGCTCGACTTTCGCAGCGTATACGCCACCATCCTGCGCGACTGGCTCGGGGCCGATGACCAAGCCATTCTGGGCAGTGAGTTTGCCCGGCTTTCGGGGCTGGTATAGATAAGGTACAGCTGTACCGTTAAAGCTATAAACTCATCCATAAATTATATTTTTTATTAGCTCGACAATATCCTTTGGGTTGCAAGGGCGTACAAAAGCGCAGTTAGTACCACTTCCAACCCTTAAAACTTCGCACCATGAAAGTTATATCACCCCGCGTGCACGGCATGCTCGACTACGGAACGATTCTGCTGTTTGCCCTGGCCCCCACGCTCTTCGACCTGGACGGCACCTACGCTACCGTATGTTATGTACTGGCTGCCGGCTATCTGGTTGTTACGCTGCTTACTGACTTCCAAATGGGGGTTGCCCACCTGATTTCGTTCCCGATGCACGGCTGGCTGGAACTCGTTAGCGGCATTGCCCTGCTGGCCTCGCCCTTCCTCTTTGGCTTTGCCGATGACAACGAAACGGCCCGTAATTTCTTCATGGGCATGGGCGTGCTTTTCCTCGGTACCTGGATGCTGACCGATTGGCATGCTGATACTCACACTCAGACTCACGGCCACGGCACGATGATGCCCAATCACTAAGCTTAGCGTATTACGCTGAGCTGTCAAGTCGTAAAGCCCGGTTACTGCATAGTAGCCGGGCTTTTTTGTGGGTTTATAACGGGTAATAAATTGAAGGTCAACAATATCCTTCTCGACGTGCTAGCGTAGAAAAACTGCTTCGCCTCTTTTCAACCCTCACCGTGCTATGAAAATCCTTTCACCTTCCGCCCACGGAATCATTGACGTGTGCTTTATCACCTTCGTGGCCTTGGCCCCCGTTATGTTCGACTTGGAACCCGCCATTGACACGGCCTGCTTCGTGCTGGCCGGGGGCTACCTGCTCGTCACGCTGCTCACCGATTTCCGCCTGGGCCTGCTGCGCCTGATTCCTTTTCCGGTGCACGGCTGGCTAGACCTGCTCACCGGCGTGGCTCTGGCCGCGGCACCTTTCCTGTTCCACTTCGAGGCGAATAGCGACGAACGAAACCTGTTTCTGGGCCTGGGTATCTTCTCCATCATCGTCTGGCTTATCACCGATTGGAAAGCTCAAACCCGCTCCCTGATAACGGATAATGGCTAACCACTTGGTTATTGCTAATAAAAAAGCCCGTGCTGTAATCAGCACGGGCTTTTTTGTGAAGGCAGAACCTTACCGGCGGAAGCTGACGCCCAAAAAGTATTCGTGGTCTGTTTCTTTGGTCAGGGCCAGGTGGGTGCCGAAGTCCACGATGAGATTGTCGCTCAGGTGCAGCTGCGGGCCCACATTGAAGTTGGCCTGCCAGGCATTCTGGCGGGTATTCCATATCCCGACAACCTCGGCGAAGGCCGAGAGAAATTCCGAAAACTCCACGTCGACGGCGGTGCTGGGGGCCAGCATCACGTAGCGCTGCTGCTCGTCCCGGTCGTAGTCCAGGTCGCTGCGCAACTGGAATTGCAGGTTGAACTGCTTGCTAAAATCGTGGCTGTAGGGCACAATCAGGCCGTATTCTGTAACACTGGTACCCACCGCCGGCCCTACCGGTAGTCGCACGAACCCGATAAGCGCCAAGGCGTCGGGCTTACCGTCTTCGCCCAGAAAGGTGTGCTTTACCCGCAGGGTCAGGTCGCCGAAACCCTGGTGTTTTTCCTCGGGCTGGTCGTCGTCCCACTCTTTCTCAACGGAGTAGGAATCCAGCTCGGCCTGCACGTCGGTCCGGGTCGTAACGCCGAGCTTGAGCAGGGCGTGGTTGAGGTAGAAATTCCGTTCGTGGTGCTGCTCTTCCTGCTTGTTCACCAGGCGCAGCAAGTCACTCTCAATCTGAAAGTGGCCGGGGTCGACGGTGAATGGGCTTTCGGAGTAGCCGGGCCGGTCGGGGCGCAATTCCCGCATCATGTTGCGGGGCGTGGGCCGAAACAGGTTGTAGCCAGCCTTGGCCGTTATGGAATCCTGGTTTTGGGCGGCGGCCCAGAAGGGGAGTACTAGTGTGGTCAGGAGTAGGGAGCAGAACTTCATAGCGCGGAGGAAAAAATTGTACTATTCAGCCCGCATACGCAGAAGCTCGGCGGCCGGTGCATGCAGCAGCGCAATTGCGTACTTATACAGATGGTATTTACAGAGTATAGCGCAGCCCCAGGAAAGTGCGGCGACCTTGGACTGGGGCGTAGTTGTACTCAGTGTCAAAGGAATAGCCGTTGGGATTGTCCTGGCCTACGTATTTATCGAAGGGGTCAAAGGCGCGAATCAGCACGTGGCGGGGCAGAAAATCAAGCAGGTTTTTCAGCCCGCCGTATACTTCCAGGTGTTCACCGAGGCGCTTGGTGAGTTGCAGGTTTTGGAGGGAGTACCACGGGGAGCGGGCCGGGCGGTAGTCGTTGGGCTGCACGGGCAGCTGCATGGGTCCGTTCACCTGCCCGGTATAGTCTATCACCACGCCCAGGCGGGCCAGGGTGTAGCTCACGGCATAGGTGCCCGAGAAAACCGGGGCGTGGAGCTGCTGTACGCGCCGCAGGGGCCCGCCGCCTTCGGGCCGCTCCTGCCGGAACACGTCCATCAGCGTAAAGCCCGCAATAACCTTCAGGGGCCGGGAAAACGTGAAGTCCGTGTTTAGCGTCAGGCCCCGCGACACGGCGTAGCCATCCAGGTTGCGGTAGATAATCTGGTTGACGTCGGTGGTGTAGTCGGGGCTGATTTTGTTGGTGAAGTAAGTATAAAAGGCACTGGCGTCGACAGTGAGCTGACCGACGGCGGTGGTAAAGAAGCGTTGGTAATTCACGTTGGCATTCCAGCTCCGCTCGGGCCGCAGGGCTTCGGGTACTACCACCTGCCGGGCTCCGGTCAGAGCGGCGTGGTCTTCCGTAAATAGGTTTACCACGCGGTAGCCGTTGCCCACGCCCACGCGCACCACCTGGCTGTTGTCGGGCTTGCTCCATTTATAGTTGAGACGGGGCGAAAGAATGCTGCCGTGCACCGAGTTGTAGTCGTAGCGCAGGCCGGCCAGCAGGGTGGCGTTTTCGGTTACCTTCCACTCATCCTGGGCAAAAATGCCGGGCAGACTGGTTTTGTCGGGTTGGGTTACGGTCTGGTCGCCGTCGGGGCGGGCCGTGGCGGGTGTGTTGTCGTCGTACCAAGTGTAGCGGTAGGTAGCGCCCAGCAGCAGACTGTGCCGGATGCTCAACTCCCGGGCCCAGGTGAGCTGGCCGAATCCCACGCGCTGGGTGGCCCGGTACAGCGTGGTGCCGTAGGCCGAGTTTTGGCGGTGCTGGTTATAGGAGCCGCTGAGCATAAATTTCTGGCCTGCTACCGGCAGCTGGTACTGGCCCAGCAGCTCGTAGCGGCTCGTGTACACACTCTCTCCGTAGATACTGTCGCCGCCCCGAAACTCGGGTGTCCAGCCCAGCTGCCCCCCAAACCGGTCTTCGTAGTAATAGCGCCCGGCCAGGTTAGCTACCCGCTCCTGAGGCCGCTGCAACGACCATTTATTGAACACCGAACCGCGTTTCTGGGTCGGCAAGTCGGTGAAGCCGTCTTCGTTTACGTCGCGGCGCTGGTCGTAGCCAAACAGATTGGTGCTGAGTAGGGTAGTGGCCTTTCCAACCTTGGCTGCCGTGCCCAAATCCAGGTTCATTTCGCCATGGGAAGTCCCGAAGGCATCGGCTGTGAAGCGGGGTGCCTTCGCCGGGTTCTTGGTAATAACGTTGATAAGCCCACCCACAGCCTCTGAGCCGTAGAGCGTGGAAGCCGGCCCTTTCACCACCTCAATCCGGTCGACCATACTGTTGGGAATGCCGCTCAGCCCATACACCGTGGAGAGGGAGCTGACAATGGGCATACCGTCAATCAGTACCATCGTGTAGGGCCCTTCCAGCCCGTTGATGTGGATGTCACCGGTGTTGCAGATGTTGCAGTTGAGCTGGGGCCGCACCCCGTTGACCATCGTCAGGTTCTCAAACAAGCAGGCGCTGGGATTTTTCTGGAAGTAGCGCGGCGTATAAATCTCCACCGCCACCGGCGACTGGCTTTTCACTACTTCGCTCAGCGTGCCGCTTACCACCACGTCGCCCAACTCGTTGCTGTTGCCGCTCAACGCCACGTTCACCGTTGCTGCCTGCCCGCTGCTCACTGTCACGGTCCGCTCCGTCGGCAGAAAGCCTACCGCACTTACTACTACCCGCTGCGGCCCCGCTGGTACCTTACCCAACGAAAAGGCCCCGTTTTCGTCGGCCGTAGTGCCCAGCGTAGTGCCTTTCAGGCCAATGCTGGCGAAGGGCACTACCTTGCCTTCAGCCCGCACCGTGCCTTTTATAGAGCCGGTCTGGGCCTGGGCCAAGGCAGTTGTGCAGAAGTAGAGGAACAGGAGCAGAAGTGTTTTCATAGTGGAATAGTCGAGGTTTAGGATGAACTCTTATTTTTATTTAGACGAGTCTAAAAGTAAAGCCGCAATAAAGGCGCAGAGCCAAAGCCCTGCGCCTTCTGGCTATTTGAAGAAGGTAGAGAACAGCAGGTACAGGTTCAGGACGATGATGATGCCCGATACCACCCAGGCCACCAACTGTAACACCGGCCGGTTGACAAATACGCCCATCTTGGCCTTGCTGCCCGTGAACAGCACCAGCGGCACTACCGCAAAGCTCAGCTGCAACGACAGAATCACTTGGCTCAGCACCAGCAGGTCGGCCGTGCCTTTCTCCCCGTAGAGCAGTGTGACTATCAGGGCTGGCACCACGGCAATGGCGCGGGTGATGAGGCGGCGCACCCAGGGCTTGAGCTGCAAATCGAGGAAGCCTTCCATCACAATCTGGCCCGCCAGGGTGCCGGTCAGCGTCGAGTTTTGACCCGAGGCCAGCAAAGCAATGGCAAACACGGTCCCGGCCGCGCCGGCGCCCAGCACGGGAGCCAGCAGCTTGTGGGCATCGGTGATGTCGGCCACGTGAAACAGGCCGTTGGTGTGGAAGGTGGCCGCCGCGGTTATCAGAATGGCCGCATTCACGAAAAACGCCAGAAACAGCGCCACCGTCGAGTCGATAGTGGCAAACTTGATGGCCATGCGCTTGCCGGATTCAGTTTGCTCAATGGCCCGGGTCTGCACGATGCTGGAATGCAGATACAGGTTGTGAGGCATCACCGTAGCACCCAGAATGCCGATGGCAATGTAGAGCATACCCGGCGTAGTCACTACTTCTTTCTGCGGCACCAAGCCTTTGGCTATGCCCAGGTAATCAGGGTGGGAAACCAGGATTTCGTAAAGGAAACAGCCAAAAATGACCACAATAAGGCCGGCCACAATGCTTTCAATAACCCGGAAGCCCTTATTTTGGAAAAACAGCACCACCAGCACGTCCAGGATGGTGAGCACCACGCCCCAGGGCAGGGGCAGCCCAAACAACAGGTTCAGGGCGATGGCCGAGCCGATGACTTCGGCCAGGTCGCAGGCCGCAATGGCTACTTCGCAGAATACCCACAGCACCATAGCCACGGGCTTAGAGTAATGGTCGCGGCAGGCCTGGGCCAGGTCGCGCCCCGTCACGATGCCCAGCTTGGCAGCCAGGTGCTGGAGCAACATGGCAAACAGGTTGGAAATCAGAATGACGGAAAGCAGCGTATAGCCGTAGCGGGAGCCGCCGGCAATGTCGGTGGCCCAGTTGCCGGGGTCCATGTAGCCCACGGCTACCATGAGGCCCGGGCCCCAGAAGGCCACCAGCTTACGCCAGAAAGAGGCATTGGCCGCCGGTACCTTGATGCTGGCGTATACTTCACTCAGGGAGTTATGCTTGCGCTCCTGGCGCCAGCCGGAGTTATTCTCGGTCAAAGGAGGAGTGGGGGAAGCTTGTACGAGTGGGGGCATAATGAATAGAGTATCAGGTAGCTCAACAAAGAAACAAATTTTTAGAGTAGCCTAAACATTTTTTTAAGGCAATTTAAATACTCATTTAGCCGAAAAAGGTTGCAAACCGTAGGGAAGTGGGTTTTTTGCCGGACTTTTGCGGGCTCAATTTTGCTCAACCTCTCCCTTCCATGACGTTTACCCAATCGAAGAACCGGCTTGGCTTACTGTCGCTGGTTGTCAGCGTAGGGCTGGTTGCCATTAAGTTTTACGCCTATTCCCTCACGGCGTCGCAGGCCGTACTAACCGACGCACTGGAGTCGATTATCAACGTTTTTACCAGCGGCTTTGCCCTCTACAGCCTTTACCTCTCCGACCTGCCCAAAGACGAGAACCACCCCTATGGCCACGGGAAAGTAGAGTACCTGTCGGTTGGCTTCGAAGGTGCCCTCATCCTGTTTGCCGGCATCTACATCTTCTACAGCGCGGTAATGGCCGTGTTGGAACCACACGCCGTAGAGCGGCCCGACGCGGGCATGTACCTGCTGGCCGCTACGGCCCTGGTCAATCTGGCTGTGGGGTTTCTGCTGGTGCGCTCCGGCAAAAAGATGAACTCCGTGGCGTTAGTCGGCGACGGGCAGCATCTGTACATTGATGCCCTGAGTACCCTGGTTTCGTGCGTGGCCCTGGTGCTGGTAATTTTTACGGGCAACGTGCTTTTCGACGCCGGGGCCGCTTTGCTGCTGGGCGTGTTCATCGTCGTGAACGGCTACCGGATGGTGCGCCGATCGGTGTCTGCGCTGATGGATGAGTCGGATGTGGCGACGGTAGAGCAGGTCATTGCCGAGCTGCAACAGCACCGCCTGCCCCCGTGGATTGACGTGCACAACCTGCGCGTGCTGCGCTACGGGGCCAATCTGCACATCGACTGCCACATGCAGATGCCCTACTATTTCAGCCTGGAAGAAACTCATAACGAGCTCAACCGCATTGAGGACTTGATTAAGCAGCGCTTCGACGTAGAAGTGGAAATGTTCGTGCACGCCGACCCCTGTACGTTTGCCGCCTGTTCGCTGTGCCACATGCCCGAATGCCCCGTTCGGCAGCACCCTTTTGCCCACGAAGTACCCTGGACGTTGTCGAATGCCGTGAAAAACGAGCGTCACCGGCTGGGCCAGTAGCGGCCCGGTGTTCCAACAAAAAAGGCGCTGCGGGTTCGCAGCGCCTTTTTTAGGTCTTGTAAGCAGGGTGGGAGTTAGCGCACCAACTCTACCCAGCCCTTGCTGGTTGTCCCTTTCACGTCCGTGAGCATGTAGTAGTACACCCCGGCGGGCTGGGCGTCACCGGTCCAGTCGTTGCGGTAGCTATCCGTGCTGAATACCTGTCGGCCCCACCGGTTGAAGATTTGGATCTTGCTGTTGATGGCTTCCGTGGAAATAACGAAGGCATCATTGATACCGTCGCCGTTGGGCGTAAAGATGTTGGGTACCTGGGAGTCGGGCACGCGGATGTTTACTTCGGCCAGCGTTTCCTGACAAGGCGAACTGCTGGCCGCCCCGATTACAAGCGACGAGCGCAGGCGAATCTTATAGATACCGGCAATCATGAACTGCTGAGTTGCTACGGTGCTGGACTTCGAGAATTCCTGCTCCGTATCATTGATGGCCTGGCCTTTGGAATTGGCAATGCGCTGGTAGCTCCACTGATAGCGGGGCACGGTATTGGGCTGGGCCGCTACCTTCGACTGGTTGGTGAAGGTAAAGAGCAAGGGTGGCTGCTTGATGCTGCGGCCACCGACAGCGGCTGAATCTACTTTGAAAGCCGTCACGATGGGCTGGGCCACCCGTACCAGAACCGAAGCCGTGTCGGTGCCGCATACGGCGTTGGCCGTGGTGCTGGCAACGCGCAGCTTGTAGCGGGTCGTGGCAGTGGGCTTCACCGTCAGGGTCGCCTTTGTGGCATCGGCAGTGCTCAGGCCATTGGCCGCTGTCCACTGGTAGGTAAAGGTTTCCTGGGCATTGCCGGGTCGGGCCGCCGTGGCCGTAAGTGAGGCGGAACCCCCCGAGCAAACTAAGGGCACACTGGTAGCCGCTGTGGCTTTCACGGCCTGCTGCACGCGTACCAGTACCGAGGCCGTGTCGGAGCAGGTTCCTTCGCGGAAGTCCAGGCCCAGAATTCGGACGTGGTAGCGCGTCGTTACAGTGGGCGTTACGGTAATCTTCTGGTTGGTGAGCTGAGCCGTGGGTAGGCCTGGAGCCGCATCCCATTTATAACCGTAGCGCGCCGGGTTGCCCGCCACAGAGTCGGGCCGGAAGGGGCTGGCCGTCAGGCTTACGGGCGTACCAGCGCAGACTACCGGGTCGGATGTAGAGGCTACAACCTTGGCGAAGTTGCCTTTTTCAATCTTGAGTACGATAGTCCGGTACTGAATGCCTTTGAAGGGACAGGCATTGTCTTCAATCTTAACCGGAATCCGGTACGTTTTGCCTAGGAAGGCAATGTCGGGCTGAATCCGCAGGATACCGGCCGGCGAAGCAGTCCCATTACCCAGCAGCTGGAAGGTGGCTACGTCGGAGGGCAGGTAAGTAGGCTTGGCCAGCGTCGGGATAGAGGGGTCCAGCTCGGGGTGGCTCACCGTGAGAATGTCGCCGGGGTTCGGGTCGCTGAAGCGGAAGCGGACCTCGGTGTAGTTGCAGGTGTAGGCCGTGACGAAAGTAGAGTCGCGGGAGTTGACAATTTTCACCCCCGACTTGTCGAAGCCGCTGCCGATAGGGGGGCCGGGCAGGTTGTTGTTGTTGCAGTCGATAACCACTACCAGCATATCGCGGCGTACCTGGCCTACCTTGTAATACACTGGTTTACCGTTGGCGCCGGTAAAGCGGCGGTATTCCGTTACTTGGCCTACCACTACATACTTGTTTTCGGCCGAGTTAATGGCCGTGTTGAAGTTAGCGGGGGTGAAGGTAAACGTGCCGAGGTTGGGGTTGAAGTTAAACGCTTTAACGGCCGTCTTCAGGGGGCAAGCACCCGTCATGTTGTAAGAGGCAAGCGGGTAGGTGGGGCTGTAGGTGCCCTGGTTATCTTTAATATAAGCCCCGCATGGGTCACCACCGGGCAGGGTTAGGTCGATGAATGGAATACCGCCCGTGTACGACTTGTACGTGTTGGGCTCGTTGCAGCCCTGCAAAGGAGTTGCCAGAGCGTATACCAGAGAGTCGCCATCGGGCTCAGTAGTGGCAAAGGAAATGGTACGCTCCTGCGACTTACACACGAACGGTATCGGAATATCCTGAGCCTGGTACTGGGGCGAGGTATTGTTGATTTGGGTGCCGTTGGGTAACAGATTGTTTAGCCGGGCCTCATAGTACAAGTTGCCGGTGCCGGGGTTGATATTGGCCACACCCGGCCGGGCGTTCAGCGTCACGCTGATGATCCACTCCGCGGCCGGGGGCAGCGTGATGGTCGCTTCAAAGGTACCTTTCTGGTAGTTAGTCAACGAAGACGCACTGCACTGCGATGCGCCGCCGGGCGTGTTGGCGCAGTACGGACTGCCGGCTTCCGGATTGCCGGTCAGGGTCATGGGAAGTTCGGGGCCGGAAGCGCAGCCGGTGCTGCTGAAGTTCAGTTTGGCGCTGATGGTGCTGAAAGCAGCTCCGCCGCAGTCGCGAAATACAGTTAGGGATACTTTATAGCGGTTGTTCCCTAAAGCCTCATACGTGAGCTGTCCTCCTTGAATGTGGGAAGCGTGCGCACTCGATATCCCGATTAGCGAAATACACCAAGCAACTGCTAGAATGTAGGTGGCATGTAAAAGTTTCTTCATGTACTGAAACAAGAGTTAAAAAGATGTGACACGTAGCAATAGGTGGGAAGAACGTTGCCGTAAGATATACGGATTTTGTTTTATAGTCATAAAAAAGTACAGCAAAATTCGGTTGATAATGCCAATTGAACAAAAAAAGGAAAATTGAAGACAAATCAGAGTATAGCGTTTCGCAATTACAAAACTCTGTCTTAGATTTAGGACATTCAGCCGGCGTGCTGAACCTCAGAATCCACTCCGCTCTATTTCTTATCAATCCCACCTATTTACCATTTTTTCTCTTTTCACCCCATCTAGCTATTGATGATGAAAAAACCTTTACCCCAATTAGTCAAACGCATAACTGATTGTACTATAAGGTACAGTCGGCGCTGGCAAGGAGCCGCCCTCTTAGTACTCAGCTTCTGGCTGGGGTTGGCCGGAACCGCTCAGGCGCAGGTCGACACGTATACCTTCGCCGCGTCGCAGGGTACTTTCACCCCAATTAGCGGCGGCACAGTGCTATCCGGCATGACAGCTGATACCTACTTGTCGCCGGCCATTCCATTAGGATTTAGCTTTGTTTTTGATGGTGCTACCTTCACGGAAGTAAAGGCTTCTTCCAATGGTTGGCTGAGCTTCAACACAGCTGGCACCAGCAACCCTGCTGCAACCCTGGCGGGTGTGTCGGCGGCTACTCGTCCCATGGTAGCACCGCTGCTCGACGACCTGGATGGCAACCCCACCGGGGCCACGGCTACGGGCTCTTACAGTACGACCGGTACCGCTCCCAACCGGGTGTTCACCTTTGAGTGGATTAACTGGGAATGGCGCTGGAACTCCAACGCTGCCGGCCTGTCTTTTCAGGTAAAGCTGTACGAGGGTTCCAATCGGGTCGAGTTCATCTATCGTCAGGAATCGGGAGCTATTAACGCTACTGCTTCGTCGGGTGCTTCCATCGGGCTGGCGGGTACGGGTACCGGTGCGGGCTCTTACCTGTCGTTGAGCGATGCTACGGCTGCTCCGACGGCTAGCTCAACCACTGAAAACACCAATATCTTCACCAAGCCGGCTACCGGTCAGGTGTACGCATTTACACCTCCGGCCGCCACGGGCTGCCCCCAGCCGCGCAACCTGAGCGTATCCGCGCTGACCAATACCACGGCCGCAGTGACCTGGACGGCTACCGGTAGCGGCACGTATAGTATTCAGTATGGAGTGAAAGGCTTCACGCCCGGCTCCAGCGCTGCTACTACCGTTACCTCGACTACCACCTCCGTGACCCTGACAGGTCTGACGGCGAATACGGCGTATGATTTTTACGTGACCCAGGTGTGCGGCGGTAGCGCCGGCACCAGCCTGGTGAGCCCCGTGGGCTCGTTTACGACCCGCGCCGTCGGTCCGCCCACCAACGACGAGTGCGCCGGCGCTGTGACCCTGACTCCGGCCGCTGACGCCACGTGCGCGGCAGCCACCAACGGTACTGTAGAAGGTGCTACGGGCCCGGGTACCCTGGTAGCTCCGGTTGGCACGGCCGACGATGACGTGTGGTACAAGTTTACGGCCACTGCGGCCGTACATACCGTCACGCTAACGGGCACGGGTGACTACGTGCAGCAACTGCTGTCGGGCTCCTGTGGCAGCCTGACTCCCGTCGATTATTCCGACCCCAGCGTTAAGACCTATACGGGGCTGACTGTAGGCACCGTGTATTATGTGCGTGTGTACTCCTACGGTGCAACGTTCCCCACGGCAGCCGCGGCGGCTTTCACTATCTGCGTTACCTCGTCGCCGGCTCCTAACAATGATGCCTGTGCCAATGCCGTAACCCTGACTCCGGCCACCACTGGCGCGGCTTGCACCGCTGCTACCAACGGCACGATAGAAGGCGCTACCGGTACGACCGGTCTGGCCGCCCCAACTGGTACAGCCGACGACGATGTGTGGTATAAGTTCACGGCCACCTCGACCGTACACACCGTCACGCTGACGGGCACGGGCAATTATGTACAGGAACTGCTGACGGGCTCCTGCGGCAGTCTGACCTCATTCGACTTTTCGGACCCCAACGTCAAAACCTATACGGGCCTGAGTGTCGGCACCGTGTATTATGTGCGCGTGTATTCGTTTGGCACTACCCAGTTGGCGAGTGCCGCCGCGGCCTTCACGATTTGCGTTACGACGAGCACGCCGCCAGCTAATGATGCCTGTGCCAACGCCGTTACGCTTACGCCGGCAGCCCTGGATGCTGCTTGCACGGCCGCTACCAGCGGCACTATAGAAGGCGCCTCGGGCACGGCGGGCCTGGCTACTCCCGTTGGAGCAGCTGACGACGACGTGTGGTACAAGTTCACGGCTACTGCAGCCGTACACACCGTCACGCTGACGGGCACAGGTGACTACGTACAGGAACTGCTGTCGGGCAACTGCGGCAGCCTGACCTCGGTAGGCTTCTCCGACCCCAATGCCAAAACTTACACCGGCCTGAGCGTCGGCACTGTGTATTATGTGCGCGTATACTCTTACGCCTCTACTACACTCTCCACAGCGGCATCTGCCTTCACGATTTGCGTCACGACGCCCACGCCGATTACTCCCCCGGCCAATGATGAGTGCGCAGCTGCCATTACCCTTACTCCCAGTGCAAACTTTACCTGCACGGCGGCTACAAACGGTACGCTGGTAGGTGCGACTGGCCCTGGCACCCTGGTAGCTCCGGTTGGCACGGCCGATGATGATGTATGGTACAAGTTTATTGCTACCGCTACTTCTCATACCGTCACGCTGACGGGCTCGGGCGACTACGTGCAACAACTGTTGTCGGGCTCCTGTGGCAGCCTGACTTCGGTAGGTTTTTCGGACCCCAGCGTGAGGCTGTACACGGGTCTGACGATAGGTAACACGTATTACGTACGCGTGTTCTCTTACAGTGCCACGGTACCTTCGGCTACTGCGGCCGCATTCACCATCTGCATCACAACGCCTCCCGTCAACGATGAGCCTTGCGGGGCTATTACGGTTCCGGTAGTGGCCGGCTGCGCTTCGCCGACGCAGGGAACCAACGACGGTGCTACCACCACTACGCCCAGTGGCTATACCAACCCTGGCTGCGGTATTGCTGCCTCGCCTCTGGATGTATGGTACAAGTTTACCACGGCCGCTACGGGGGCCAGCAGCACGGCCGTCAGCGTAACCACGACGGGTGTTGCCGCCGGGCAGGTGCGCGTTTTCTCGGCAGCTAGCTGCACAGGGCCGTTCACGCAGGTGGGCTGTAAGTTTAGCTCGACGGCAACTGCCGGTACCTTGGACCTGACGGCTCTGACCCCGAGCACGACCTATTATGTCTTCGTATCGGGCTACAGCTCAACCACGGCTACGGGTGCCTTCACGCTCTGCGTAACGCCTCCGCCAACTTGCGCTGCGCCAACCGGATTGGCTGCTTCGGCTGTCACCCTGACCTCGGCCACGCTAAGCTGGACGTCGCCGGCAGGCAGTGGCCCCTTTACGGTTGAATACGGTCCGCGTGGCTTCACGCCGGGCTCTACCCAGGGCACCGTGGTAACTGCTACCACGACCTCCGTGAACCTGACGAATCTGGCTAGCGGCACCACGTACCAGTTTTACGTAACCCAGAACTGCGGCGGCACGAGCGGCAGCAGCCTGCCCAGTGGCCCGGTGGCCTTTACCACGCTGGCGGCACCGCCTGCCAACGACGAATGTGCTACGGCTACGGAAGTAACGGTGCAGTTTGGCAGCACGTGCAGCAACCGGATTGTGGCCACCAATGCCGGCGCTACCGCGTCGTCTAATATTCCGGCGCCCGGCTGCTCGAGCTACACCGGCGGCGACGTATGGTTCAAGGTGGTAGTGCCTTCAACGGGCAGCCTCATTGCTACCACCGACTCCGTGGCGGGCAGTGACCTGAAGGATACGGGTATGGCCATCTATTCCGGCACGTGCGGCGCACTAACCGTAGTAAATTGTAATGACGACGGTGGTGATGGATTATTCTCCCAACTCGAACTCACGGGCCGGACGCCTGGCGAGGTGCTGTACATTCGCGTGTTTGAGTACGGCAACGACGTATTTGGCCGCTTCAAGCTGTGTGTGCGCTCCAACTCGGCTTGCCCGGCTCCAATAGGCCTGAATGCCTCAAACATTGCCACGACCAGCGCCCGTCTGAACTGGGCCGTAACCTCTACCGTGGCTGGTGCCACTTTCAACGTAGAATACGGTCCGCAGGGCTTTACGCCCGGTTCGTCGGCTGGCACGCGCCTGACGGGCCTCACCGGTACCTTCGTGGATATAACCGGCCTGACCGCCAACACCGAGTACTGCTACTACGTGTCGCAGAACTGCGGCAACACTGGGGCTACTGCCGGTACAAGCCCGGCTACAGGCCCCGTGTGCTTCTCGACTCCGGCTCCCATCCCGGCCAACAACGATGCGTGCGGCGCTGTGAACCTGCCAATTTCCAGCGCGGCCTGCACGCCCGTCAACGGCAACAACACCGGCGCTACCACCAGCGTGGCCAACGGCTACGTGAACCCGGGTTGCACTACCTCCAACTCGCCGAAAGACGTGTGGTTCACGATGACGACCAGTGCCGCGGCCGGAAGTGTGCAAATCACCACCACCGGCGGCCCCGCTGGCCAGGTGCGGATTTTCACTGCAGCAGCTTGCTCCACGGCCTTCACCCAGGTGGCGTGCCGCGCCAGCAGTGGCAACAACCAAACCGTTGGCTCTTTCGACGTAACCCTGGCTCCCAGCACGCAATACTACGTGATGGTGGCGGGCTACGGCTCCAACGACGCCACGGGTGCCTTCACGATTTGTGCCCGGCAGACTGTGCTGAGCAATGCCAAAGAGTTGCCCGGCGGTGAAGTAAGCGTCTTCCCGAACCCCAGCAGCACAGGCACTGTTACCCTGCGCATCCGCGGAGCTGAGCAAACCAAAGCCGTACAGGCTACGCTGCTCAACGCCCTGGGCCAACAGGTGCTGACGCAGTCGGTGGCCGTGCAGGCGGGGGCTGTGGAAGCGCCACTGTCGGTAAAAGGCCTGGCTACGGGCATCTACACCCTGCGGGTGAAAGTCGGCGACTACACCATCACGCGCAAAGTGGTGCTGGAATAGGGGTAAAGCCTTTCCGATAAGCCTAAAAAAGGCGCTGCGGTATTCCGCAGCGCCTTTTTTGCTTTCCAACTAGGTTCCGTCGGCTTACCGGACTACCAGTTGCTGGGTGTAAAAGGAAGTGCCGCTCAGGGCGCGTATGGCGTAAATGCCCGGGGTCAGGCCGGCAAGGGTAAGCTGCAAATCAGCCTGACCGGAGGCAAAATACGTGGTGCGGGCCACGCGGCCCAGCGCGTCGAGAATGGTGGCTTGCACGGGTGCCGCCGGTGCCGAGGGCAGCCGCAACGTCACGGTACCCTGGGCGGGATTGGGCCACACACTCAGCTTGGCGGCTTTCGAGGCGGAGGCGGTGGAAGCTGGCAGGTAAGCGCGGTTTTCGAGCACCAAAATTCGGTCGTCGGTGGCGGGCGGATTGCTATTGCGTCCGTCACGGTTGCTGGTACCGACGTAGATTTTGCCCTGCGGCGACACGCAGATGGCCCGCAGGCGCCCAAACGTGGTCAGGTAGGTATTCTCGGTGCCGATATCATCAGTGGCCGAGGTCAGGGGCATCTGTACCAGCCGGGTGGCCTTCAAGGCCACCATCAGCAGACTGTTGCGCCACTCCGGAATAGCCGGATGGTCGTAGTGAATCAGGCCGGCGGTGGCAATGGTCGGCGTCCAGGTACGCAGGGGCTGGCGTACGTTGTTGGCCGCGCAAAATGTTTGTTCGGCCGGCAGATTGCACAGGCCTTCCACGCTGGGCCAGCCGTAATTGCGGCCCGCCTCAATCAGGTTGATTTCGTCGTCGGTAGTCTCCCCGTGCTCTGAGCTGTAGATTTTGCCATTGGAAGCCCGGGTCAGGCCCTGGGGGTTGCGGTGGCCCAGCGAATACACCAGGCTGCCGGGCGTGGGGTTGTTGCTCGGTACCGTCCCGTCCAGGTTCAGCCGCAGGATCTTGCCGTTCAGCGAGCTGCTGTTCTGCGCTTCGGGCCGCAGCTGGGCGTCGCCGGTCGTCATCAGCAGGGTCCGGTCGGGCAGGATTAGCAGGCGGGAGCCACTGTGGGTGGTGTTGGCCGTAATGTTGCCCAGCAGCACCAATGGGCTGCTTAGGGTGCGGGTGCTGGCAGCGTAGGTGTAGCGCACCAGTTTTTCCTTCAGGTCGTTGCCCTCTCGGTAGTTGTAGACGATGTAGAGGTAGGGTGAGGCAGCAAAATCGGGGTGGAGGGCCAGGCCCAGCAGCCCGCTTTCCCCGGTTTGGGCCACGTCGGGCACGGTGAGCAGGGGCAGTACCTCCCCCGTATCAGGGTTTACCCGGCTGATGCGCCCGTTGCGCTCCGTCATCCAGATAAAGTTGTCGGGACCCCACACCAATTCCCATGGTACGCTCAGGTTAGAAGCCAGGGGCGAAACGGAAACGGTGGTGCCGCCCACGGTAAAGGTGGTCGTTTGGGCCCGCGCGGCGGCAGAACCTAGTAACAGCGCGGCAGTAGCAATACAGTAGACAAAACGTTTCATAGACAACCAGTTGAGGGTGAAAGAATAACCTTAATAGGTCTTAACGAGAGAGAAGCCGCAATGGATTAGCTTGCTTGAGAATTCGGGGCCGGTAGCTTTGTAGGTAGGCCAGAGCCAGGGTTTGGCCGGCCTCTTTCCTGAACTTCTTTTTCGCGCCGCGTATGCCTTTCGTCGAACACACCCACCCGCACCAGTTCCGCATCAGCACCGACCCTGCCCAACTCGACGTGGCCGCTATTCACCACTACCTGGCCCACGACTCTTACTGGGCCCAGAATATTCCGCGGGCTACGGTAGAGCGGGCCATTGCCCACTCCCTGAATTTTGGCCTCTACGCCCCCGACGGCCGCCTGGCCGGCTTTGCCCGCGTCGTCACCGATTACGCCACCTTTGCCTGGCTCTGCGACGTATTCGTGCTGCCCGAGTTTCGGGGGCAAGGCTTGTCGAAGTGGCTCATGAGCTGCGTCTGGGCCCACCCCGAGCTGCAGGGCCTGCGCCGCAAGATGCTGGCTACCCTCGATGCCCACGGGCTGTACACCCAGTTCGGCTTCGAGCCTCTGCCCACGCCCGAGCGGTTTCTGGAAATCCGGCTGCCTAACCCCTACGGCGCCCCCACGGCCAACTAGCCGCGCCGGCTCCACGCTGCCAGGCCGGCCATCTGGGTAAGGTCCAATTCCATTTTGCGCTGCCCCGCCGGCTACCCTGGACCTCCCCGCCATCTCCCCGCCACCTTCCCCGAAGCGCCTGCTGGGAAAGTACAATTTTGCCATCTTCTTCTATGTGCCCCGCTTTCCCCATCCTGTTCGTACGTAGTAGCTACTATTCTTACCCCCGTATATGATACCCACTACTCTCGAAGCCCGCTGGGGCCAGCTGGCCACCCGGCTGGGCTTGCCCGAAGCCTTACGTGACGCCACCTACCGCCAGCTCGCCACGGCCTACGAAGCCTCCGGCCGGCACTACCATTCCCTGACCCACATCCGTAAGCTGCTCGAAACCGCCGAGCAGCACAAAGCCCTGCTCCACGACCCGGAAGTGGTGCAGCTCGCCATCTGGTTTCACGATGTGGTGTATAGCCCCATGCGCGACGACAACGAGGCCCGCAGCGCGGTCCTGGCTCAGGAGTTTCTGGCCAAAACGACGCTGCCCATCGAGCGGCGGCAGCGGGTGAGCTTCCTGATTGAGCGCACCAAGGACCACACCCAGCCCCAGCCCGCCGCCGACACCGACCTACACCTCTTCCTCGACGCCGACCTGCAGATCCTGGGGGCCGCTGAGGCCGACTACTGGCAGTACGCCCGCCAGGTGCGGCAGGAGTACCGCCTCGTGCCCGACATTCTTTACCGTCGGGGCCGCAAGCAGGTGCTGGAAAAGCTGCTCGGGGCTCCTGTTCTGTTCCAAACCCCGCTGTTCCGGGACAAGCTCGATGCCGCCGCCCGCCGCAATCTGCAGGCCGAGCTGCGGCAGTGGGAGAAGGGCGGGCTGTAAGAGTCCGGGGCAAATTCGTCGGGGCTGGGGAAGTTGGGTTGCAACATCCGTTGGCGCGGTAGTGTCCTTGCCGGAGGCTTGCGTATTTTGCGGGCCATCCTTCAGGTCCTTTCCCCGTTGCCTATGCGTTCCTCTACTCTGTTGTCCGTGCTGGCGTGGTTGCCGGCCACCGTGCTGGCCCAAGCGCCGCCCGCCACCCCGCTGACCTCCCTGACCGTTGAAAAAATCATGCGTGACCCGGCCCAGTGGATCGGCAGCGCACCCTCCAACATCGGCTGGAGCGAGGATGGCAAGCGTATCTACTTCAGCTGGAACCCCGAAAAAGCCCGGCGCGACTCGCTGTACTCCACTTCGGCCAGCGGCGGGGCCATCCGCAAAGTCAGCCTGGCCGAGCAACGTACTTTGCCGACCACCAACGGCGACTACGACCAGAAGTACGCCCGCAAAGTGTACGAGAAGGACGGCGACATTTTCCTGCTGGACCTCAAGTCCGGCAAGGCCCGCCGCGTCACCCGCACGACGGAGCGCGAATCCGACGCGGGCTTTGCCTTGCAGGGCAAGCTGATTAGCTACACCCGCGGCGGCAACCTCTTTACCTGGGACCCGGCCACGGGCGAAACCGTGCAGCGCACCGACTTCCGCCGCGGCAGCCGCCCCGCTGGCGGCCAGCCCACCGACAAGGCCGAGAAGTTTCTGCGGGCCCAGCAGCTGGCTCTGTTCGACATCATCAAGCAGCGCGACCAGGACCAGAAAGCCCGGCAGCGCCTGCAAAAGGCCACGGCCCGCCTCAACCCCAAGGCCATCTGGCTGGGGCAGCAAACCGTGCAAAGCCTGCAGCTCTCGCCCGACGGCCGCTTCGTAACCTACCGCCTGGTCCAGGAGCCGGCCGCCGAGAAAGTAGCCGTAGTGCCGAACTTCGTCACGGCCTCGGGCTTCACCGAGGACATCCCGACCCGTACCAAGGTGGGTGCGCCCCAGGCCACGGCCGAGCTGGGTATCTACGACATCGGGCGTGACACCACGTTTGTCCTCGGCTACAAAGAGCTCAAGGGCCTCGATGAACAGCCCGCCTACCGCAAGGAATACGCCCTGCCCGCCAAAGCTCCCGCCGCCGACGCCGACAAGGCCGGTGCGCCCAAAAAGGACAAGCCTGGCACCGAGCTGCGCCGGGTAGAGCCCTACGGCCCATTTTGGTCGGAAAACGGGCAGCATGCCTTCCTGGTCATCCGCTCCAGCGACAACAAGGACCGTTGGATTGTCGGCCTAGACCCGGCTACCCAGAAAATCAGCCTACTCGACCGGCAGCGCGACGAAGCCTGGATCAACGGCCCCGGCATCGGCTACGGCCCCGGCAACGTGGGCTGGATGCCCGACAATAAGCGCGTCTGGTTTCAGAGCGAAGAAACCGGTTATTCCCACCTCTATACCGTGGACGTGACCAACGGCCAGAAGAAAGCCCTGACCAGTGGCAACTTCGAGGTACAGAAAGCCCAGCTCAGCCGCGACAAAAAGCTCTGGTACCTGACGGCCAACAAAACCCACCCCGGCGAGCAGCACTTCTACCGCATGCCCGCCGACGGTGGCCCCATGACCCAGATTACCTCGATGCCGGGGGCCAGCGAAGTAACCCTGTCGCCGGATGAGAAAACCCTGGCCGTGCGCTACAGCTACACCAACAAGCCCTGGGAGCTGTACGTCATGGACAACAAGCCCGGCGCTAAGGCCCGGCAAGTCACCAATTCCCTGACCGAGGAGTTCAAGAGCTACCCCTGGCGCGACCCGGAAGTCATTACCATCAAAGCCCGTGACGGGGCCGACGTATACGCCCGCCTCTACCGGCCCGCCAAGGCCGAAGCCCAGGGCCCGGCCGTCATCTTTGTGCACGGCGCCGGCTACTTGCAGAACGCCCACAAGTGGTGGAGTCAGTACTCGCGCGAGTACATGTTCCACAACCTGCTGGTAGACAAAGGCTATACGGTACTCGACATTGACTACCGCGGCTCGGCCGGCTACGGCCGCAACGTGCGTACGGGCATCTACCGCTACATGGGCGACAAAGACCTCACCGACCAGGTGGACGGGGCCAAGCTCTTGGCCGAGAAGTATGGCGTGAGTCCCCAGCGTATTGGCATCTACGGCGGCTCCTACGGCGGCTTTATCACGCTGATGGCCATGTTTACCCAGCCCGACGTGTTCAAGGCCGGCGCTGCCCTGCGCTCCGTAACCGACTGGGCCCACTACAACCACGGCTACACCGACAACATCCTCAACTCGCCCTACAACGACAGTATTGCCTACGCCCGCTCGTCGCCCATCTACTACGCCGATGGCCTGAAAGGGGCCCTGCTCATGTGCCACGGCATGGTCGATACCAATGTGCACTTCCAGGACATCGTGCGCCTGAGTCAGCGCCTGATTGAGCTGCACAAGGAAAACTGGGAGCTGGCCGTCTACCCCGTCGAAGACCATGGCTTCGTGGAGCCTGCCTCCTGGACCGACGAGTACAAGCGTATCCTGAAGCTGTTTGAAGCCAACCTGCGGCCCGGCGCTACCAGCTCCGGCAGTAGCGGCAACTAACCCATAGACCAGGCACAAAAAAGCCCGGCCCGCCAGGAGCCGGGCTTTTTTGTGCCTGATGCAAAGCCGATAGGGCAGAACGAAAAAGCAGTAGCCGGGAAATCAGCATAAGAAGCGCGAGAAATATAATATTCATTGAATATTTTTAACCGGATATTGCCACTTCCTTCCTTTTCTCTATTCCTTTCTTTTCCACCTATGAACCTTTATTACCAACCCTCCAAGCGAATAACTATTGGCGGCGTGCTGAGCTTTTTGCTGCTGGGCGCCGTAGCAGCCGTGCCGCTGGCCTTTGTCTACGTCTACGCCTCTTGGTACATCCCCTTCATCTACATCAACGTGCTGCTGACCGTGGGCTTCGGTGCGGGGCTGGCCATTGTGCTCAAAGGCCTGACCACGATGGGCAAGTTGCGGAATCCGGCGCTGGTGGGCTGGTTGGCTATAGTCGTGGGGCTGTGGGCGTGGTACGTGCAGTGGGCCCTGTATCTGACCCTGCTCAACGGGGCGGGTGAAACCGAATCGTTGGGTCGCCGGGCCTCCTTCACCCACACTACCTTCGACGGTGACGTATTCCTGAGTATACTAACCCAGCCCGGGATGGTGCTCAGTATGCTGCCCCGCCTGGCCGAAAACGGTACCTGGAGTATCTTCACCGTTACCTTCAGTGGGGTGGCCCTGTATGTGGTGTGGTTTATTGAGCTGGCCATAATCTTGTTCTGCGCCTGGGCGCTGGCCCATTCCCAGGCCGCCACGCCCTTCTCCGAAACTACGGGTCAATGGGCCGAAAAGCTGACTTTCCCGGTAATCACAGCTTCCTTCACCGACACCGAAGCTACCAAAGCCGCCCTCGAAGCCGCCGACTGGACCCACCTGCAGCCCCTGGCACCGGGAGAAGAAGCACCCAGTGCGTTTGGCCGCCTGCACCTCTTCCACGTGCCCCAGGACGAAGACTGCTGCTACCTCTCGCTCGAAAACGTGACTATCGAAGTCGACGATAAGGGTAAGACGAGCGAGAAAACCACCGACGTGCTCGAATACCTGCGCGTGGCACCCCACGTCTGCCGCGACCTGCACGCCCGGTTCGGCACGGCGGGCGTGCCGGCCGAAAGTGCCAACGTCAGCTAGTTCCAACAAAAAAGCCTGCTAGAAGTAGCAGGCTTTTTTGTTGAGGGTTTATTCGGCGCTCGGGCGCAAGTCGGCCGGGTCGGGGCGGTGCTCCAGGATGTCGGCGGGCTGGCAGTCGAGGGCTTGGCAAATGGCGGCCAGGGTGCTGAACCGGATGGCCTTGGCTTTGCCGCTTTTCAGAATGGACAGATTCGCCAGCGTGATATTGACGGTAGCGGCCAACGTACTCAATGACATTTTGCGCCGGGCCAGCATCACGTCCAGGTTTACGATTATGGGCATATTATACAGTCAGTTCGGCTTCCTGCGCCATGACGACGCCCCGCTGGTACACGGCCGCAATGACCAGCAAAACTAAGCCGAATTTCCAGGCCCCGGTTTCTTCGGCCGGGTCCAGCGTCAGGTACTCCAGCACGGTGCCCTTCAGCCCCGGCGCCCGGAAATGCGGCACGATGCTCAGCATATAGCGGAAGGCTATGTACTGGTAGACGTCGACGCCAATCATGAGCAGGCCCAGCCAGCGGATGCGCCGGGCGTTTTTCTCCGTGAAAGGTGAGGCCAGGCTCATGTCCGTTAGGATGTGGTAGAGCAGCATGCCCGTGAGCATGGAGTAAAGCGTCAAGACGACAGAACCACGCCCCCCGGAATGGTTGTTAAGGCCCAGAATCATCAGGCCCACCCGTTTGCTAAAACTCCGCTCAACATACACCAGCGCGAGCCTTTGACTTTTGGGCACCAGGCGGAACGTCCCGGGCATAGTCTTCAAAGAATCGAGGGTCTCACCGTGGACCTGCCCCTGCCGCGGGTGCTTCACTTCCAGCGTCAAAGAGGGCAGCGTGTAGGAGGCCATTTGGGAGTCTGGTCTCAGGTCGCGTATACTATTCAACACAAAAAGCAGTAGGGCAATGGCCGACAGTACGTACTGAGCGGCGGCCAGCACCCGCACGAAGCGCAGGAAGGGGGGGAGAGTAGTATAGGGAAGAGCCATAATGAGATAATAGAGGTTGCCCAAAGGAAGGAATATTTATTGATAAACAATAAATATTTTCCGCTTTGCAGAAATAATTTGCTGCTAATCGTGAAGGTGGTTTTGAGTGACGGCACGTTGAGCTATTCCGGCCCGAATAGCTGGCCGCCGGGACTAATTCATGAAAACTCCATTCGCTCTTTGCTTCTTGCTAGCGTACAACCCTGCTACTGCTCGGTTCACCTCACCATTAATCACTCCCTGATGCCCGCCAATAAATTCATGTTTGCCACTGGCATCGAGAATAGCTACCCCACCATTCTACTTCCAAATGGCCAGGAAAAGCGCGTCGACGAGCTGGAAAAGGCTAAGCACTACGAAAACTGGCGGCGCGACTTTGAGCTGGTCAAGGAAATGGGCATCGAGTTTCTGCGCTACGGGCCGCCCTACTACAAAACCCACCTCGGCCCCGATAAGTACGACTGGGAATTTACCGATTTGACTTTCAACGCCCTGCGCGAACTGAACATCACGCCCATCGTGGACCTGTGCCACTTCGGCGTGCCCGACTGGATTGGCAACTTCCAGAACCCCGATTTCCCCCGCCTCTTCGCCGAGTATTGCCGGGCCTTTGCCACGCGCTTTCCCTACATCCAGTTCTACACGCCCATCAACGAAATCTACATTGCGGCCTTTTTCTCGGCCCAGATGGGTTGGTGGAATGAGCGCAAAGCCTCCGACCGGGACTTCGTAACCACGCTCAAAAACCTGTGCAAGGCCAACGTGATGGGCATGCAGGCCATTCTGGAAATTCAGCCCGAAGCCACCTTTATTCAGAGTGAAAGCTCGGAGTACTACCACCCCGAAGCCCCCGAGCTGATTCCCAAGGCACAGTTCATGAACGAAAAGCGCTTCCTCAGCCTGGATCTGACCTACGGCTACCCCGTGTCGGTGACGATGTATGAGTACCTGCTCGACAACGGCATGACCCGCGACGAGTACCACTGGTTCGGTAAGTCCGACATCAAGGCCCGCTGCATCATGGGCAACGATTACTACGAAACCAATGAGCACCTCATCAAGCTCGACGGCAGCATCGTGCCCAGTGGGGATATTTTCGGCTATTACGTCGTCACGAAGCAGTATTTCGACCGGTACCACCTGCCCGTGATGCACACCGAAACCAACATTCGGGAGCCCTTGGCCGTGAACTGGCTGTGGCGGCAATGGGCCAATGCCCACCGCCTCAAGCAAGACGGCGTACCACTGGTCGGCTTCACCTGGTACTCCCTCATCGACCAGGTCGATTGGGATACGGCCCTGCGCGAAGACAATAACCGCATCAACCCGCTCGGGCTTTATGACATGGACCGTAACATCCGGCCTGTGGGCAAGGCCTACAAAAAGCTGATTTCCCAGTGGAAGGACGTACTGGAGAAAGAGAGCTACGGCATTCACCTCAATTATTGAAGGCCCGCAGATTGATTCAGGTGGAATGTTACGGCTGTTTTACCGACCTGGCTCTACCATGGCTTGCCGTGGCTCAGCCGCGCTGGTATATTCAGCGCGCCTACCTACGCCTTTTTAATTAGCTTTGCGGCCCCGTGCACCCGCCCATTGGTGGAGGCCGGGCCCTTCGTTTCCCGACCCTAGTCGCTAGATTGAACCCTGATGCCGTATCTATTCACCTCCGAATCCGTTTCGGAAGGCCACCCCGATAAAGTAGCCGACCAAATCTCCGATGCCATCCTCGACGAGTATTTGCGGCAGGATCCCGCTGCCAAAGTAGCCTGCGAAACGCTGGTCACGACCGACTTTGCGCTGGTAGCCGGGGAAATCAAGTCGACGGCCCACGTGGATGCCGAGCCCATTGTACGGGGCGTAATCAGCCGTATCGGCTATAACAAGCCCGAATACCTGTTCAATGCCGACACCTGCGAGGTGATGAACCGCCTGCACGAGCAGTCGCCCGACATCAACCAGGGTGTGGAGCGTGCCAGCGACGAAGAGCAGGGTGCCGGCGACCAGGGCATGATGTTCGGCTACGCCACCAAGGAAACAGCCAACTACATGCCCCTGGCCCTGGACCTCTCGCACCGTCTGCTTGACGAGCTGGCCAAGATCCGCAAGATGGGTGAGCAGATGACCTACCTGCGCCCCGATGCCAAAAGCCAGGTAACCATTCGCTACGCCGACGACAACACGCCCGAGGCCATCGACACCATCGTGGTCAGCACCCAGCACGACGACTTCGACGAGTCGGAGGAAAACATGCTGGCCCGCATCAAGGAGGATATTATCAACATCCTGGTGCCCCGCGTGAAGGCTGGTCTGGACGCCGAAACCCAGAAGCTCTTCACCGACCAGATTACCTACCACATCAACCCCACCGGCAAGTTCGTCATTGGTGGCCCCCACGGCGACTCCGGCCTCACTGGCCGCAAGATCATCGTGGATACCTACGGTGGTAAAGGTGCCCACGGCGGCGGTGCTTTCTCGGGTAAAGACTCTTCGAAAGTAGACCGCTCGGCGGCGTATGCCACGCGTCACATTGCCAAAAACCTCGTAGCCGCCGGCGTTGCCGACCAGGCCTTGGTGCAGGTAGCTTACGCCATTGGTGTGGCCCAGCCCGTCGGCCTCTACGTGACGAC
This sequence comes from Hymenobacter cellulosivorans, assembly GCF_022919135.1. Taxonomy (NCBI): domain Bacteria; kingdom Pseudomonadati; phylum Bacteroidota; class Cytophagia; order Cytophagales; family Hymenobacteraceae; genus Hymenobacter; species Hymenobacter cellulosivorans. Next base: position 302,910 of record NZ_CP095049.1, on the reverse strand, counting down.
CTACGGCACGACCAAAGTGAAGGGTGCCAACGGCGAGCTGCTGACCGACGGTGCAATTGCCGAGAAGGTCAACAAGCTCTTCGATATGCGCCCATACGCCATTGTCCAGCGCTTCGGGCTGCGCAACCCCATCTTCGCCGAGTCGGCTGCCTACGGGCACATGGGGCGCCCGGCCGGTACCAAAGAAGTGGTGATGCCCTCCGGCGAAACCAAGACATTCGAAACGTTTACCTGGGAAAAGCTCGACTACGTCGACAAGATTAAGGCCGAGTTCGGACTCTAGGAAATCCTGCAGCCTGAAGCTGAGGTACAAAAAAGCCCCGCCGGTAGTGTTCCGGCGGGGCTTTTTTGTGGCTGTCTTTCTTGTCGAAAAACCGCGGGGTGAGTGCCTAGTGGCTGGTTATCTTTTCCTTGTGCTTGGTAATCTGGCGACGCAGGTTGTCGGTAGCGGCATCAGCAGCGGCTTCGAACGAAGGAGCGTCTTCCTGGCTGAATAGGGTGGTACCCGGAACAAGCAGCTTAATTTCGACGGTTTTGTTATCGATGCCGTCCTTGTTATTGAGTTTCAGAATTACCTCGCCTTCCGTGACCCGGTCATAGAAAGTTTCAAGCTTATCGAGGCGCTTCTGGATGAAATCGAGCAATTTTTGGTCGGCGTCAAAGTGTACCGAATGCATCTGTACTTTCATCGTTCTTAGGGGTTTGGGTAAAAGAAAAGGAAACAACTAGGCCTTAGGATGGGCCTTTTCAAATACGGATTTGAGCTTGTCAATCGATAAGTGCGTGTATACCTGCGTAGCGGCCAGATTGGCGTGGCCCAGCAGTTCCTTGATGGCGTTCAGGTCGGCGCCTTTGCTAAGCAGGTGCGTGGCAAAGGAGTGCCGCAGTACGTGGGGGTGCTGCTGCGAGGAGGCCGTTGTTATCTGGCTTAAATAGTGCTTCACGGTACGGTACACGAGCTTTTCGTAGAGTGGCTCTAGCTTCTCCGTAACGAGCAGGGGCCCGCGGGCGTTGTCGGCGCCGCCAAATTCGGCCTGCTTCTGCGCTATATAGCGTTCCAGAACTATTATCAGGCTGGGGTTCAGCGGCACGATGCGCTGCTTGTTGCCTTTGCCCGTCACACGCACGGTTTTGCCGCTCAGGCTCAGGTCTTCGTGCTTGATGCCAATAAGCTCCGACAACCGGATTCCGGTGCCGTAGAGCAGCTCCAGCACGGCCTGGTCGCGGGAGCCGACGAAGGTGGGCGGGAACTCGAACGAGTTGAGCAGGCCATTGAGCGAGTCTTCGGGCACGAAGTCGGGCAGCTTCTTGGCCACCTTCGGCGACTTGATGCGCAGCATCGGGTTTTTGCTGATGACACTCGTGCGTAGCAAGAATTTGTAGTAGGAGCGCAGGCAGGCAATCTTGCGGTTCACGGTGCGCGGATCCAGCTCCTGCTGCATCAGACTCACCACCCAGGACCGGATCAGGGTATGGTCAGCCTGTTCGGGCTGTTCGAGCTCGTAGGTAGCCTTCAGGTAGTCCGAAAACTGCCGCAAGTCGGTTTGGTATGAGAGCACCGTGTGGGGGCTGTAGCGCCGCTCGAACCGCAGATAATCAAAAAATAATTCCATACGCTGAGTGCCGAACCGCTAGGGCCGGATACCCAATGTATGGAATTATCCTGGAAAGTACGAACGCGAAAAAACCGCCTGATTCGCTTCGGAAAGCAAATCAGGCGGTTAATTTCTAGCTGGCAGTATGCTGCTACCTAGTAGTTGTCGGTAGCGTACATCGTCTGCTTGTACACGGCCTTCTCCTTCTGCTTACGCTTGGTAACCGAAGGCTTCTGGAAGAACGTGCGACGACGCAGCTCCTTCAGAACGCCGGTGCGCTCAAACTTCTTCTTAAAACGCTTCAAGGCACGGTCAACAGACTCGTTATCCTTAATCTGGACGATGATCATATGCTCAGTTGGAATGAAAAACTTTCTTCTTTAGGGGTCGCAAAGATAACAGGCTCTTTCTTACCGTGCAAGCCCTAATCGAGTTGCGGGGTTTTACTTCAGCAAAGTGCGGGCAATTACCAGCTTCTGAATCTCCGAGGTGCCCTCGCCGATGGTGCACAGCTTGGAGTCGCGGTAGTACTTCTCGGCCGGGTAATCCTTGGTGTAGCCGTAGCCGCCGAAGATCTGTACGCCTTCGTTGGCGGTGCGCACGCACACTTCCGAAGCGTAGAGCTTGGCCATGGCCGACTCCTGGTTCACGTTCAGGCCGCGGTCCTTCATGTCAGCTGCGCGGTAGGTGAGCAGGGAAGCCGCCTCAATTTCGGTAGCCATATCGGCCAGCTTAAAGGAAATGCCCTGGAAGTTGGAAATCGGCTGGTTGAACTGGTGGCGCTCCTGCGAGTAGCGCAAAGCCGCTTCGAAGGCACCCTGGGCAATACCCAAGGACAAAGCGGCAATGGAAATCCGGCCGCCGTCGAGCACCTTCATCGACTGGATGAAGCCTTCGCCGACTTCACCCAGAATGTTGGCCTTGGGCACGCGGCAGTCGGTGAAGATCAGCTCGGTGGTTTCCGAGGCGCGCATACCCAGCTTGTCGGCTTTCAGACCGTGAGTAAAGCCTTCGGTAGGCTTCTCAATCACGAAGGCCGTCATGCCGTGGGAGTCGCCGACTTCGCCAGTGCGGGCAATGACGACGGCAATGTTGCCACTCTTGCCGTGGGTGATAAAGTTCTTGGCGCCGTTGAGCACGTAGTAGTCACCGTCTTCTACGGCCACGGTGCGCATGTTGCCGGCGTCAGAACCAGTGTTGGGCTCGGTCAGGCCCCAGGCACCAATCCACTCGGCCGAGGCCAGCTTGGGCAGCCACTTGTGTTTCTGCTCTTCCGAGCCAAACTGCAGAATATGGCCGGTGCAAAGTGAGTTGTGGGCCGCCATGCTCAGCCCGATGCTGGGGTCAATCTTGGAGAGTTCGGCAATAGCCGTAACATACTCGACGTAGCCAAAACCAGCGCCGCCGTACTCCTGAGGTACCAGCACGCCCATCAGGCCCAGCTCACCGAGCTTCTTAAACACCTCGACGGGGAACTCCTGACTTTCATCCCACTTCATCATATCGGGTTTGATGTGGGTTGCGCCGAAGTCGCGCACCATTTGGGCAATCATTGTTTGATTTTCGGTGGCTACAAGTTCCATGAAAAGAGCGGTTGGGTGGGGAAGGTTTGGGTATAACCAGAATGGTCTGGTTTAGGGTTCGCGAAAGTACGCTTTTAGCCGTAGAGAAGCCAGCTTAACCCGGCCGCCCCGCCTTCCGATTTTGAAAGGGCGTGCCAATTCGGTTACTTTGAAGGTTTTTTAGGGAAAAATATACCTGGTTAAACAGGTAGCTCCCATCGCCTTCGAACCAAACCGTGGCTTTATCAGCCTGCATGCAACAACCCGCTTTTCACCGCCTTCTGCGCCTCTGGCTGCTGTGCGTGCCTTTTGCCGTACTATTTTCTTCCTGCACCACAGGCCGCTACTACCGGCAGAACATCATGTTTCGCACGCCCACCGGGGAAGGTGTCGACACCATGAAGCTGCGCTCTTTGGTGGGGCGTACCAGTCGTAACTACCTGATTCAGCCCAACGACTACCTCGAAGTTCGGGTGTATACCAACAAGGGCGAAAGAATTCTGGACCCCAACGGTGAACTGCAGTTCGGCAATCCGAGCCCGGCGAGTACTACTACGGCTACCCCAGTGCCTACAGGGCGGGGAGCGGTAAGCGGTAACCGGGGCGGCAACGCGCAAAGCGCGCAAGTGTCGGGAAACCAGTTTCTGGTGCAGGCCAACGGCATGGTCAATCTGCCCATGGTGAACCTAGTGAAAGTCAACGGCCTGACCCTGCTCGAAACCGACAGCCTGCTCAAAACCAAGTACGACGTATTCTACAAAGACTCGTACGTATCGACCCGGGTGACCAACAACCGCATCGTGGTGCTGGGAGCGCCGGGTGGGCAGGTTATTCCGATGACGAATGACAATATGAACCTGCTGGAAGTGTTGGCTGCTTCCGGAGGACTGGATGCCGGAGGCTTTGGCGGCGGCACTTCCGGCAACCGTGGCCGGGCCTACAACATCCGGCTGATCCGCGGCGATTTGCGCAATCCACAGGTGCAGGTTATCGACTTGTCCACGATTGAGGGAATGCGCCGGGCCAACCTGCAGGTGGAGCCCAACGACGTAGTGTACATCGAACCTGTGCGCCGGCCTTTCTTTGAGGCACTTTCTGATGCCGGATCCGTGTTTGGTCTGATAGGTGGGTTGGCAGGAATCTTGACATCCTACGTTTTAGTGAGGGATCTAATCAATAAGTAGCAAGGAGCTTCGGCCCCCTCAGCTCTGGAGGTAGGCCCTGCTGGCTCTAAGACTAACTTGTAACGACGGAATGGCAGTAAACGAAAACGCTGAACTGGAAGAACTTATTCGCAGTGCCGGCGGCGCCGAACCCAATGCGGTGGAAGACGAAGGTGGGGGGCTGGACCTAACCACTTTACTGCTGGTAGCACGCCGCAGCATTATCTGGATCATCCTGCTTATTGCGCTGGGCCTGTCCGCTTCGTGGTTGTTGCTGCGCTATACCAAGCCCGTCTATAAATCCTCGTCGCTGCTCAAAATCGATGAGAAAACAGAGGCCGGCATTCTGGGTCTGGACGGTCCGGTAGGCCAGGCCGTGGGGAGCAGCAATGTCAACAAGCTCTCAGGCGAGGTAGAGTTGATTAAGTCCAACATTATCTATCAGAGGCTCAAGGATTCCCTGGAGCTCAACGTAAACTATTACGTGGAGGGCACCGTGCTGGAAACCGAGCTGTACGGCATCTCGCCCTTTCAGGTAGAGTACAAAATCAAGGACCCGAACTTCTTCAATTCCAAGTTTAGTCTCAACTTCACCGGCGGGCAGCAGTTTCGTTTGTCCTACCTGTATCTGGGCCAGGAGCGCAGCGGCACCTATACGCTGGGGCAGCCCGTGGCAGTGCCCGGCATGGAATTGCTGGTTACGGCCACGCCCCTGCTGACTGAGGAAGCCCGTGAAAAGAATTACCACTTCGTCATCAACGACGACGGGGCAGTAAATAATTATCTGAACACCAATCTGAGCGTCGACATCATTAATCCCGACGCCAATACGATTCAGATTGCCTTTACCGACTTCAACCCGGCCAAGGCGCGGGACATCGTCAACAAGATTGACACGGTGTACCTGCAGGAAAAGTTAGCCAAAAAGCAGGAAGCCACGGCTCAGACGCTGCAGTTCCTGGATAAGACGCTGACCGAGAACCAGCAGAAGCTGCAGAGTGCGGAAGAAAACCTGCAGGCTTTCGTGCGGCAGAACAAGACGTACGACGTTAAAACAGAAGTTGCTACCATTACCGAAAAGCTGGCCGAGCAGGAAGAAGCCCGGCTAAAGCTGGTGGAAAAGGCCCGCTTGCTGGGCGAAATTACCCAGCTGGTAGAGCAAGACCGCCTGACCCAAAGCGAAAACGCTACCCTGGAGCAAAGCATCCCGGGTATTGGCGCTATCGAAGATGCCCAGCTGACCCAGCAACTAGGTGAGCTCAACGCCCTACAGTGGAACCTGCGCCGCCTGCTGCGTTCTTACAACGAAACCACCGAAGCCGTAAAGCAGCAGCAGGCCCAGCTGGCGTACGTGAAAAACAACATCCGCCGCCTGCTCCAGCAAAACCGCCGTCTGCTGCAGACCCAAATTGACCGGATGAACCAGCAGCGTGACCAGTTCAATGCCGAGCTGCAAACCCTGCCCCAGAAAGAAACCGAGCTGGCCCGCCTGAAACGTCCGTTTGAGCTCTACGAGAAGTCGTACCTGATGCTGATGGACAAGAAGGTGGAGTTCAGCATTGCCAAGGCGGGGACCACGCCCGACTTCCAGATTCTGTCGCCGGCCAGCATGCCGAGTGCGCCCATCTCGCCTGTGCGGACCATGATTTACGCCATCGGCCTGGCCGGTGGTATTGCCCTGGGACTGGCCCTGATTGCGGTGCGCTACTTCATGCACAACACCGTTACCAACGTGCGGGAGCTGGAGCGTTCCACTTCCGCATCGGTGTTGGGCGTGATTCCCACGTACGACAAGGAAAAGATGACCGTGTCGAAGCTGGTGGTAGACAAGAACCCCAAGTCGGCTATTTCGGAGTCGATCCGCTCGATTCGTACCAACCTGGACTTTATCAGCTCGGCCAAGAAAAAGCGGCTGATTTCGGTAACGTCCACTATTTCCGGGGAGGGTAAAACCTTCGTAACGGTAAACCTGGGCGGTATTATTGCCCTTTCCGAACAGCGCGTGGTGATTCTGGACCTGGATATGCGCAAGCCCAAGGTAAACTTGGCTTTCGGGGCCGATAACGTGAAGGGCGTCAGCACTATTCTGATTGAAAAGCACACGATTCAGGAGTGCATTCAGCATACCAGTATTCCCTCGCTGGACTTTATTTCGGCCGGGCCCACGCCGCCCAACCCATCAGAGCTGATTCTGAGCGCCAAGTTTGACGAGATGCTCGAGGAGCTTTACCAACACTACGACGTGATTCTGATTGACACGCCGCCGGTAGGCCTCGTAACGGATGGTATTCTGATTATGCGCAAAGCCGATATTCCGATTTATATCGTGCGGGCCAACTATTCGAAGAAGGCCTTCCTGAAAAACGTCAACAAGCTGATTCGGGCCAATAACTTCACCCGGATGTGCGCCATTCTCAACGACTCGACGGCTAGCGGCCTGTACGGCTACGGTTATGGCTACGGCTATGGCTACGGCTACGGCTATGGGCAGGGCTACTATGAAGAAACCCGCCCTGTCGTAGGGCTCTTCTCGCGCCTACGCAAGCGCTTCACCTAACCGCAGCTGATTCCTTCGCGCATGGCGTCTTTCTTTCAGCGGCTTTTTGGCAGTTCTTCCGCTTCGGCCGCTGCCCCGGCGGCTACTTTGGCGGCGCTGGAAGTCGACATGCACTCCCACGTGCTGCCTGGCCTCGACGACGGTGCCGAAACTGTGGAGCAGTCGGTGGAACTGCTGCGGGCCCTGCGGGAGCTAGGCTACCGCAAGTTGATTATGACGCCCCACATCATGGGCGACTTTTACAAGAACACCCCTACGGGAGTGCGGGCGGCGCTTCAGCAACTGCAGAATGCGGCTACGGCAGCTGGCATTACGGACGTGGCCCTGGAGTGCGCCGCTGAGTACTACCTGGATGAGTGGCTGCAGCAGAAAATTGACAGCGGAGAACCGCTGCTCAGCTTCGGGGGCGACAAAAAGTACCTGCTCTTCGAAACTTCCTACATCAACGAGCCCTTCAACTTCTCCGAAACGGTGTTCAACCTGAAGTCGGCAGGCTACCAGCCGGTGCTGGCTCATCCCGAGCGGTACACCTACTTCTACGGCCGCTTTGACGAGCTGGCCAAGGTGCGGGAGAATGGCGTACTGCTGCAGCTCAACCTAAACTCGTTAGCGGGTTATTACTCGGCTGGGGCCAAGCGGGTGGCGGAAAAGCTCATTGATGCAGGTCTGGTAGACTTGGTCGGCACGGATGCCCACAACGTGAAGCACACCGACACGCTGCTGCGTAAGGTGCTGCCGACACCTTACCTACAAAAAGTACTGGCTCTGCCGCTGCTGAATAACTCCTTGTAACAACGCCGTAGAATAGCGTTGTTTAAGGCCATTGTCTAAACTGATCCTGGGAAAATGGTTTTCGTTACCGGTGGCAGCGGCCTGATTGGCAGTTTTCTGATTTCGGCCCTGCTAGAGCAAGGGTACCAGGTTCGGGCGCTGTTTCGCCAGCAGGTGCCGGCCATTGCCGGGGCTGGGCAGGTAGAGTGGGTGGAAGGCGACGTGCGCGACATTCTGGCCCTGCGCAATGCCCTGGACGGTGTGACGCACGTGTTTCACTGCGCCGGACTGGTATCATACGCCCCGCAGGACGAAGATGCCCTGCAGCAGATCAATGTGGAAGGTACGGCCAATGTGGTGGATGCCTGCCTGGACCGGCCTGGTATCCGGTTGTGCCACGTCTCGTCGGTGGCGGCGCTGGGCGGCGGGGCCGCGGCCGCCGAGCAGGAGCCGGGCCGCACCCAGCAACTGACCGAAGATGCCAAGTGGGATTTGGGCGCGGCCTACGCTGCTTATGCTACCTCGAAGTATCTGGGCGAGCTGGAAGTGTGGCGCGGGGTGGCCGAAGGCTTATCGGCCGTAATCGTAAACCCGTCGGTAGTGCTGGGGCCCGCCGACTGGGAGCGCAGCAGTACCCGTTTGTTCCGGTACGCGTATAATGAGCATGCCTTTTATACTCCCGGCAGTGTTAATTTTGTGGACGTGCGGGATGTGGTGGAAGCCATGTTGCGGCTGACGTTTAATCCCAAGATTTTGGCGGAACGCTTTATCCTCAATGCCGGGGCTGTGCCCCTGCAGGAGTTCCTGGCTCAGGCGGCGGCCTGTTTTGGCAAGAAGGCTCCGCGCATTGCCGTACCCGACTGGGCCGCCGAAGTTATCTGGCGCGCCGAGCATGCCCGTTCTGTGCTGACCGGGGCTCGCCCGCTGATAACCAAAGATACGGCCCGGGCCGGCCGCAAACCGGTGGTGTACCACAGCCAAAAGGTGCAGCAAGCTACCGGAATGACGTTCCGGACGCTGGCCGAAACGGTATCCTGGTGCTGCCAGGGGCTCCAAAAGAACTCCGCTGCCTCCGGTGCGGTTGTTGTATATTAGGCTGGTGACCGGCCGCCATCAGTCACTGGTAAAATTAGTCGCAAAGCCTGCCTTTTTGGCGTCTTTGCGTTGCTTGTAGAGAATGAGAATGAATGAGAATTTTGAGGACCAGGAGCAAGTGCTGGACACCGTACGCCGTTTCGAGCGGATGGTAGCCAACAACGAGCCCGTGTTTTTTGACCTGGCCGATTTCGAAAGTATTATCGACCACTATACTTCCAGTACCCAGTACGATAAAGCGCTGCAGGCCTGTGAAGCGGCCATTGCGCAGTATCCATTTTCCACTGAGCTGCTCATCGACCGGGCCCAGGTGCTGGCCATGAAAGGCGAATACACCCAGGCTGCCCAGCAGATTGAGGCGGTGGCCGAGCTGGACCCGACCAACCCCGATGTGGCCGTAACCCGTGGCATTATTGCCACGCAGAAAGGTGACTTTGCCCAGGCTGTGGACTTCTTTAAGGCCGCCGTCGAAAATGCAACTGACCGCGACGATATCTACTTCAACCTAGGCCTGGCCTACCAGAGCTGGCAGAAGTTTAAGAGTGCGGCCAAGTATTACAAGCAGAGTCTGCGGCTAAACCCCGACAACGACATTGCCGTGCAGGAGCTGCTCTACTGCCTCGAAATTTCGGAGCGCCTGGAGAAAAACCTGGACTTTTTCCGTGGCTTTACCGACGAGGACCCATACTCGACCACGGCTTGGTACAACCTGGGGCAGGCCTATTTCCGGCTCGGCAACTTCGAGGAGGCCGTGGCGGCTTTCGAGTACGCCATCTTGATTGACAATAAATTCTACGACGCCCACGGTTTTCTGGCCAGTGCTTACGTGGGGCAGGAAAAGTACCGGGAGGCCATTACCGAGTTTCACCTCAGCTACGAGGAAGGCAAGCCTACGCCCGAAGCCCTGTGCAACATCGGGGAGTGCCACGAAAAGCTGAGCGAATGGGACGCGGCCCGCAAAAACTACCAGCACGCCATCGACCTCGACCAGACTATGGACGAGGCCTGGTTTGGCATCGGCATTGTGCTGACGGCCCAGGAGCGGTGGTTTGAGGCCATTCATTTTTTCCGCAAAGCCGTGGCCCTCTACGACGAAAGCGCCGAGTACTGGATGGCCCTGGCTGCCGCTGAGTACCAGGTGGGAGCTGTGGTAAGTGCCCTGGAGTGCTACGACAAAGCCACCCAGGTAGCCCCCGACAACAAGGACGCCTGGCTGAACTGGAGCATTATCCTCTACGAGCAGGGCAACTTCGACGAGGCTATTGACCTGATGCGCAATGCCGTGGAAATTCAGCCCGGCGAGGCCGAACTGCACTACCGCCTGTGCGCATATCTATTGGCGGCGGGCCGTTACCGGGAGGCGTACCAGTATCTGGAAAATGCGCTGGTGCTGGATTTCGACAAGCACCGCCTGTTGTTTGAGTACTTCCCCGAGCTGGAATCGCAGCGCGCTCTGGCCCGCCTGATTGACCAGTACCGCAAGTAACTTTTCATGGCTTCGGCTGCAAGGTCCGGGCTGCTTGGCAACACCTGCCAGCGGCCCGGACCTTTTGCCTGTAAGAGCGGTTACAGAATTCGGGCGTACTTTTGGCGCGGCCTCCGGAGCCTCTCGGGCTTCGAGCGGGCGGCAACGTGTTTTCTAGACCTTAAGATCCAAGTCTCAACGCATGAATTACAGCCTCAACAACCTCCCCGAACGCACCAGCAAGCCCCGTGAACAAGGCTACACGATGGTTATGGACAAGGGCCTCAGCATCCGCGAAGTAGAAAACTTCCTCGAAGTGGGCGGCGAGTATACCGACATCGTGAAGCTGGGCTGGGCCACTTCCTACGTGGTGCCCAATCTGCGCAAGAAGCTGGACGCCTACAAGGCAGCCGGTATTCCGGTGTATTTCGGCGGAACGCTGTTCGAGGCTTTCATTATCCGCAACCAGTTCGACGACTACCGCCGCCTGCTGGCCGAGTTTGACATGGAGTATGCCGAGGTGTCTGACGGCTCCATCGACCTCAAGCACGACCGCAAGCTGGAATACATCCGCACCCTGGCCCAGGATGTGAAGGTGCTCAGCGAAGTAGGCTCCAAGGATGCGGAGAAAATCATTCCGCCCTACAAGTGGATTTCGCAGATGAAAACCGAGCTCGAAGCCGGGGCCATCAAGGTTATCGGCGAGGCCCGGGAGGCTGGCAACGTGGGCTTGTTCCGCAGCACCGGCGAGGTACGCTCGGGTCTGGTAGAAGAAATCCTGACCCAGATTCCGTTCGAGAAAATCCTGTGGGAAGCCCCGCAGAAAGCCCAGCAGGTATGGTTTATCAAGTTGCTCGGGGCCAACGTCAACCTGGGCAACATTGCTCCGAACGAAGTAGTGTCGCTGGAAACCATTCGCCTGGGTCTGCGCGGCGACACATTCACCCACTTCCTCGATATGGACGCCGTAGACGAGGATTTCAAGCCTGAAAAGCCTACCGGCAAGCCCGGCACCTCCATGCCCCGCGGCTAAGCGCCGTCGAATTCTAAATTCATGAAAAGGCTGTCCTGCTCCGGGGCGGCCTTTTTTGTTGCTCTGCGGGTTTTGGCGCTGGAGAGGGGAGAAGTGGGTCGTGGATTTGGGGGCTGGTAGCTGACAACGAAAAAAGCTCAACAACCAACTTGCGCAAAGCCAGTAAAAAGCAGAACCATATGTCATCTGCTTTATGAAAAAAATGTCGTTTTACGTTCCGCTGCTGGCCGCTGTAGCTGCTTGCGGTGGCCCTAGCAAGGAAGAAAAAGCCCAGGCCCAGGCCGATACGCCGGCCGATACTGTGGCCACGGCCGCCGCGCCCGTCGATTTGCCCGAGCCCTACGCCAGCAAGTCCGTCACCAAGCGCAGCAAGGTTATCGGCTGGCCCGCCGGCCGCACCCCGACCGTTCCGGGTGGCTTCACCATCACCGAGTACGCGGGCAACTTCAACAGTCCGCGCTGGGCTTACGTGACGCCTAACGGCGACGTGCTGGTGGCCGAATCCAACACAATACCGACTACGGTTAAGAAGAAAGTAGCCGCCGCCCTGGACTTGGATCCGTCGAAGTCGCTGAAACCAACCAGCGCCAACCGCATCACGCTGCTGCGCGACACCAACAAGGACGGCAAACCCGATGTGCGCGAAACCTTTCTGGCCGACCTCAACCAACCCTTGGGCATGCTGGTGCTAGGTGATTATTTCTACGTGGCTAACACCGACGGCGTGCTGCGCTACGCCTACAAGCCTGGCCAAACCAAGATTACTGGTCCTGGTCAGAAGATTCTGGACCTGCCCGCCGGTGGCTACAACAACCACTGGACCCGCAACCTGCTGGCCTCGGCCGACGGCTCCAAAATCTACGTATCGGTAGGTTCGGGCTCCAACGTGGGGGAAAATGGCATGGAGAACGAAAAGCGCCGCGCCAATATTCTTGAAATCAATCCGGATGGCTCTGGAGAGCGGATTTATGCCGCTGGCCTGCGCAACCCCGTGGGCATGGACTGGGCTCCCGGCACCAACACGCTCTGGACGGCCGTCAACGAGCGGGATGAGCTGGGCGACGAGTTGGTGCCCGATTACCTGACTAGCGTGAAGCAAGGGGCCTTCTACGGCTGGCCCTACGCGTACTTCGGCGCGCACGAAGACCCCCGCCGCAAAGGCGAAGCGCCCGAGTTGGTGCAGAAAACGGTGGTGCCCGATGTGCCGCTGGGCCCGCACACAGCCTCGCTGGGCCTGGCCTTCTACGACCAGAAAGGCTTTCCGGCCAAGTACCAGAACGGCGCCTTCATCGGGCAGCACGGCTCCTGGAACCGCTCTGCTTTCTCGGGCTATAAAGTGGTATTCGTGCCCTTCCAAAATGGACGACCGAGTGGAAAAATGGAAGATTTTGCCACCGGCTTTATTGCCAACGAGGAAGGCAAAGAAGTATACGGCCGGCCCGTGGGCGTAACAGTGATGCCCGACGGGGCAATCCTCATTACCGACGATGCCGGCAACAAGGTATGGCGGGTAAGTGCCGCTATATAAGCGGCCAGGCACCAGAATTATTCCGGGCAAATTCTGCCAACAGGCTGCCACTTTCCCGGCAGCCTGTTTTCTTTGTAGGATATTTCCCGGTTACGACCCAGTCATTCTTCTCACTTACTTCCTTGCATGGAGCTGATTAAGCATTTCCTCGACATCATTCTGCACCTCGATGTGCACCTTAAGCTGCTCGTAGGTGAGTACGGCAACCTGATTTACCTGATTCTGTTCCTGATTATCTTCACCGAAACCGGCGTGGTGGTGCTGCCCTTCCTGCCCGGCGACTCGCTGCTGTTCGTGGCCGGGACGCTGGCCGCCCAGCCCGTAGCCGCCGGCTCGCCCGATACGCTGCTGAACATCTTCTACCTGATTCCGCTGCTCATTGCCGCCGCTTTCCTCGGCGACAACCTCAACTACTTCGTCGGGGACTACCTCGGGCCGCGGGTGTTCCGGGAGGATTTCCGCTTTCTGAAGCGCAAGTACCTGGAGCAAACCCAGGAATTTTATGCCAAGCACGGCGGCAAAACCATCATCATGGCCCGCTTTATTCCCATCGTGCGCACGTTTGCTCCGTTTGTGGCCGGCGTGGGCACCATGAAGTACAGCTTCTTCATCGGCTACAGTATTGCCGGGGCCCTGCTCTGGGTTATTTCGCTCACCCTGGCCGGCTTCTTCCTGGGCAACATTCCGTGGGTGCAGCACAATTTCACCTACGTCATTTACGGCATCATCCTGTTCTCGATTCTGCCGCCCGCTATTCAGTTCCTCAAGGAGAAAATGCGGGGCAGTTCGGCTGCCGCGTAAGCTGACCAGTTGGATTTATTTTTTCGAAACCGCCCCAACCAGTATGGTTTGGGGCGGTTTTCTTTGTTTTTTCGGGACGCTATTCTCTTCTGATCCTATGCGCCAGTTTGGACTTATCGGCTTAAAGCTCGAACACTCTTTCTCCCAGACGTACTTCTCCCAGAAGTTTGAAACCCTGGGCCTGGACGATTGCCAGTACAATTTGTTCGAGCTGGGCAGCATCAAAGACCTGCTGCAGCTGTGCGACCAGCAGCCTGACTTGCAAGGCCTCAACGTCACGATTCCCTTCAAGGAGCAAGTGTGGCCTTACCTGGATGAAGTGGCACCCTCGGCGGCCCGCATCGGGGCCGTAAACGTCATTGAGTTTACGGCCGACGGCCGACGCGTGGGCCACAACACCGACTATATTGGTTTCCGCGACTCCCTGCGCCGGTTTTACCCAGTCCGTGGTGACGAGGCCGGAGCCCTGGTGCTGGGTACCGGCGGCTCATCGAAGGCGGTGGAAGCGGCCCTGCGCGAGCTGGGTATCCGCTACTGGCTAGTTTCGCGCAACCCCCTGGCCCAGGGCCTGACTTACGCCGACCTGACGCCGGCCATTGTTGCCGCCCATTCCCTGATTATCAACACCACGCCACTGGGTACTTTCCCCAACATGGACGAGTGCCCCCCGATTCCGTACCAGCAGCTCACGGCCCAGCATTACCTCTACGACCTGATTTACAACCCCAGCGAAACGCTCTTTATGGCCAAAGGTGCCGAGCAGGGCGCTCAAACCAAAAACGGCTTCGAAATGCTTTGCCTCCAAGCCGAAGAGTCCTGGCGAATCTGGAACCAGCAAAGCTGAAAAGAGTGACTGGGGAGGTGTGAAGGAGTAAGGGCTCCACAACGTGCCCCTACTCACCCTCCGCCTTTGCTGCTGCCCTGCTTAGAGTCATCGTTCTGGATGGTGCGGCGCTGACGGCCCCCGCCGGTGTCCACTTTGCCAAAGCGGTAGTTGAATGACAGGCGAAAGTTGCGGCGGTATTGGTAGAACGAGTTGCTGGATGTGAATTGGTCGGTGGTGGTGCGGTTGACAAAGGCCAAGCCCGGGGTCAGAAAGTTGCTGGCGTTGAGCGTCAGGTCCATCTTCTCGTTGAGAAACGTGCGCTTTATACCCGCCACGTAGTAGTAGCCTCCGGAGTTGCGGGTTTGCAGTTGCACGTCGCCGGTCCAGACGCCACCAAAAGCCTGAGCGGTGTACACCTTGGCGAATTTGTAGGACGTGTTCAGGTTGATAAAGGCGTTGAGCCGGGCGCTGGTGCGCTGCAGGGAAGCGCTGTAGATGCGGGTGTAGGTGGGCTCCACATTGGTGCTCAGGTTGAGGGCCGCAGTGGGCTTGAGCGAGCCAAACAGGCTGATGCCATAGCTGGTGCTGGTAGCAATGTTGGCGAAGGTGGTTTCAGTCCGGGCCAGGGCCGTGTTGTAGTTGTTTACCTCGTCGATGGCGTTGCCGGTGCGGCGCACGAAGGCCGAGGCATTCAGAGAGCTTTTCTCGCCGAAAGTGCTGTAACTCAACTCCAGTGCGTCGGTAGTTTCCGGCGACAAGCTTGGGTTGCCAAAGCGGATGGCATTAGCCGTAACCTGATTGACGTACGGATTCAGGTAGTAGATCTGGGGGCGCTGAATGCGGCGGGAGTAGCTCAGGCGCAGGGTCTGGCCAGGCTTTTTGAGGTTGCGGCTGACGTTCAGGTTGGGCAGCACGTTGAGGTAGCTGTTTTTGAAGCGGCTGTCCTGGCTGGAAAACTCGCCCGCAATGGCCGTATGCTCCAGGCGGGCGCCCAGGCTGAAAGAGTACTTTTTCCCGGCCGAGAAGTTGTAGGTAGCGTAGGCGGCCAGCACATTCTGACGGTAGTCGAAGGCGTTGGAGCGGCCGGCACTGCGCACGAAATCGGGCTGACGGCTGAGCAGCACCGTGTCGAGGCTGTAGTCGCTGCTGACTTGGCGACGGATGGTCTTAGCGCCTATTTCCACCGTGCTGCTGTCGGGCATAGGTTGGGTGTAGTCGGTCTGGATGGTCGTTTCCAGGTTTTTGGCCAGGTTGAAGCTTCGCTCCCGGTATTCAAGCGGACCGGCTAGCACCTCGGCGGCGCGGTACTGGTCGAGCGAGTAGTTCTGGTCGTTGCGGTTGCGGGTGTGCTGGGCCAGTATGCTCCACTCGCGCCGGGGCTGGGCCTCGCCGAAGGTGCGGGTATAGCCGGCGTTCAGGTCGTAGTTTCGTCCCTCATAGCTCTGGGTGATGTCGCGAGAGTAAAGGGTGTCGCGTAGGCGCTGACCAGGGAGCAGGATGAGGGGGCTGCGAAAATCCTGATATTGGTTGAACAACGATTGAGGCGAACTACTGCGGTAGAGGTTGCCGTTGCCGCTGAGCGTGAAGCTGTGCAGGGGCGAGGGGTCGTAGGTCAGTTCCAGCTGCCCGTAGCCGCCGCTGCCCTGGTTGCGGGAGTTGCCCACCTGATTGAGTTGGCCCTGCACGCCCGTGGGGCCCGTAGGACTGGTCACAAAATCAGTGCGGGTGTCGGTAGAGCGGAAAGGATAGAGGTTGCGGAAGCCGCTGAGCTTGGTGTTGACGCCTACCTTGCCCCGCTTCACGTTCAGGGAGCTGTTCAGGTTCTGGTTGCGGTTACCGATGCTGCTGCCCACGCTGCCATTGGTCCCCTGCAGGCTGTTTTTCTTCAACACAATGTTGATAACCCCACCCGAACCTTCCGCGTCATACTTCGCCGAAGGCGCCGTGACCACCTCAATAGCCTTAATCTGGTCGGCCGGAATCTGCTTGAGAGCCTCGGCCAGGTTGCCCGCCAGCATGGCTGAGGGCTTGTTGTTAATCAGAATCCGCACGTTGGAGGTGCCACGCAGCTGCACGTTGCCGTCGGCGTCCACGTTCACCATTGGGGTTTTGCGCAGAATGTCGGAGGCGGTGCTGCCAGCTTTGGTAGCGTCCTGGTCTGCGTTATAGATCAGACGGTCGGGGCGGGTTTCTACGATGGGCCGCTCGCCGGTCACGGTTACCTCGCCCAGCTTCTGGGCCGTGGCCGTCAGCTCAAGCCGGCCTACGTCGGTTGCCCCAGCGGTTATGGTCACGGGCTCCACGCGCGTGGTGTAGCCCACAAAGCTTACTTGCAGGCGGTAGGAACCGGCCACCAAATCCTTCAGCTCGAAGCGGCCCTGGTCGTCGCCGGAAGCTCCGGTAACAGGTGTCGTGCTCCCAGTCGGTAGTAAGGCAACGGTAGCATATTCGACGGGCTTCTGGGTGGCGGCATCCACCACGCGGCCGGTAAGACGGCCCGTCCCTTTCGCGGCAGTTGTGGTGGATGAAGCGGGGTTCTGGGCCCGCACAGTGGCTGGAACTGCCAGCGCCAGGAGGACAGCAAGGGTACAAAAATGCTTCATGCAGGCAATCAGATACGTAAATGGATAATCGATAAAGCAGATAAAAGCGACCCATAGGGGCTTGATGCAGCAAAACGCTGGATTGTAGTAAATATTGCCGCCGCCTAATAGAAGGAATTCCGCCGGCCCGCCCCGGCAGTTTGGACCACTGTCCACACCGCAGGAGCCGGCCGGCGAAAACCTTACAACTTCACAAGCTTACAATTCCACCCTTACTGCTGTCCCTGGCCTTGGCCGCCTTCACCCTGTTTGACATCGTCGTTCTGGATGCCTTTGCGACGCTTCTGGGGCTGAGTTGACACTTTGCCAAAGCGGTAATTAAAGG
Organism: Hymenobacter cellulosivorans; assembly: GCF_022919135.1. Lineage (NCBI taxonomy): Bacteria > Pseudomonadati > Bacteroidota > Cytophagia > Cytophagales > Hymenobacteraceae > Hymenobacter > Hymenobacter cellulosivorans. Next base: position 285,586 of record NZ_CP095049.1, on the reverse strand, counting down.
CCAGGCGCACGCCGCGCAGGTAGATGTAGTTGTTGCTTTCCTGCCGGAACTGCTCGGTATCGAGCGTCGACTTCAGGTTGCGGGTGGCCTGCAGAAAGTTGTCGGCGTTCAGGGTCAGGTCGGCTTTGTCCTTGAGCAGGTTTTTGCGCAGGCCCAGCGAATAGAACGTCCAGGCGGCTTGCTTGCCCTGAAGCTGCACGCGGGGCGAGTTCAGGCCGCCGTAGCCCTGAATGCTCAGACCCTTTTCGAATTTGTAGCTGGTGTTGATGTTGATGCTGTACATCACCCCGTCGTTGGAGTAGGCTGCCGTATTTACGGCGCCCTCGCGCAGGCTCAGGGCCGGGCTCTTCAACGAGACGTAGTACACGTTTACGTTGCCGCTGACATCCCACTTCGGCACCGGCTTTATCGAGCTGAAAAGGCTGACGCCATAGGTAGCGTTGCGTCCGATGTTGGCGAAGGTCTGGTTGTTGATGCCGTTCTGGATAAAGCGGACACTTTCAATGGCATTGTTCGTACGCCGCATGTAGGCCGACATATTCAGCACCGAGCCTTTGATGAAGGTGGTATAGTTCAGCTCGTAGCTGTCGGTCAGCTCCCGCTCCAGCTTGGGGTTGCCGTAGCTGACGTTGAGCGTGTCGGAGGTGTTGCGGAAGGGGTTGAGGTAGAAAATCTGGGGGCGCTGAATCCGTTTCGAGTACGCCAGCCGCAGCGACTGTCCGGGCTTCTTGGGATTATTCGGCTGGAAGCTCAAACTCACGTTCGGCAGCACGTTGAAGTAGTCCTGCGACACGCCCGAATTTTCGGTCTGCCGCGGCTCGAAGTTGCCCCTGACGCGCGTGTTTTCCACCCGGGCACCCAGCTTGAAGCTCAGCTTTTTGGAGGCCGAAAACCCGTAGGTGCCATAAGCCGACACCACATCCTGGTTGTAGTCGAAAAGGTTGGAGCGGGCCGGGTTGAAGTTCAGCGCCAGCTGGTCGTACACGTCATAGTCGCTGCTGACGCGGCGCAGAATGGCTTTGGCCCCGGTTTCGAGCAGGGCTGTTTCCGAAAATGGGTGGGCGTAGTCGGTCTGAAGCGTGGTTTCCAGGTTGCGGGCCAGATTGTCGCTTTCCTCGCGGTACTGCAGCTCCCCCGACTCGTCGCGGCCGGCGTACTGGTCGAGGCCGTAGTTTTGCGTGTTGCGGTTGCGGGTGTGCTGGGCCAGCACGCTCCATTCGCGGCGCTTCTGCTCGAAGGTGCGGGTGTAAGAGCCACTCAAATCGTAGCTCTGGGTGCGGAATTGCCGGTCGGTGCTACGCGTAAACTGGTTGGCGGCCAGGGCCGGAAACAGCACGTTGTTGAATTGCTGGTAGTCGCCGGAGTTGCGGAACATGCTGCCCTGCAAGCCCAGCGTGAGGTTATGGTACTGCGCCGGGTCGTAGTCGAGGCCCAGCCGGCCGAAGCCGCCGCCGCCGAGCGTGTTGCCGTCGCCATCCTGCTGCAAAGCCAGCGTCTCGGTACCATCCGGGTTTTTCAACGAGCGGGTCAGGTCGTTGCGGTTGGGGCTGTAGAAGCCAAAGCCGCTTACCGAGCTGTTGATGCCCACCTTACCCTTACGGTAGTTGAGCGAGGCATTGCCGTTGGAGCTACGCGTGCCGGCGGCCAACCCTACGCTGCCGTTGGAGCCCTGCATGCTGTTTTTCTTCAGGATGATGTTGATAATACCCCCCGTGCCTTCGGCGTCGTACTTGGCCGAGGGCGTGGTAATCACCTCCACACTCTTGATCTGGTCAGCCGGAATCTGCTTCATGGCATCCGCTACCGACGAGGCCACGATGCCCGAGGGCTTGTTGTTGATGAGCACGCGCACGTTGCTGGTACCGCGCAGCTCCACGTTACCGTCGGGGTCCACGTTTACCAGCGGCACTTTGCGCAGCACGTCGGCCGCGGTGCCACCCGAGTTGGTAATGTCCTTTTCGGCGTTGTAGACAATCCGGTCGGGCTTGGTTTCCACCACGTCCCGCTCGCCGGTCACGGTTACTTCGCCCAGCTTCTGCGCGGCTGAGGTCAACTGCAGCGTATTCAGCTCGGTGGTGCCGTCGGTAATAGTCACGTCTTCAGTGCGGGTTACGTAGCCCACAAAGCTGATTTGCACCCGGTACTGTCCTGGGGCCAGACTCTTAAGGGCAAACCGGCCTTTGTCGTCGCACACGGTCCCATCAATGGGTTGGCTGCCAGTGGCGGGCAATAAGGCCACGGTGGCAAATTCCACCGGCTTCTTGGTGGTAGCGTCCAGCACGGTGCCCGTCAGACGGCCCGTACCGCGGGGCGCCGCCGGAACGGCCAGCGGCTTGGGGGCAGTAGTAGCCGGTGCGCCGGGCACTGGGGGCTGCGCGGGACGGGCAGCCGGAGTACCGGCCGGGGGAGTTGTTTGGGCCCAGGCCGGGGCTGTGAGCAAACTAGTGACCAGAATGGGTAGATAACGTTTCATATACTGCAAGAAGAAGAATGCCAGGAAAGCGGTGCTCGTAGGCCGCTTGTAAAAGGGTAGTCGTAAAGTTCAGCTTCGTCTCAGGGTCGGACTATGCCGCCAAAAGTTGCACCGTAGCCGCCGGTAACCATTCAGTCGACTGGCCTATGAATCGTCCGGAAGGACAACGCATTACAGATTCTAGAAAAAAGCTGCTGGCTTTCCTGCGGATCAGGGAAGGTGGTGCAAACCTAACTCTGGGTTAGTCAATCGTTTCAACTTTCATTACCAACTCCCTGAAAAGCGTGCTCAACTGTTGTTTTAGATCAATGAATCGTACTTCTGCCCCGGCAATAGAGTGGCCGCTGTGGGGCCGGTAGTGCATAAAAAAAGCAGCCACTCCGGAGAGTGGCTGCCGATGGTTGCAGGTCAGTGTGCAGAGAATTAAGCGTCTAATATAGTATTCCCTTAGGAACGAGCTAGTTTCTGCGCAATTTCCGAGGTGTGCCGACCCTGAAAACGGGCTCCTTCCAACTCGTTGGCGCTCGGCTGCCGCTCCCCCTGGCCGCCGGCCACCGTGCTGGCGCCGTAGGGCGTGCCGCCGGTTACTTCCTCGTGGCCCATCTGGCCCTGCCAGGCGTAGGGCAAACCCACAATCACAAAGCCGTGGTGCAGCAGCTCGGTATGGAAGGCCCGGATGGTCGTTTCCTGGCCACCGTGCTGAGTGGCCGTACTCACGAACACCGACCCGACTTTACCCACCAGTGCTCCTTTGGCCCACAAGCCGCCGGTGCTGTCCATGAAGGCTTGCATCTGGCCGCACAGGTTGCCGTAGCGCGTAGGCGTGCCAAAGACGATGTTGTCGTACTCGGTCAGCTCGGTAGGCGTGGCTACCGGAATGTGCTCGAAGGCTTTCTGGGCCTGGGTAGCGCCAATCTGGTCGAGCAGGGCCTGGGGCAGGGTTTCAGGCACGCGCTTTATAACCACTTCATTGCCGGCTACCTCGCGGGCGCCTTCAGCTATGGCTTCCGCCATTTTGTAGATGTGGCCATAGGTGGAATAAAACAGAACAAGGGTCTTCATGGGGTTGGGTTGTGGTAGAACGATGCAGGGGGCTACGGCGGAATTCGGTTGAGGTTGCCATAGTTGAGCTTTTCGCCGCAAAAAAAGACCGGTAACAGAAGTTGGTGACTATCTTTAGCTGAAAATTAAGCAGTTGGTTTACAGGTGTTTTTGATCAGTATTAGGTTTTTTATACGCAACGTGCAACCGCTGCACCCTGGTCTGGCTCATCCTACTACACGACACTAGGTAGTTTTTCCTTCCCGATTCTATCCGCTTCCTATGGTACTATTGGCTACTTACAATTTCCGGTCGCAGCAGTTGCTGCAGAAGCCGGCGCATAACGTGGGCCAGGTGGGCCGCTGCTGCTGATGGGTGCCTTGTCTTCCGCTCTGAGCTCGATGGGTGGGCTGCGGAGCCTGCTGCCCGATGGGCAATCTGCTTCCAAGCCAGCCGCGTCGGCTCCGGTGCGCCACCTTACCCCGCCTTCCGCCATGACCGAGGCCGAGATAATTGACGGGTGCCTGGCTGGCAGCCGGGCTATGCAGAAGCAACTCTACGACCGGTTTGCCGGCAAGATGATGGCCGTGTGCCTGCGCTATGCCCAAACCACGTTTGAGGCCGAGGATGTGCTGCAGGAAGGCTTTATAACCGTATTCAACAACCTGCGTAACTTCCGCCGCGAGTGCCCGCTGGAGTTCTGGATTCGCCGCATTATGGTGAATGCCGCCCTGCGCCAGCACCGCCGCAACGCCCCGCTGGTGGCCGTCAGCGAAGGAGAATATCCGGAAGAGTTGGCTGGGGAGGAATTTACGCTCTCCAACTACGCTTTCGAAGAAATGCTGGCCATGGTCCAGGAACTGGCGCCGCGCTACCGCATGGTGTTCAACCTGTTTGCCATCGAAGGCTACGGCCACAAGGAAATCGGGGAGCTGATGGGCATTTCCGAGGGCACCAGCAAATCACAGTACGCCCGGGCCCGGGCGATTTTGAAGACCAAATTAGAGCGCCTCGAAGCGCATCGTTCCAATGGTACCTACCGCAAATAACCATACGCCCACCCCGGAACCCACCGGCGACTTGGAGCAGCTGTTTCGGCAGAAGCTGGGCGAAGCTGAGGTAGCGCCCCGCATGAACCTGTGGGAACAAATTGACCACGAATTGCTGGTGCAGCAGAACGAAACCTTCCGTCGCCGCCTAGTGTGGCACCGGTGGGTAGCAGCGGCCTGTATTCTGCTGTTTCTGGGTGCCGGCAGCTGGCTGACTATGCGCCAGTCGGACCGGGCTACGCTGGCGGGCGCCGTAGCCTCCGCCCCGGCTGCTTCAGCCAAACAACATGCTGCAAATACGGCAGCTGATGCTCCGGCTGGCACTGCTAACCCCACGTCAGACCTGTATTTAGGAGAAGCTGCGGCAGCTAGCCTTGCCGCCATGATTGCTGGGCCCACGGAAGCGGACATGGCCTCGGGTGGCTCCTTGCAAACCCTGCAGCCTGGCGCCACCGCAACGGCTGCCCCTACGGCGCGTGGTGCTGACCGCAGCGCCAATGTTCTGCGGGGTTCTGGTGCTGTTTCGGGCGCTTACGGCTCGGCATCTTCGCTGTCCTACGACGGGGTTGCTACTACTACGGCCGGCTCATTCTATGACCGGATAGTGGCAGCGGCACGCCCAGTGGGGGCTGGCGGTGCAACCTGGCTGACGGCGTTGAATAGTCAAAAGGTTGCTTTGGCAGGCCTGACCGGTAACAGCCGTCCCGATACGCTGAAGCCAGCCCTGCCCAGTGCGCCTACTATGATGGCCGCCCAACTGCCCGCTGCTTTACAAGAAGAAACCAAACCGGAGGCTGCCGCCCGCCCCAAGCGTTGGCGTCTGATGGGGGGCTACGCCGCTTCGGCCTACAACCCGAACATGAGCTTTGCTGCTACGCCAGCCGCCGTGACCTATGCTAATAGTGTAAATGGTTCGGTAGCAGCGGCCCGTACTGCTAGTACGTATGAGCAGGCGGCCCATGAGTATCGGCAATACCTGCGGCCCGGCTTTGCCCAGCGTGTGGCCCTGACGGCGAGTTACGCCGCTTCGAAACACCTAACGGTAAGCGCCGGGCTGGCCGTAGCTGAGCAGCGTGCTACCTCCCAGACCTCCTACTACTTCCTCGACGGCAAAATGCCCGTTGTAGAAGCTCGCGCGGCCAGCCGGCCCTCGACGAATGACTTCCTGACGCCGCCTCAGCCGGTAAAGGTGCGCACGGCCCAGTATCGGTACCGTACGGCAGGTATTCCGGTGAGCGTACGCTACGGCTCGGCCAAGCCCGGCTGGTCACTTTATGCTAAAGTGGGAGCCGCCGTCAATGTGCTCTTCAACACGCGTTCTGAGCTGGAAGGCGTGCCCGAAGCCACCACTTCCTACACACTCAAGTCAGTTAACTCGCCCTACCGCAAAGTTCAGGGCTCGGTCAACACGGGCGGCGGGGTGCGCTACCAGCCCGGCGCAGCAAGCTGGAGCGTCGCCGTAGGGCCTACGGCCGAAGCCGGCCTCTCAACGCTCAATACCGATGCGGTGCGCAGCAACTATCAGGCTCGACCCTACGCTGTGGGCCTGGAGGCTAGCGTGGAGTTTGGTAGCAAGGCGGCTGTGGTAGTACGCTAACAAAAAACTGCTTTATCTCACCTCATTCTACCTTATGCAATGAAGTCTTTACTGTTTTTACTTAGTGTCTGGGGCTGCCTGGGTATGGTTCAGTGCCAGAAGGAAACCGTGGCACCCGAGTCCCAAGCCACTACTGATACGGCCGCAAGCTGCGTGGATGCCCGGGCCCAGCCACTAATTGATGCATTACTCCAGTCCCCCAAAGGCAACCCGGCCGGCGAAGTATGGCGCTACACCTGGGAGGGCCGGACTGTGTTCCTGGTAAAGCCAACCCATCCCGATGGCTACACGAAAGTGTATGACCTCAACGACAACCAGCTACGCTACGTCGGGGCACCCAGCGGCGGCATTAGCGGCAAGGGCGACGGGAAGTGTGCCAATTTCACTGCTCAGGCCACTGCCGGTTGCCAGCTTTGGCGCGACACCCGCTAAGAATCCGTAGCCTAGTTTTCCAGAAAAACCTGTTCAATTTATCTGAACAGGTTTTTTCGTTTCCGAAGAAACCTACCTTGCGGCAATGGAGTTATCCTAGGCTGTCTTAGCTGTCACCTTTCTGCCTGAATGGACTACCAACTAACCTCCGAATTCAAACCCACCGGCGACCAGCCCAAAGCCATTGCCCAGCTCGTCTCGGGTGTGGAAAGCGGGGAGCCAGCCCAGGTGCTGCTTGGCGCCACGGGTACCGGCAAAACCTTCACGGTGGCCAACGTAGTGGCCCAGACGGGCAAGCCCACGCTGGTGCTGTGCCACAACAAAACCCTGGCGGCCCAGCTCTACGGCGAGTTCAAGTCGTTTTTCCCGAACAACGCCGTTGAGTACTACATCAGCTACTACGACTACTACCAGCCCGAGGCCTATATTGCCAGCACCGACGTCTTTATTGAAAAGGACCTGGCCATTAACGAGGAAATCGAGAAGCTGCGGCTGCACTGCACCTCCACGCTGCTCAGCGGCCGGCGCGACGTCATCGTGGTGGCGTCGGTGTCGTGTATCTACGGCATCGGCAACCCCGAGGAGTTCAGCAAAAACGTTATTTACCTGGCTCCGGGCTTGAAATACTCGCGCAACAACCTGCTCTATCAGTTCGTGCAGATTCTGTACTCGCGCACCGAGGTGGAGTTTTCGCGCGGCACCTTCCGGGTGAAGGGCGACACGGTGGATGTGTTTCCGGCCTACGCCGACTATGCCTACCGCATCTACTTTTTCGGTGATGAAATCGAGGCCATCCAGAAGATTGACCCGGTAAGTGGCAAAAAGCTCAGCGACGAGCAAAGCGTGACCTTGTACCCGGCCAACCTTTTCGTGACTGGCAAAGACACGCTCAACCAGGCCATCAAGGAAATCCAGTTCGACATGGTGCAGCAGCACTCCTACTTCGAGAAGGAGGGGCGCGACTCGGAAGCCAAGCGCATCATGGAGCGCACGGAGTTTGACCTGGAAATGATTCGGGAGCTGGGTTACTGCTCGGGCATCGAGAACTATTCCCGCTACTTCGACGGCCGGGAGCCGGGTTCCCGGCCCTTCTGCCTGCTCGACTATTTCCCCGACGACTACCTGCTGGTTATCGACGAAAGCCACGCCACTATTCCGCAGGTGCGGGCCATGTGGGGCGGCGACCGGAGCCGCAAGACGGCCCTGGTAGAGTACGGCTTCCGGTTGCCCTCAGCCATGGACAACCGCCCGCTGACGTTCAACGAGTTTGAAAGCATGTACCGGCAGGCCATCTACGTGTCGGCTACCCCCTCGGACTACGAGCTGACTCAGGCCAACGGCGTGGTAGTAGAGCAGATTATCCGACCCACTGGCCTGCTCGACCCCGAAATCGACGTGCGGCCCAGCGTTAATCAGATTGACGATTTGCTGGATGAAGTCGACAACCGCGTGAAAATGGGCGACCGGGTGCTGGTGACCACGCTCACCAAACGCATGGCCGAGGAGCTGCAAAAATATATGGAGCGCCTGGGCATCAAGTCGCAGTACGTACACTCCGACGTGAAAAGCCTTGACCGGGTGGAAATCCTGCGGCAGCTGCGCCTGGGCGTTATTGATGTGCTTATCGGCGTCAACCTCTTGCGCGAAGGTCTGGACCTGCCCGAAGTAAGTTTGGTAGCTATTCTGGACGCCGATAAGGAAGGCTTCCTGCGCGACCAGCGCAGCCTGATCCAGACTATGGGCCGGGCCGCCCGAAACGACAAGGGCAAGGTGATTATGTACGCCGACCGGATGACGGGTTCCATGCAGCGCGCCATCGACGAGACGAACCGCCGTCGGGCCGTGCAGATGGCTTACAACGAAGAACACGGCATTACGCCGCGGACGGTGAAAAAGTCGCACGACGAAATCATGGGACAGACTTCGCTGTCGGACAAGCGCCGCATCGAGCCGGCCGCTTACGTGGGTCCGGAAACGGATACGATGACCCTGGCCGCCGAGCCGGTTATTGCCATGATGACTAAGCCCGACCTGGAAAAGCTCATCAAGCAAACCGAAAAGCAGATGGAAGCCGCCGCCAAGGACCTCGACTTCCTACAGGCCGCCAAGTTCCGCGACGAGCTGGCCCAATTGCGGCAGATGCTGAAAACCAAGCGGGACTAGCTGCCCTTGTAGCTTACCCACAACCGGCCCCGGTAGTCTCTTGTAGACTGCTGGGGCCGGTTTGTTATAGCATTATGGTGGAAAACGACTGAACTGTTACAGGGCTGCCTGTGTCCGCGGCCCTCCAGCGCACCTGTTTTCTCGACCTTACTGCTCCGACGATTTGCCGAATTCTTTCTGGGCTTTTTCCACCAGCGTATGGGCCCGCTTAGCCCCGGCCCGGCGCACGGGCTGAAATCCGCGTCCGGCCGCTTCATTGTACGACTTAAAGAAATGCTCGATTTCGTGCAGCAGCTGGGGCGTCAGATCGGTGATTTCCCGAATGTGCTGATGCTGGCGGCTGCTGGCCGATACGGCTAGCAGCCGGTCGTTGCGCTCGGTGTGGCCGTCTTCGGTCTGGTCGGCTTCGATGGCACCGATGAGGCGGGCTTCGAGCAAGCAGCCGGCAAACCCGGGAGCATCCATGAGCACCAGCACGTCGAGCGGGTCACCATCGGCGCCCAGGGTGGAGGGAACGAAGCCGAAGTCGTAGGGGAAGCTGCTGCCCTCGGGAAGTGTGCCCTTGAGTTTGAAAAGCTGCGTTTCCGGGTCGTAGGCAAACTTATTGCGGCTGCCCTTGGGCGTTTCGATAACCACGTGCAGGTGGCCCGAAGGCTGGTGCCAGGCGGGCAGGGAAAACAGGGAAGTATTCATCGGCGGCAGATTAGCAGGAGTGCTTAATACTGCCGCCAGTTTAGGAAGTTGTTAGAGCCGAGCTTACCTGAACAGCACCACCCGCACCGTACTGCTAAGGCCAACAAAGCCTGCTTTCGGACTCCGTTAAAGCCAAACCAGCCTTCGAACCGGAGTTCAAAGGCTGGTTGAAGGTGTCAAAAGCCGCTGCGCTTACCGGCCAAAGTCGTCTTGCACGCGCACAATGTCGTTTTCGTCGGAGGGCTGCTGGGCGTCGGTGTGCTGCCAGATTTCGGCTATCATGCCCCAGTCGTCGAGGCCTACCAGGCGGTGCCGCTCGCCCTGGCGCAGCGTGATGGTCTGGCCCGGGCTGTAGGTCTGCAACTCGCCCTCTTCGTCGGTGGGGCTGGTAATGACGCCCACCGTGCCGCGCACCACCTTCCAGATTTCGGCCCGGCGGTGGTGGTATTGCCAGGACAGCCGCTGGTGCGGGGCTACGAGCAGGATTTTAGGACTGAGCTTGCCCGAAATCCGCAGTTGATCCACGGGTAAACCCTCGAAGTAGGTATCGGCAAACTGCTGGGCCTGGTCTTCATCGAGCACGAAAAAACCGCCCCAGGGCCGCGTCTGGTCCTGCTGCGTGATACCAAAGCCCTGGGTGTGGAGTTGCTGCTGGGTTTGCTCGAAAAGCTGTTGCTTGGACAAGTCGGTACGCATAGGCGGAAAAGGAGGAGGGTGGAGGGGGAAGAGGTCAGGTCTGAAAAATACGAGCATCCGGGCGAACCTCCCAACTCAACGACGAAAGAAAAAAAGCCGGTTAGCGCGCCTCCATCGGCTCCTGGGAGCGGTGCAGCGACGAGTCGCGGATGATGAGCTCGGGCTTGAGGATCAGGTGGGGCGGCTCGTAAGCAGGGCCGCGCTTGAGCAGCTGCAGAAACAGGCGCACCGCCGTTTCGCCCATCTGCTCGGCCCGCTGGTCGACTACCGTCATCTGGGGCTGGGTCATGGTCGTAAATGGCTCGTTGCTGAAGCAAGCCAGGGCAATATCCTGGGGCACGCGCAGCTGCTTTTCGCGCAGCACCTCCAGCGCGCCCACCGACGGAATGGCGTAGGCGGCAAAAATTCCGTCGAGGGGCGGCTCCAGGGCCAGCAGGTGCTGCATGCCCAGGCGGCCGGCCTCGTGGGTCAGGGCCGGCAAAGAGTACACCCAGTCTTCCTCGAAGGACAGGCCGTGGTCGGCCAGAGCGGCCTTGTAGCCCAGAAACCGGTTACGGCTGGTGTTCAGGTGTTGCGGGCCAGCCAGGTGCACGATGCGGCGGCAGCCCTGCTCAATGAGGTGGCGCACCGATTGGTAAGCACCCTGAAAATCGTCGAGGATGACGGCCATGCTGCGTGGCAAGTCGGGTACCCGGTCGAAGAACACCAGGGGCGTACCCTGCTGCCGCACCTGCTCCAGGTGCTGGGTTTCCTGGTAAGTAGTAGCCGATACCGACATCAGAATGCCTTCCACCTGGGAGGCCAGGAGGGCTTCGATGTTGCGCTGCTCCCGCTTCAGGTCTTCGTTGCTTTGGCAGAGCAGCACGTTGAAGCCTTCCCGGGTAGCTACTTTCTCGATGCCGTTCATAACGGCCGGAAAGAAATAGCCCTTGATGTGGGGTACGATGACGCCCAGGGTTTTGCTGTGGCCCCGGCGCAGGGCGGCGGCTAGCTGGTTGGGGCGGTAGTTGAGCTCCTGGGCCGCCTGTCGCACCCGTTCCTTGGTCGTCTCGCTGATGTCGTGGTGGTTGGCCAGGGCCCGCGAAATGGTGGAGGCCGAAACGCCCAGATGCTGGGCCAGGTCCCGTAGAGAGGTCTGCTGTTTTTTGGTGGCCATGGGTTCTAACGGAAAAAAAGATGAAGGGATCCGGATAGTTCTTAGGGCCGGGCGGGTTGGCCTGGGCACCAAAATAGTCCCGCGACACCGTATTTACAGCATCTATTTTCGAGCGGCCCCGTTAAGACCCGCCCCGGCTACCCCGGCCGGGTTCCGGCCCCGAGTAGTTAATATGGTCGAGCTAAACAGGTTTGTTCTACTTTTGCGGCTACGTACCCAGAAAATGCCCCATGGACAGCAAGGTGAAAAAAAGGACATTGATCAACGATGTGGCCAGCCACTTGCAGGTTTCCATTGCTACCGTGTCTTTAGTGCTCAACGGCAAAGCCAAGCAAAGCCGTATCAGCGACGCCGTAGCCCAGCGGGTATTGGCCTACGTCGAGGAGGTGGGGTATAAGCCCAATCAGCTGGCCAAAAGCCTGCGCACAGGCAAAACTCACGTCATCGGGCTGGTTGTGGAAGATATTTCCAACTCTTTTTTTGCCACCGTGGCTTGGCTGATTGAGAAGCAGGCCTTCGAGCGGGGCTACCGCATCATTTACTGCAGCACCGACAATGACCCGGCCAAGACCAAGGAGCTGATTTCCATGTTCCGGGAGCGCCACGTCGACGGCTTCATCATCGTGCCCTCTGAAGGCATTGAAAAGGAAGTCAGCGCCATTCTGCGCGAGCAAACGCCGACCGTGCTCTTCGACCGTCACCTGCCGGATTTATCTACCAACTACGTCGTCGTCGATGGGGCCCAGGGAACCTACGCGGCCACCCAACATCTGCTGGAGCAGGGTTGCCGCCGCGTGGCCTTCGTCACCATCGACTCCACCCAGACCCAGATGGAGGAGCGGCTGCGTGGTTATACCCAGGCCCTGCAGGAACACAATCTGCCCGCCCAGGTAAAGCGCGTAGTCGTGACGAAGGAAACCGAGAAAGTCGTGGCCGACATCCACGACTTTATTCGGGATATGCCCGAGTGCGACGCTATAATCTTTGCCACCAACTACCTGACCATCTATGGTCTGGAGGCCATTGCCCAATTGCAGCGCCGGATTCCGGCCGATCTGGCCGTCATTTCCTACGATGACCACGACCTGTTTCGGCTCTATACCCCGGCCATTACCGCCATTGCCCAACCGGTGGAGAGCATAGCCAAAAACGTCATCGACATCCTGTTGGAAGAGCTCCAGCCGTCGGCCGAGCCAGCCATTGGGCTAAGCCAGCAGGTGCTGCCCACCCAGCTGATTATCCGCCAGTCATCCATTCGCCCGGCTTAGCTTAGTCAGTAATTGTTGGCCTGCGGGCAAACAAGCAGGCTACTGGAGGTCGGCTGGAACCGCCTGTGTCGCGGCTTCGGCTTTATTCCAGTGCTGCAAAACGTCGGGGAAACTCACTTCTATCCAATCGGCTAGGGCACGCACTTTCTGGGCTGCCTGCTGGCCCAGGGGCGTCAGGCTGTACTCTACGTGGGGCGGCACCACGTCGTAGGCCACACGTTTCACCAGCCCGTCGGCTTCCAGCCACTGCAGCGTTTGAGCCAGCATCCGTTCACTCACCCCATCAATCTGGCGCCGCAGCTCACTGAAACGGCGGGTTTCGCCATCTAGTACCATCAGGGCCAACACGCCCCAGCGGCTGGTAATGTGCTTGAGCACCGTGCGAGACGGGCAGCCCGCCGACAGCAAGTCGCCCCGCTGTAACTTATCGGTGAGGGTGAGGACGGGGGCGGCTGGTGGTTGACTAACTTTTTTCATACTTACCTTTCTGTGCGTACTTACTTTGCGTAAGTATACCACCTACTTTTGTTTCGTTCATTATTTAATCGACGAAACCATGAAAATTGCCATCACCGGTGCCACGGGTCAGCTGGGCCGTCTCATCATCGAAAAACTCCAAACTCAGGTAGGCGCCGACCAGATTGTGGCCCTGGTTCGTAATCCGGCCAAAGCCGCTGACCTGGGCGTGGAAGTTCGGGAAGCCGATTACAACCAACCCGCCACCCTCGACGCGGCCCTGGCCGGCATCGATACGCTCCTGCTGATTTCTTCGAGCGAAGTAGGGCAGCGCGTCACACAGCACCGCAACGTCATTGCGGCAGCCAAGCAGGCCGGTGTGAGCCGCGTGGTGTACACCAGCGTGTTGCACGCCGATACGTCGGCGCTTAGCCTGGCCCAAGAGCACCGGGCTACGGAAGCCGACCTGAAAGCCTCGGGCCTGACCTTCACGATTCTGCGCAATGGCTGGTACACGGAAAACTATACCGGCTCGGTGCATGGGGCCGTAGCTGGCGGGGCCTTTATTGGCAGTGCCCGGGAAGGCCGGATTTCTTCCGCCACCCGCGCCGATTTTGCCGATGCCGCCGTGGCCGTGCTGACTGGCCCTGGGCATGATAACAAAACCTACGAGCTGGCCGGCGACGAATCGTACACGCTGGCTGAGCTGGCCGCCGAGATTTCGAGTCAGACTGGCAAAGACATTCCCTACCGCGACTTGCCGGTAGGCGACTACGCTGCTGCCCTGACCAGCTTTGGCGTGCCCGAAGGCTTTGCCCACGGTATTGCTGGCTGGGATGCCAATGCTGCCGAAGGGGCCCTGTTCGACGACAGCCGCCAGCTTTCCCAGCTCATTGGCCGCCCCACGACGCCGCTGGCAACGGCGGTAGCGGCCGCGCTTCAGTAGGCGCCTCTGGCCCGGTTCCTACGGCCCCTCTACCAGCGCCCTGTTTGTGCGTCGGTGGAGGGGCCGTGGTGTGTGGATGCTTCAGAAGTTGGCACTGGCTATGCCAATATGGGCAGGGCGTTTACCGTGATTCTGTTAGATTTGGCTTGATTCCGCAGCAGTATCTGCCCCGCTCCATAGCTCCCTGCCTATACCTACCGCCTGCCGCGTATGATGCATCACCTCTGGAACCAGCAGACGAATACTACCTGCACCCTGACGGTGGCCGATACCCGGGTCGTAATGGAAACCGGGAAACCAGGTCGGAGCCGGCGCACGGAAAAGCAGTTTGCCACGGCCCCGGAGGCGGCTGCTTACGCGGAACGGCAGGAGTGGACCCGGCTCAAACAGGGTTTCGTGGGGCACAATCCCGCCGCTGCGCCCGGGCAGCCGCTGCTACACAGCTATATCGGGGGTGGCTATACGGGCAGCTTGGCCCTAGCCGACACGCCGGCGGGTAGGTTTGTTTACCAGCACGGCTGGTTTCGCGCCCCCGCCGACCAGCAGGATTTCCTGGTCCACCTCGACGATGCCGGGCAGCAGCAGGCCACTATTCCGCTCCCTGTTATTCTGGCCTGGGACATGCATTACCAACCTGCCTGGCACGCGCTGGTACTCAACCTCGACCATTCGATTGTAACCTATGACTTGGCCCGTAAGCAGTTTGAGCCGTTGAGTGCCCGCGGCCGGTCACCGAGCAGCTTCGTGGCTACGGCGGCGGGCCGCACAGCCTATGCGGCCAACCAGGAGTTGGTCGTGCTGGAGGCTGACCGGCGGCCTTTGTTTCGGCTGCCGTTTACCACGCAGCTAGACCGTGGCTCGGTGCTGTTTGCGGCGGCCCTGGCCCACAGCGGAGAGCTGCTGGCCCTGCACACCGAGCCGGGGAAAATCCAGGTCCGCAGTGCTACCGACGGAGCCTTACGCCACACGTTTACTGGCGACTTCGGCCGGGTGCGGCAACTGGCCTTCGCCGCCAACGACCAGCTGCTGTTGCTGCTTGAGGCCCATAGCAAAGCATTGCGCTGTTTCGACCTGCAAGGGGGCCGAGAGGTGGAGTCGCCGCTGCATGGGGGCGAGGAGTGGCCCAGCATTCTGGCCTGCTGCCTCAACGCCGACCAATCGTACCTGGCCCTGCTGCGAGGTACGTGGGTGGAGCTCTACGACGCAACCACTTGGCAGTGTCGGCAGCGGTTTCGCCTCGCGCACTGCGTCAAGTCTGCCAAGCTTCGCTTTATGCGCGGCGGCCTGGGAGTTCGTACCGACTACGGCTGCTTCAGTCTTTACCGCGTGTAAGTAGAACCGATTCGTACTAGCCCGCCTTTCGCGGCGGTTTTCAAGCAATAATCCACTTTAATTTATTACCTGCGCTGTGCTCTTATTTCTGCCCCGACCAACAAGCCGATTCTTAGGTATAGCTCTGACTCTGGCCGGCTGCACCGGCCAACCCGATACCAGTACTCCGCCTCCTGCGGCCCCGAAAGCTGCCGCCGCTGCGCCGTCCGGCCCGGCGCAGCCAGCCACCACTACGTATGCCGGAGAGTACCGCTGGGGAGCAGCGGCGGCCGAGGAGGCGGGCGGCATCCTGACGGTGTACCCCGAGTCGGATTCGACCGTGCTCTTCCAGCTTGATGCCAACGACGGGGCCCCGGCCTACCACCTGATCAATGTGCTGGGCCGGGCCACGCTGCGGGGCAAGACCGCCTATTATTCGGCCAAAGCACCGGAGGATGAGCACGGCTGCCGACTGCGCATTGCCTTCACGCCGGCCGGTGCCACAGTGGCCAGTGTGCCCGGTTACACCCAGGACTGTCTGTTTGGCGGCAATCTGACGGCCGATGGTACCTACCGGCGCGTTAGTCAGCGGGTACCGGCTTACGTCATCAGTGGCGAGGGCGACACGCTGTACTTCGCCCACCTTCCTCCCGACCAGCTGCAGTACAACCAATAACCGAGCGGCCGGCAAGTAGGGCAGAGCAGCGTCGAGGCTGAAACAGCATTGGGGCCAACCCTTGAATAAACTCCGGCCGGCCCAGAGGGAAAAGCCA
Organism: Hymenobacter cellulosivorans; assembly: GCF_022919135.1. Classification (NCBI taxonomy): domain Bacteria; kingdom Pseudomonadati; phylum Bacteroidota; class Cytophagia; order Cytophagales; family Hymenobacteraceae; genus Hymenobacter; species Hymenobacter cellulosivorans. The sequence goes on along the minus strand of NZ_CP095049.1, from coordinate 269,532 downwards.
GTAAATCGTAGCGGCCGGTGCTGGGTTGCTTCTTTGAGTAATATGTTCCGACGGATACTTTTTTTCACGCTCACCAGCTGGGTGCTGGCTGTGGCCGGCTATTACGTACTGCGGGTCCTGCTGCCGAACGGCCACGTGTTTGGGGCCTGGTACCTAATGCTGCTCTACCACGAAGCACATCCGCTGGCCTACATTACCCTGTGTTGCGCTTGCTTTGGCCCCCTGGCGGCATTAACGCTGAACTCCTGGGCGCGGCGCGGAGGGTGGGGCCGGGCGGGAATAGTCGCCCTGCTGGCGTTGGCGACCGTAGCCGTGGCCTCGCCGCTGGGTGGTATGCTCTGGTACTGGCACGACATGCGGGCCGGCTACTTTCCCCCCGACTGGCTGCCTACGCTGCTGCTACACGGCTGCCGCGACGGGCTGGCCCTGGGCTGGCTGATTGTCGCCTTGTCAATACCCTATAACGTGCTCGGGCTGCTGGTCTGCTACGGCTTGCTGGCGGCCGGGGCGCGGCGGTTTACGGGTGTTCAACCTTCCAGCCAGTAGGGCCAGGGCACGAATGGGGCAAAGTAGGAGCAGCCAGCAACTAATCGTCGTCGGCGGAGCGGTGGAGCTGGCGGAAGCTGAAGCGCAGGGTTGCCAGCCGGGTGGTGTCGGGCTGGTCGGCTACGTGCGGAATGCGCCGCTGCGGGCGGCTACTGGGGTAATCGGGATAAACTACCGAGGGCTGGGGAACCCGGGCGCGGTAGAGAAAAGCTCGTACGTACAACACCGAGTCACTGACTTTGGCCACGCTTACCGGCTGAAACGGGTAGTCCATGAGGTAGCTGTTGCGGTCATAGGCCACGCCCGTGTTGCGCCGGCGCCGGTACTCGGTTAGAATAAGGCGAACGGTGTAGGTCGAGAACAGTTTGAGCGGCGTGCCGTCTGCGCCCTCGGCCAGGGAGTCGGCTCTGTTAGGCTGCGGGGTAAGGTCCCAGAAGTAGCCGGTTTGGTTGTCGAAGCCCAGCTCGGTGTGCAGGTGCCGGAACGTGAGGGTGTCGAGGTGAGTGCGGCGCAGGGTCGAAGCGGACACGAAGCGCACTCGCACCAGCGCCAGGCTGCGGTAAGTGGTGTCGAGCTGAAAGGTGCTATCCTCGTAGGCCTCGTAGGGCGCGTAGTAGCTCTCCAGCGTATCCTGCCGGTCAGTGGGGCGGTAGCCCGTGGGCACTGCATCGAGCAAAGGGCCGGTGGGCAGGGGCTTTTCGGCTGGCTGGTCGTTGTGGCAGGCCGTTAGCAGCAGGCCAGTGGCCGACAGCAGAAGTGGGCAGATACGCATAAGGCAGCGGGCTTAGTGGGCCACAGGTAGCGTCAGCTCGGCATAGGTTACCGGCGCGTCTTCGGCAATGATGCCTTCTGCATCGGGGTGGCGCAGTTGCAGCACTACTTGGTTGGACGAGGACCAGCGGGCTTCGGCGGGTTCCCAGGTTGTCGGCTCCCGCTGCCAGAGCTGGTGTGGGCCGTCGGCTCCAATTTGCACCAGACCCAAGGCGTTGGCCTGGTCGCCGCCGCTCAGGCCGGGGCTGGTCAGCAGCACCAGCTTGCCATCGGGCGAGGCTACCGGGTCGCCGATGAGCTCCACGGAGCGCCCGGTGCGCTGGTCGACCAGCACTGTGCCCGATGCCTCCCAGTACCAGGCCCGTACCACCCATTGGTGCGCCGCGGGCAGGCTGCCCCAGTACTGGTAGCGTACTGCCTCTCCATTTTGCAACGTAAACTCCGCCTCGGGCGTCGAGGAAAGCTTGACGACCTTGCCCTGCGCGGGCTGAAGCAGCAAGTCAAGGCCCTGCCGGCGTACCTGGCCCTGCGTGGTTTCCAGGTGCTCGGCCGTAGAGTCGTTGAGCATTTCGGGTAGCTTGCTGGTGGGCAACTGGGCAAAGGTGGCAGTTGAAACCGGATGGAGCTGTACGAGCTGGCCCCCAGGCAGGTGCAGTGTGTCGGTGGGGCCAGCCTTAGCGGATGGGGGCGGCGTGCTTGGTGCCGGAGTTGGGACAGTCGGTGACGTAGCTTGCTCGGTGGCAGGCGTATCCGGGCGGCAGGCAGTAACGAGCAAAACCAGCGTGGCAAAGCGGAAAGAGGCAGTCATGGGTTGCTTAATAAGGAGGGTGGGCATGTGGCCTGTGGCAGCCGAGCCACCCCACACGGATAGTTATATTTTGGCCTTCTTCTAAGTGCCGGTTCGGTAGCTAGCAGCGCAACGCCGGGCAGCAGCCCTAGCTGACCAGCACGTGCAAATCACCTGAAGGCTATTGCTCGAAGGTGGATTCTTCGGCCAGGCCGCGAATGAACGTTTCGAAGTCGGGCGCCAGGTACGTAACCCGGTAGTCACTTTCCTGATCAACGTGGACCACGGCCGGCTCCCCCTCGGGCCCGCAGGCGCGGTAATCGAGCATAATCAGGTCGTGGCCGGCCGAAGGACAGTCGCAGACTACCACCCCGATGGCCGGGTAGCCCCATTCCTCCAGCATAAACTGGCTGCCCAGGCTGCCGCACAGCGCGTACGGCTTCTCGTAGCCGATGCCACTGATACTGGTAATGGCCACATGGTCGTCGGCCCAGCTGGTCGCCTCGGTGGTCGGGAAGCAGGTCTTGTGCGGAATGCCGCCGTTGCGGGTGCGCATCAGCGCCACGTAGAAAGCCGGCAGCCGGTAGCCCAGGTCGGTTTCTACCCGGACAATCAGCTCGTCGGTGGGTGGAGCCTCCGTATGTTTCTTGGTAGCATAGTCACTGTCTGCCCAGAAATTCCGGGCATCGAAATCGATCGGTAGCAGCATGGGTTGAAGTATAGAAGGGGTCCGGTAACTATGGGCCAACCGGGTAGGTAGGCAAACTTGGGTAGCAAGATAAAAAGGAGGCTGTCAGCCGCTTTGGGTAGCAACTCGCCAGCATCCTGTTCAGAGCACAAACTCCGCATCTACTACTCTTACCACGTGAGGGCCGCGGCGGGGATAGTGGGTGGGGTAGGAGCCCCGATGGCCGCGGTGCGCGTCGTAGTCCACCATAAGTAATTCCACGGCGTTGGCCAGCGCGTCTACGTTGGTGTAGCGCAGCGGCGCACCGCCCACGCCCTGCCGGCCGTTGCCGAAAAACAACATCAGGTTTACCTGGGTAGCTACTTCCTGGTCGAGGTAATGCAGCACATCCAGTCCAAATGCGGGGCATAGCGCGTCCAGCTCCTTGAGGAAGTCTTCCTGATGCCCAAGCAGCAGGTGGCAGTCGAGGCGCAGGGACGCGGTTTCGGCCTGGTGCTTTTTGGGCCCCGAGCTGACAGCCGCGAAGATGCCGCCGTAGCGGTAAGGCGGCGTGTCGTCGGCGGGCCGGTCCAGGCGTAGCAGGGGCACGTCAGCGGGGAGCGGCTCCGCAGTACGGGTAGCTTCGTGCTGGTGCAGAACAGTTTCTAATTGGGTGGCTACGAAAAAGGCGTAGTCGGGTAGGGCCCAGCCGCCCAGCGTGAGGCGTAGCAGGGAGCCGTGCGCCTGGGCCAGCAGCTCCATCTGCGGATACCGGGCGGCCACGGCTTGCACGGCGGTCAGCAGGCTAGCTGGGTTGGCTGCCCGTACAGTAGTCGTCAGCTCGGCCGGGCCCCCGGCCATGCCGCCGGTACCGGGCTGATACGTGAAAAAGTCGTAGTGGTAGAGGCCTTCGGGAAAGCCATAATACCAGTAAACACCCAGGAGCATAGAGTCGGAAATAAGCAGGCCAGTAGTGACTAGTCTTTCGGGTCCGGCACCGTTACCTCGACGTAGGTAGGCGGCGGGCCTTCTTCCTCCTGGCTGGGCGGGGTGCGTTCCTGTTCCAGTACCACCGTGCGGGGGCCGCTCCAACGGGCCCGGGTGGCTCCCCAGTGCAGAGTTTGGCGGGTCCAGAGTAGGCGTGGGGGCCCGTCGCCGAGCTGGAACAGCTGAATCCCGGTGGCGCTTTCGTCGCTGCCGTCGTTGGTCTGGTCGCTTTTCACCCCGATAAGGTAGCGCCCATCCGGCGACACGGTCGGCTCACCTACTACCTCGGTGCGCTGGCCGGTACGCTGGTCAATGAGCGTGGTTACCTGGCGGTTTTCCTCCTGTGTTGCCACTACCCACTGGTGGGCCGTAGGCAGCTCCGCCCAATACGAGTGTACGGCCCGCCCCGTAGGGTCATCCGGGCCTCCTGGGCCCGACAACACCGTGTGCAAGCGCACCTCGGGGCCCTGCTCCGGCCGGAAAATCAGGTCGTCGTTTTCCCGGCGCACCCGCCCGCTTTCGGCCGTTAGGGTGCTATCGAGGTAGCGGCCCAGCGGGTCCGGTAAGCGGGCAAAGTAGTCGGCTGTCACGGGCGTGACGTGGAGCACCGAGCCGTCGGCCGTGTGCAGCGTGTCCTGGGCAGTTGCCTGGTCGGCGTCGGCGGAGCGAAACGGGCCGGCGGGCAGGTTGTCGTGGTTGCGGGCCACCGGCGCGGAGGCCGGAGCGTCGGGGCGGCAGGCGGCTACGCTAAGGCTAAAGCCGGCCAGCCAAAATAGTTGCTTCATACAAGAAAACGAATTCCAATAGATAAAGACAAGCTTCTTCGCGCAGAGGGTAAGTTTGGCGTTTTAAGGGGCCCCAAAGGCCACTCAGCATTCTAATGTAGTATTTAGCCTTTGAGCAGGGTTAGCCCCGCTTTCTTGGCATACGTTTACCCGTTAGGTTAGTATGGGATTATGTAAGCGCTAAGAGAAGCCAAGCATGATGCGCAAGGCCGTACGCAGCCTTGGGGCCAGCCGCGCACCGGTCCAAGAAGGGTTTTCGACCAGTCGAGCCGGTAAATTTGCTCCCCTATTTCTCCTCCGCTGGGAAACAGCCGAACCAGCAATTCGGCCTCTAGTAGCGTCGCTTCTGCTTCGGGTGGAGAAAACATATAGGGATAAGAAGCAGAAGGTGCGTAATTCCGAAAGATACGGGGAAACAGATGTACGATTGACGGCCAGTTCTCCGCACAATCAGGCGCCAACTTAGGCTCTGCTCCTAAACAGCTCAGACGTGCAAAATCCTGACTAGGAAGGAAGTAGTTTTACCCCAACTACTGCGTGAAGAATACACATGGTTTACCCCCTGTATTTCCCTCAACTCAGCAGCGTATTACTAGCGTACAAGCCGGGAATGAAATATTCCGTCCTTTACACAGAAGCCCAGCGCCAGCGCGCCGTTGCGTGGGCCGTGGCCCTCACTGCTAATACTCCGTTGACTCCTCGCCGGTATGAGAAGCAGTTGCTGTACCAGTACCAGCGCGGCATGCTTACGCTACAGGAAGTCCTGCACCGATTGGATACGAGCATTTACCAAATCCTGTACCGTAGCCAAACCGTGCAGCCGCTGACACATGAGGGGCTACAAGAGATTCTGTACTACTCCCAGCAGTATAACGCCGAGCACCAGATTACCGGCTTGCTGCTGTACAGCGAGGGACGCTTCGTGCAAGTGCTGGAAGGGCCGGAAGCCGAGGTGCGAACCCTCTACGCGCGGATTCAGGCCGATACGCGCCACCGGCAGGTAGTTACCGTCGGGGAAGGACCAATGCCGGACCGCCGGTTTGGCGAGTGGACGATGGGGTTCGGACAGGTTGCCGCTTCAGATATTGCCCTGGTCCTAGAGGCCGAGCCCGATAGCCAGCCCGTGCCGGACGTAAATGAGCAGCATCTGCAAACCTTGCTACGCGCCTTCGGCATGGCCGCGTCAAGCATTGCCTATATATAAGCCTTAGTGTAGGGCTCAAAAACAAATAAGCCACCCAGACGTGCGTCTAAGGCTACTGGATGAGCGCGGGCAAGTTCGGGGTGGGCAAGTGGTGTTGTATGATGAAAGCGGGCACACGGTCAAAAGCCCCCAGCGTTGTACGACGTGGGTGCATACTGCCCTGGCTCACCGTTGTCATAAGAAAGGCCAAACCACACCGGACTGGTTGCCAAACTATAAACAACACGGACAGAAAAGTCCGTGTCTGTTTGGGTTGCCTCAACTTGATACAGCCCCCGCCGGGCAGCTCGTCGCTTTAGTAGAAAGCGCCAAAACGGCTATGCTTTGCGCTCCCTACTGGCCTGAGTTTATTTGGCTGGCAACCATGGGACAGTCTTATCTGACTGCTGAGCGCCTGGCTCCGGTGAAGGGTCGCCGGTTAACATTGTTTCCTGACGCGGGCAGTCTCGATAATTGGCAGCAACGGGCCGAAAAGTTACGAGCACAGGGTTTTGATGTGAAAGTATCAGCCGAACTAGAAAAGTTGGTTAACCCTGATGAGAAAAAAGCCTGTCTTGACCTTGCGGATATTTTGCTGGCTGAATGGCCGGGCTACCCCCCTAGCTGGGATACCTGATAATGTTAGTTACACAGGCCGCAGTGAATGTTCCCTACTTATTTCGGTTTCCTAAAATCCACTATGCCTCGCCTCCGAACTTATCCACCTACAACCGACTTCACTCAGAAGATTCACCTAGCCGACTTGCGCCGCTGGGGCTACCTACAGCCGGGTAATTATGCTTTTACCCTGACATTTTACAACCCCTATACAGGCGCAGAAAATGCTAAGATTGCTTGTGAATTATCTGTGTATGAGGCAGCGGGCTGGTTACGGTTATGCTACTCTGCTTATGGAATCCCCTATAATTATGTAATAGAGCTTGAGGCTGTTGCGTCTAACTTAGGACGGGGGGCTTATTTTCTTTTTAAATGCCCACTATCAGGGCGGCGAGCAAAGACACTGTACAGCTGCTGTGGCTCCCCCTACTTTGCTCACCGAGTTGCACTGGGGGTGAAATACGAAACGCAATACGTTGCAGGGCCTTTTGGTGCAGTTGTACCTTTCTACAAAAGAAGCATTAGCTTACAAAAAGCTTTTAAAAAGCCTTACCGAAAAGAATGGTATGCTGGTAAGCTGACTCGCTGGTACCTAGCCGCACTCAGGACGTTAGATAGAAATGAAGAATCAGCTCCTGGCTTGCTGGCTGCTATTCGTTCCCGTGTGACTGCCAATTGAAACACCCTGATTCCTCGATCAAGTGATGGAGACTTTTATCGTTATTATAAGTAGGACCTAATATAGTGTTGTAATACTCATTACCGAATGAAAACTAATGCGAGATATAAGCATATAAAAAAATCTATATAAAATATTGTAATATATCAATAAAATTTTGTTATAATCTATTGTTGTTAATTTGGTTAGCGAATTAAGCGCATATTGCTAGCTAAACTTTCAACTGAACAAGCCTCTATGTTATATAAATGTGCCGTTTGCTTTGAGTCCTATTTGCAAATGCCTAAAAACTCAATGTGCGAAAGTTGTGGTGCTCTGGTTGAAGTTGCCGTAACAGATCCAGGATCTAGTGATATAACAGCAGCTTGGCAAGCACAATCGAAACGACTTAAAGAAGTTCAGATAAGAGGAGGTAGTTTAGAAAAAGAGATAAAGGAGATATTAGGTTGGGATTCAGGCAGAGTAGTTTACCATTCACACCATGGTTATGATGTGCAGATGGATAGCATATATCCCAGTAAAGAAGCACCTGAAGTAATCGTATCAGTTACATATACTGATCCAGATACAAAAGGGCACAGTAACGAGAATAAGCTGCAACTAAAAGTAGGAGAGCTTGCACTTATCAAGTACGCATATCCTCAATGCAGAGTAGTACTTGTGATAGGAGGTAGTAAGGATTCTTGGCTACCGTATGTACTAGAAGCATTCAAATACTTTTTTGATGATATCATTTTTGTTTGGGAACCATCAGGAGTATTTGAGCTGAATATTCTCAAGATCAATCCAGACTCAGTTGCCCTGAAACATAAAAGCTTTTGGGAGCAATTATCATTAGAGTGGCATGCAATCGAGCTTAAGGGTGAAGATTTCAATCCTCCAACCGGTCTCTTAAGATATAAAATTGCTGATAAGATTAAGGGGCAAAATCCACCAGTAGATCACCCTGATTTAGTAAACAGTAGAATTGCAGCCCTATGCCTTAATCGTTCAAAGAGAAAAGGAGGGGCAGAGTGGAATAACTTTAGGAAAAGAAATTGGAATGCTTTAGAACAATCAAGAAGTTATTTTAATCCTTTAGAGTCTTTAGTTGAAATATCGTTGACCGATGCTAAGCTGAGTTTTGAAGGGGGAATAGCTCATGATATTTCGGTTCCATCCTTTTTACACCAATTAGGTATGGAAAACACACTTATGTCGGAAGATTTTGTTCTGTTTTCAGAAAAATTTAAATGTCCTGTCTACATCCAATGTAAAGCATCTGGGGGAGGGCGTGATCAACACGGTAAAAACATTCAGAACCGAGCGAAAGAGCAGGTCTCTAGGGGTATACTATACCGTTCCACTTTAGTGGGAAGTGTTTTTACTTTAAATCCTAAATATTATATATGGATTTCTGTTTTAGATGGAAACTGGGGTGTTACAAAAAGAACTCCTAGGAAATACATACATATGCTCCAGTTTGCCGGATATGACCATTTCTTTGGGTCTGAGGAACTGGTGGATTCCGATTATGAGCCATTACCATCCGATACTAACCCATTGACTCGTTTCTTGATTGATGAACTTGATTGTAGAAAAAAAGAAGAGACAGACTTAAGTATTGCCCTAAGCCTGTCTCTGTAAAAAAATTATTTTTTAAAAATTACGATTGATTCACGCACGGCAATCTTTCCATATTTTTTCATCTGTTGAGGACTATTGCCTTTTAAGCGAGTTATGAAGATGTCTTCAATTATGAAGCCATGCTTTTCTGCAAGTAAAGCGAGTATATGATCAATTGGTACTACTATTCCGCCCCAGCGAGTATTCCCTACAACAAAGGCCGCTTTTCCACCTTTTCTCAATACTCTCATGACTTCGGCTAATGAGTCGTCTAAGTCCTGAAAGTATCCGCATATCATGTGCGGGATCTTAGGATTGTTTCCTTCTTCAAGACTAATACTCGAAATGATTTTATCTACTTCTGGTATATGGGTGGCAAGCTTAAAATTTAACTCGCTGTCAGTGTGTGATCTAAACGATGATTTAACTAGCTTGGTGTATTCTTTTTTGTCTTTAATTATTCCTAAGATATCTAGTTCTGCTTTTTGCTGAGCTATATAATTGTTTCTATTAAGGTACGGTGGGCTAGTAATCACGAAGTCGACTGAGGAATCTTCGAGGCTAGTATGCAATGCTGATTCATTAAGTATAGTGGCAATTCCTGCTGGGTTGCCGCCAGTAGAAAAAACATCGTTTGCGATTTCAACGAGTTTGTTGCTAAATACAGTGTAAATATTAGCACTATCCTTGATGACTGATATGTTGAGCTTTTGTAGTCCAACGCTATTTACGTTATCTAAGAAACGATAATGGGAGCCATGCTTTCTTATCTTACTAACATCCTCCATTATAGATAATAGCCCAATGGCAAAAAACTCTTTCAGCTCCTCATCATTCTCATCTTTAATCATGCTGGAGATAATATTCAGCTGCTTAAGTATCTCTGGGGCATAAGCTTTTTGGAAATAATCTTCAAAAATTCTATCATAAACTTCATTTTCTGCAGTATTGCTAATAGTAGTTTCAATATTTTTAATCGAAAGTTTGAGTTTCTCTGAATTCCATTTACGGGATTTCGCCTTTGCAACCAAACACATAAGAGGTGATATTTCAACCCCTATAGAGTTGATGCCGTTATATGCACATGTTGTAACAGTCGTGCCACATCCATTGAAAGGATCTAGGATTATTGATTCTTGACCTGCTTTAAAGTGTTTTAATAAGTTGTTAACAAGGTTTGAAGAGAAGCCTTGTGTGTATTTATACCAGTTGTGAATAGGTTCCTTTTTATTGGGGCTAAAAGTAACTTCTTTGCGAAGATCATCACGCCGTACATGGTACTTGTTAAATCTTTCTAATTTTACAGGTTCATATTTGTTATTCTCGACTGTCTTCTCAGATTTGGGTTTGGATTTAAGATGAATTTTTGCTAGGTAATCATTTATATAGTCGACATGCTTCTGTTCCAATCCAAATGATTTAGACACTATATCATTGACTCTATTCTTGGATTTTATACTATTTAAATCGGTATCTTTAGCTATAGATGATAATATCTCATCACTTAATGCTGGATATTTAAGCGCTTCTAAGTGATGCTTCATTAATCGAAACCACCCACTATGCAGTTGCGTGCCTACATGTCGCATAACGAACTCCATAATTGGAGTAGCCATAATTGCAGCCCAAGCCCTAATTACCTCAGGCTTGAGGTTTGAGACATCGATAGCGTAGCCACTTGAAAATACATATTGTCCTTCGAGGTCAACTGAGAAAACCGCATTGGGCATCATTTCTCTCACCAGTATTTTCTTTTTTGATACAATATCAAGGCTTTGGCTTCTCCCGAATTCGTACCAATTAGAGTTTCCCTGTAATGAGCGCAATGATAGCTTTTCCTTGTTTCTCAATAAATAATCAAAAGCTTTGGGGAAATAGAATGATAACTCTTTTTCTGTGAATGCTACTATTTTACCTTCCTGCTCTTTATAAGGATATAATATATAGTTGCCAACATGCGTTACTTCTAGCCCCTTTATATCTTCGCCGCCAATAAATGGTCGGAGAATATTGTGTTCAAATTCTTGTGTCTGATTCTCGCCAATTACATAGACATCATTAGCGCTAGTTCTAATGCCTTGCTGAATGCCTTGAAAAATGTCGTTAATACCTGGATTTGTTTTCTTGCAGCATATTTTTATTATTTCATCCTCTATTGGAGAACAAAAATTCCACGGATGTTCAGCAAGCTTTTCACTTAGAATGGTTTCTTCGACAAAAGCAGGGATTTTACGGGCAGAATGATCAATGTCATCGATGTACCTTCTTAACGTAAACCGTTTACTAGGCTTGCCTTTCATGAATGTTAGAATACAAGTGTAGGTGGTGAATCCTTCAAATACTTGTATGTCATGAAAATCTTCAATTTTAATTATGTTGCATTGTGTAGACAGTAGTTTGGTTACTTCTTTTCCATAGGCGGAGCTCATAAACTTGTTAGATAGTATAATTGATGCTACTCCTCCATCATTTAATGAGTTGATTATCTTTTCTATATAAACAATTGACAAATCGAATGCCCCGCTTTTAGCAGTAATATAGTTTTCGCTTAAAGATTTTTTATACTTTTTATTTAATACTGATGAATTAACATAAGGTGGGTTTCCTACAATGAGATCATATTTTTCTTGTTCATCAAACAATGTGTTATTGTAAAATAGAGTGTCCTTTACTTCTAGTTGGATATTGTCAACTAAACCAGTAAATATTTCTTTGGCAAAAGCTATAGCATTTGGGTCAACATCTTTACCAATCACTTTAGTGGACCAGCCTAATGCTCTAGTTTGATTATAAAGTTCTGCTATAAAAATTCCTGTACCACAACTTAGATCGCTTGCTTTCTGCGGTTCTGGACGATTATTATTAAACTTCTTCCACTGAGTTATCGCGATACTAACAATATGTTTTGTTAGCCAAAATGGAGTATATACAATTCCATTTAGCTTTCTGTATTCTTCTTGCAACCCGGAATAGTATTCAGCGCCTGACCTTTCTATCAGTTCAGAATCTATACTATTGCTTGGACGTGTAGTGTGTGAGGAGTACGAGGTGTTAGCAGTTGTATTCATGAGGTGCATGATCAGCTAGATTAAGATTTCAATTAGACAAATATAGTGGCACGTTCGTGTTAACACGAACGTGCCACTATATTTATTTGCTTATGACCGATGCCAAACCTCTATGATACTGGTGAGCAAGCATTTAGTAAATGCCTAACAAGGTTAGTAAGGCGGGCCTCTCTATTCTCCTTAAAGTTGTTAGCATAATTGAGGCCCTTATAACGAGTAATTGAATAATCAAATACTATTACCGGAATGCTGGCATTGTCAGAACGATGATTATCATTTTGTAACTTCGATATACTTAGTGATATAGAGATGGCAGCGAGTCAATATTCGCTTTAGGCTTTGTCAACGCCTAGCTCATTCTTGCTGATGATAGCAACCGTATTAGCTAAAGGATATTGTTTCTATCCATTGTGACGGGTTGTGTAATTCACTGTGTAATTCAAAAGCAAATCAGCCACCCAGACTTACATCTAAGTGGCTGATTCACAATGAGCGAGAAACGAGGTTCGAACTCGCGACCCTCAGCTTGGGAAGCTGATGCTCTACCAACTGAGCTACTCTCGCTTAGGGGTTGGTACGGGCAAAAGTACGCAGCATTTGGCAAACTAGAAACAGCCGAGGCCCACTACTTTGCCAGAATTGCGGAGCGAGCCGCCTAGCTCAACTGCCGGAAGGTGTACCCAAGGCAGGAGCTTGCGTATGAGGACTGAATCGAGCTCCGGCTTACCGGGCCAACCGTTCTTCTGCCTAATCTTCCGCTCTATGAAAATCCTCATTTTCGGTGCTTCCGGCGCTACTGGCCGCCAATTGGTGCAGCAGGCCCTCGACCAGCAGTTCAGCGTCACGGCCTTTGTGCGCGACCCGGCCAAGCTCGCTCTGCAGCACCCGAACCTGCGGGTGGTACAGGGGGATGTACTGAAGCCCGAAACAGTGGAGGCTGCCATACCCGGACAAGAGGCTGTGCTGCTGGCCTTGGGCGTGAAGAAAAACCAGTCGGGCGACACGACCCTGTCGGATGGCACTCAGCACATCATTGAGTGCATGCGCAAATACGGGGTGCCGCGGCTGATCTGCGAATCGTCGTTGGGCGTGGGCAGCAGCAAAAACGAAGTCGGCTTTCTGTTCGGGAAAGTAGTGGCCCCGCTGTTTCTGAAGCACATTATGGCCGACAAGGAACGGCAGGAGGCCCTGATTCAGCACAGCGGCCTGGACTGGACCATCGTGCGGCCCGCGGGACTCACCAATGGCAAGGCCACCGGCGGCTATAAAGTGGCGCTGAGTTTTGCCAAGGCCAAAATCAAGGGCCGGGTGTCGCGGGCCGATGTTGCGCAGTTTATGCTCAAGCAGCTCGCCACCGATGCCTTTACCGGCCGGGCCGTGGGAATTTCGTATTAAGTTTGACCTCTTAACCTCCTTTTGTCATGGCCTATCCTCCTGCGGGGCGTAATTCGGCAACGGGCTCCTTGTATCTACTAGCCGGGGTATTGCTGCTCGTAGCCTTGGCTTTGCGCTCCCCAGACTTGTACCGGGCTTGGCAAACCGGCACCTTGACCACGGAGCGCACCGGCCTGACGCTGGTATTTCTGGTCGGGGCGCTGTTTATGCTGCGCATGGGCTGGCGACTGCGCCGCAACAACCGGCAAAACGACGTTATTGATTAGCGCCGCCGTTTTCTCTCTTTTGCTTCTATGTCTTCTCCGCTTCGAATTACCGTTGCCAAACGCACCCCGGCCGTAGCCGCCCAGCTGGCGGACTTGGGCCGGCAAACCTTCCACGACACCTTTGCTGCCGATAACACCGCCGAGGATATGATGGCTTTCCTGGCTGCTACCTTCAGCGAGGAAAAGCAGCTGGCCGAGCTCAACGACCCGCAAACGACCTTTCTGATGGCCCACATGCAGCAGGAGCCGGTGGCTTACGCCAAGCTGCGGCTGGGTTCCGAGCTAGGGCTGGAGGAAGGCAAGGACGCAACGGGCCGCCTGGAAATTGAGCGGCTGTACGTACGCCAGGACTGGATTGGCACCGGCCTGGGCGCAGCCCTGATGCGGCGGGCCATTGAGGAAGCCCGGCAGCACAAGTGCCGCACGGTGGTACTGGGCGTGTGGGAGCGGAATCAGTCGGCTATTGAGTTTTACTGCCGCTTCGGCTTTAAGGAAATCGGCAAGCATGAGTTTCGGGTGGGGCAGGATATTCAGACGGACCTGATTTTGCGCAAGGGGCTGTAAGCCTTCCACATTCCGGCCGCTTACTACCTTTGCGCCCCGGTAACCTCCCGTTTACGCTGTGCCACTACTTCCGCTTCCTTCTTTTCCGGCTTGCTCTGCCGGGGTCTTGCTGCCCGTAGTGGCGCTGGGCCTGCTGTTGGGCGGCTGCTCTTCCGGAGGTGGCGGACAGGCTACCACGCTGCCGCTACCGACGGGCCATTACGAAGGACCTATCAGCTACCAGGGCACCGATTTGCGCGTGGCGCTGGATTTGCGGGAAGCGGCACCCGGCCAGCTGGAGGCTGATATGAGCTTTCCGGAGCTGCCGGGCCTGAGCTTTGCTGCTACCAATCTGCGCTACAAGGAGCCCCAGCTGATGTTTGAGCAGCCTGGGCAAACCAGCAAAGTCGCCATCAACGCTATCCGGGAGGGCGACTTTCTGCGGGGTATTTTCACCCTGGACAGCATCAAGACGGAGTTTGTGTGGGTGCGTCGGGGCCAGGCGGCGGCGCGGGCCTACCAGGAAAAGGCTTTCCCGGCGCCCACCAACGGCTCTGCCCAGCAACTCACCCTGCTCATTCCCGTCGACACTATAACCCGGCACCCAGCCGTAGCTCTGCTGGCCGATGAGGCCTCGGCTGCCGCGGCCGCGGCCCGCGCCGACCTGCTGGCTCGCCAGGGCTTTCTGGCGGTGGTAGTGCCCACAGCCAAGGTACCCGAGGGCGACTCTACCAGCATCCGAAGCGTGGCGGCCACCTTTCAGGCCCTTCGTAAGCACCCAGCCATCGATTCAACCCAGGTGGGGCTGTGGCTGCGCGGACCAGGGGCGGCCGAATTGGTCTTGGTTACCGGTCTGCTGGAGCCCGCGGCCAGCTTTGTCATTCTGGAAAATGTAGCCGTGTCTTCCGCCGATGAGGCCAAGCCATTTCAGCAAGTGAGCCGGCAAAAGATTCCGGTGCTGGCCCTCTACGCTGCGGCCGATACCAGCCTGAATGTCCAAGACAGTGCCCGGCGGTTACGCACGGCCGTTGGCACTCGGCAGGGCTCCGCCGTCCGCACGTTTGCCCAGGCCAATGCCGACTTTATCGTGCCCGGCCGCCTGGGCTCGGATGGCAAGTGGATCTGGCCCCAGCCCGCCGTCGGCTTCACCGACGGGCTAACCCTATGGTTGCGCCAGCGTGGGCCTGCGCAGTAACTGGCTACAGAATCAATAAGCCTTTTTCACGCAGCAGTTGCCAAGCATAGGAGGCCAAGAAGGCTTCGAAGCTCATGCCGGCTACGCTGGCCGGGAAGCTGGCCGCAGCTTCTTTTACCAGGAGCTTAGTATCGTAATCCGTGGCTAGGCTGGTGAGCAGCTTATGCAGCCACGGACCCAGCTCGGCATTGGTTTTTACCTCGAAGTCCTCCGCTTGCTCATAGAACGTCAGCACGGCGCGTTGGCCTTTTTTGGCGTCGGTGTAGCGCAGCTCGGGCGCATTGCCCAGCCAGAACAAGCGTTGGTTCTGCTTGGCGAAATCGGGCTTGCCGGAATCCTGCAGGGCTTGCTGAATCAGCTGGCGGGGCACTTTCGGGTGGGGCGTCTTGAAGTCGAACCAGAAACTCAGGGGCTCATTCAGAGCCACACCATGCATGTAGTTGTAGAGTGCCTTCGCTAGGCCCGGGCCGAATTTCTCGTGGTCGGTGCCGGTGGGGTCGTCGTGCCACAGGTCGTTCCAGGCGAAGTCGCCGGGCTCGGGCCCGATGGGCACCACTTGGTACTTAGCCGGATTTTTTCCCACGGGGGAGTGGGCCGTCATGGCGAAGCGGTGCCAGTAGCCGCTTTGCACGATACCTGCCCCAAACAGCTGCCGGACCACTTCCAGCGCGTCCACGGTTTCCTGGGCAGTCTGGGTTGGGAAACCGTACATCAGGTAAGCATGTACCATGATACCGGCCTGGGTAAAGCCGTCGGTAACCCGCGCTACTTGGGCAATAGTGACGCCTTTTTCCATCAGGGCCAAGAGCCGGTCCGAAGCCACTTCCAGCCCGCCGCTCACGGCAATGCAGCCCGAAGCGGCCAGCAGGCGGCACAAGTCGGGGGTGAAGGTTTTCTCGAAGCGGATGTTGCCCCACCACGTAATATTCACCTGCCGCTTGAGGAGCTCCACAGCCAGGTCGCGCAGGGCCAGGGGCGGGGCGGCCTCATCCACGAAGTGAAAGCCGGTCTGGCCAGTTTGCGCTACAATCTGCTCAATCCGGTCCACGAGCAGGGTGGCCGGGGCGGTTTCGTAGCGGGAAATGTAGTCCAGGGTTACGTCGCAGAAGGAGCAGCGCTTCCAGTAGCAGCCGTGGGCAATGGTGAGCTTGTTCCAGCGCCCGTCGCTCCAGAGCCGGTGCATGGGGTTGAGCACCTCAATGACCGATAGGTATTCGCTCAGCGGCAAGTCGCTGTAGTCAGGCGTGCCGACTTCGGTGTGCGGAACGTCGGGGTACGGGTGGTTGATATACTCCACGACGCCTGCCTCGTTGCGCAGGAATGTGCGCTGCAGGGTTTTAGTTGGCAGTTGTTGGTTGTCCCTTGTTAGGTCGTTCTGGTGGGCTGGGTTACGCTCTGCTTGCCCGGCGTATGCGGGTTCTTCAACCTGACAACTAACAACGGACAACTGCCAGCTAATATACTCCAGCAGGCGCAGCCAGGGGCCTTCGCCGTCGTCCAGAGTCAGGAAGTCGATGTAGTCGAAGAAGCGGGGCTCTTTAATCTGGCGCAGCTCGGTGTTGGGGTAGCCGCCGCCCATCAGGGTTTTGGCCTGGGGGCGCAATTCCTTTACCCGACCGGCCAGCCGCAAAGCCCCGTACAGGTTGCCGGGAAACGGCACCGAAAAGCCTACCACGTCGGGCTCAACGCGGACCACCAGCTCGTCCATGAGCTCCAGCAACATCCGGTCCAGCAGGTTGGGCGCGGTTTGCAAGGCCTCATGCATGGCGTCGAACGAGGTGGCCGACATGCCCAGGCGCTCGGCGTAGCGCGAAAAGCCGAACTGCGGCCCGACGGTTTCCTTAATCAGGTCTCCGAGGTCTTCGAGGTAGAGCGTAGCCAGGTGGCGGGCCTGGTCGTTGAGGCCCAGGGTGCCGAAAGCCGCTTCCAGGTCGGCAATGTTGTCGAAGCGGGCAGCTTCGGGCAGAAAGCGGCTGTGGCAGATGCGCGAAGCCAGGGTCGTGTCTTTGTTCTGCAAAAACCGGATGACCGGCCCAATAGTCGCCAAATAGCTGCGCTGCAGCCGCACCATGCGCCGGGCATTGTCGCTGAGCTCAAAGCTGCCGGCCTCGATTTCGGCAAACACCCGCCGCAGTCCTTCCGCCGAAAACAGCTTCAGCACCAGCTCCAACCCCAGGTCGGCCTGGGTTACCTGGTAGCCCCGGCCGCCGAGAAACCCCTTGATGTAGGGCGTGGCCGGATAGGGCGTGTTCAGCTGCGTAAGCGGCGGAGTAATGAGCAGGATTCGGGGCGAGGCAATAGACACGGCGGCACGACAAAGACAACCACAAAGATACGCCCGAACAGCGTAGCGCCGGCCGTTGGTTCAGGCCCGGGGAGTTATTCAACCTACCAAATGCAGTTGGGGCACCCAAGAACCAGTCCTCGGGCGCCCCAACGGTAGAAAAGCCGGTTGCTGCTTACGCCAACTGGTCCAGGGAAAGACGCTTGGGCATCAGGTCCCGGCGGAATTCACTGACCGAACGGCCTGTAACCTGGCGAAACTGGTTGCTCAGGTGCTGGCCGCTGCTATAGCGCATCTGGTCGGCAATTTCGCTTAGCGTCATTTCGCCGTAGCTCAGCATTTCCTTAACCCGCTCGATTTTGAGGCGAATCAGGTATTTCTCAATCGTCAGATTAGCCGTGCGCGAAAACACCTTGCTCAGGTGCGAGTAAGTGGCCGCAAACCGCTCGGTCAGGAAGGCCGAAGTCGTCAGGGGCATGCGGGCCGTGCGCAGGTGTTCCAGGTATTCAGTCAGCGCCCCCTTGATTTGCTCGGTGAGCTGGTCGGCGCGGCCCATGAGCACCTCAAAGCCAGCTTCGTGCAGAATCGGGGCCAGCACGGCCGGGTCGGCGGGCGTGCTGTGGTCGAGCTGGGCCTGGCCGAGAGTCACCTCAGTCGGGCGGTAGCCGGCCTGTTCGAGAAGGTGGCGCACTGCGTCGATGCAGCGAGGGCACACCATGTTCTTAATGTGGAGGAGCGTCGTTTTCACGGATGTTTTGGAGTGTTCTGCCGCGGCACGGGCCGCGTGGGTTTCCGATTATTTACTGCAACCGAAGCCGAAGCCGGCCGGGTGCGCCGCACGGGAGCCGCGGGCTCATCCGACCATTCTTTACCAAACCAACGAGTAGCCGCCCAATTCACGAAAGGCACAACGCCCAGGAACGTAACGGCTAAGAGCCAGAATAATACGAAAAAAGCACCAAACAGTCGACCAAAGAAATGATCTGATACCCCGAAAAGGTAGGTTATCAGCAGCAAGGCCAAGAAAAAACTTATGCCCGCCAGTACGCCGGCGCGGCGCAGCAAGGCAGGGGAGAAGGCAGGTAGGGCGGCGAAACGATTCATAAGCTAAGCGTGGCAACAAATATATCGGGAAAGCGGTTTCGACGCATTTCAAGGCACGCTCGGTTTGCCTGCTGGCTTTGGCGGGGTAAGCTGGACTGGGTCCGCCGAGCGGCTTGGTTAATATCGTTGCTAGGCTATGTGGGAGCGTTTGTTGGCGGGCCTGCGTCCTTACGCAAAAACCACGGCGGCGGTCAGCCGTAGGTAGTACTTCAGCTCTCCATTCTTTTCAGCCCAACCCCATGAAAACCTTTCTGCTCCGTCCCCTCACGCTGGCCTTCTGCCTGGCCGCGGCTTCTCTTACGGCCTGTAACACCGGCACCGACTCGGGTGACACCAACGTAGAGCGGGGCGCCGACAAAACCAAGGACCCCGCTCCCGGCGAAAGAAGTTCGTCCAACACCAACGGCTTGGCGGGTGATACCACGAAAGTCGTGACCGGGAAAGATCAGTACGACCACGCTGGCGAAGCCAAAGACCGCAACAACGACGGCCTGGAAGACTAACAAATGTATCGGCATTCATAGAAAAAGCCCTTTTGCTCCGTCGCAAAAGGGCTTTTCCATTCACAAGGAATAAAGCACTAAGGATAAGTCACACGGATTAATAGAAGATAAAGCCGTTGGGACCGATGTTGACCTCAAACGAGTCGATGGCCGTGGCCGAACCCGTACCCTGGTAGCGGATAAACTTGCCGGACGTGGTGTAGGAAGGCGTAACGGCCGCGTAGATGGTGTTGTCCTTGGGGTCAATGTCGAGGCCGCTGAAGCTGCGCCGGATCAGTGGGGTAGCCGGCAGCGTGACGTCCGAGGTGCTCATGCGGTAGATAGCGCCCTTGTAGCGGTAGTAAAGCTGGGTGCCCGTGCCGTCGATGCGCAGGCCGCCGGGGTTGTTGCTGGCAAAAGCCAGGCTCGACTGCACCGTGTTGGTCGTCGGGTTAATCTTGGTCAGGCTGCCGGGCGTAGACGACAGCACGGGGTAAGGCGGGTTGGAATCGTACACGGTAAAGCCCGCGCCGAGCACCCAGATGGCATTTGTCTTGTCGACCACGAGGCTGCTAGGACCGTCGGGTACCGTGATGGTGCTTTCCACGGCATCAGTAGCTGGGTTGATAACGCTCAGGTTGTTTTCCCCGGAGTTGGCCACGTACACCTTGCCGTTCACGGCCACGATCTGCTCGGGCTGCTTGCCAACAGCAATGGTCTTGAGCACCGTGTTCGTATTCAAATCCAGCACCGATACCCGGCCCGGGCTGCCGTACTTCACCCACTCGGTGATATAGGCTTTGTTGGTGCCGGCCGCCACGGCATAGCGGGGCTGCTCCAGATTGTTGATGGTGGCAATGGTCTTAAACGTGGTCAGGTTCACCACTTCCATCTTCTTGCTGTTGTTGGCCACGATGTAGCCCTGATTGCCCACCACCAGCATCGACTGTACAACGTCGCCCAGCTCGCGCTGGTTTACGGTCTGGAAAATGCTCTTATCAACTACCGTCTTGGTGCCCTTGCTGAAGTAGGAAACGGCCCCGTTGGGGGTTTGAAACTTGCCCTCGTTCAGCACAAAGACGTTGTTGCCGTCCTTGCTGATGTTGTACAAGGGCCCGGCCTCTTCCGGATCGTCGGAGCAGCTGGCCAACACCAGCGCCAGACCACCGACGAGGGCAAAGCGGGAAAACAGGGTAGAAAAGGGTTGTGCAGAAAGCATGAATACGGGAAAGTGAAAAAGTGAAGAGTATCAGTTTGAAGAGCTAGTGCCAGTTCACGCGCAAACTCACGCTGCCCGAGCGTAGCGGCATGGCGCGGTACTCGTAGCTCTGGTACACTAGGTTGGTCAGGTTGAAGCCCTGCACCAGCACCGTAGCCGACCATGCTGGCGTGACTCGCACCGTGTGGCCCACCGTGGCATTGAGTAGGGTATAGCCCGGCAGCTTGTTGCTGCCCGTGGCGTCGATAAAGCGGGTACCGGTATAGGTCAGAACCGTAGAAAGTACCCAGCGCCGCCAGCTGTGGTCGGTGCTGAATGCTGCCGCGTGCAGGGGTACGTAGGCCAGCTGCTGGTTTACCGGGTCAGGGTCGTCGTTGTAGCCGCGCACTTTCCTCGATTGGGTGTAGGCGTATTCTACCCCGGCCCGCAGCTGGTAGCGCAGGTGAGTCCAGCGCAAATGTGTCCCAGCCTCTACTCCCTGGGCCCGCACCTGACGCAGATTTTTGGGTGTGTAGCGGCCCAGGCGGTCGGGCAGCCACTGCACCCAGTTATCCACGAGCTGATGGTAGCCGGTCAGTTCACTCTGTAGGGCCAAGCCTTCCTGGGGTTTCCACTCGTGGGTCAGTCCGCCCTCGTAGCCCAGCCCCGATTCGGGTGCCAGGTTTGGGTCGCCGGTGGGCCAGAACCGCTCGTTGAGCGTGGGAGCCCGATAACTGCGCGAGGCGTTGGCCTTCACGGACAGCATCTGGGTGGTGGTTTGCCAGAATTGCCACTTCGCGCCCAGAGTCGGAGTGAGGGGAGCCCGTCGGCCCGGCAGCAAGGCTTGGCGCAAGTTGGCCGTCAGATGCAGCGTGGGCCGCGGGTCGTAGCGCAGCAGGACAAAGCCGGCGTAGCGGTTTTCGTCAATGGACTGCTGGTAGCCATCTACCCGCCCGCTGAAGTGCTGGGCTTCTGCGCCCACGCGCAGACTCGCGTTGGGCCGAAACGTAAAGGTGTGGTCCGCCTGCGCCTGGGTGGTCTGCACCCGGGAATTGCTGGTCACGTCGTCGGAGCGGTAGTTGAGCACGTCTTCAAACCATGCCACCCGCACCCCCGTCTCGTGACGCGCCGCTACGTGGTGGTAGCCGGCCAGCAGGCGGCGGCTTTGGTCGCGCTGCCGGGCGTGGGTGTTGGCCGAGCCCATTGAGGGCTGAATCTGCCGGTCAGCATCGGTCAGCCAGGCGGCGGCCTGCCACTCACTGTGCTGTCCGGTGCGCAGCTGCACATCCTGGGCCAGACTCCACTGGCGGAAGGCGGAATTTTCCTGGCGGTGCCGTACCATGCCGCTGGCTTCGCGCACCTCAAACGGAAAGTCGTTCTGGGCCGAGCGTTGGGAGGCACTGGTGCGCACCGCTACGCGGGCATTGCTGAAGCCCCCTTCCAGGCTGTTGGCCTGCAAGCCAAAGCTGCCCAGCTCCGTTTGGACCGACGCCCGCGGACCGGTATTCCACCGGGCCGGTGAAGAAAGTAGCACGGTGCCGCCAATGGCGCTGCTGCCATACAAGGCGCTGGCCGGGCCGTGCTGTACCTGTACCTGGGTAGCACCGCTGTTGGGCAGCAAGGCAAAATCTGACTCGCCCAAGGATGGCAGGCTGATATTGAGCCCGTTCCAGAGCACAGCGGTGTGACGGGCCGAGGTACCCCGAATCGAAATAGAGGACAGCTGCCCCGGTCCGTAGTTCTTAATATAAAGGGGCGTGCGGGCCGACAATACATCGGCCACGGTGCCGCTGCGGTACTGGGCCAGGGCTACCGAGTCAAGGGTGAGCGTGCGGCTACCGACGGCATAGCGGCTGGGCAGCCCGGCCTGAATCCGGACCGTGGGCAGCTGCTGTACCTGCTGAATCTGCCGTACCGAGTCGGCGGGCAGCTGCTGGGCACGCCCTGCCGTTGGCTTAGCCAAGCCGGCTGCCAAAGCAAGTAACGAAGGTGGCCCGAACCACCGGAAACGGTAAAAACCAATCATCCGAACCAAATTTCCGGTTTAGGAAAATTCGGTTCAAAACTTCTTGCCGGCCTGTTTCCGCGAGGAAAAGCCAACCAGAAGCCGAGGCTGAAAACAGGGAAATCAACGGCCGAGGCCGCCACTGTCATCATTCTCCGCCTTTCACCCGAAAGCGCTGAACACTGTATTTGTATAGGCAGGTCTCCTGGCTTGCTCCCGGTAGGCCGCCTTCCCATTTCTCAGGCCGTAAAACAGCCTTCGGTGAAACAGTGGCGAGGATGGGCCTACCAATACTCGAAGCGTACAGTTGCGGGGACAGCTCCGGAGTTGAACCGGATTCCCTTTTCAGCCGCGCCCCCCAATCGGGGTTTGGCCACCTATAACGGGGCAAAGATAAGGCGTTTTTCGTATGCCGCGGGCAAACGTTCGGCTCTGGCAGCCGTTTGGCTTTCAAACGCTTTTTCTCCCGCCTGTTTATGCCCAAGCTTCCCCTTGCCTTTTACCAGCGCCCCGACGTAGTCCAGATTGCCCGCGACTTACTCGGAAAATATCTTTTCAGCAACATTGACGGCGTGCTTACCGGCGGCCGGATCGTCGAAACGGAGGCCTATGCCCATATCAACGACCAGGCCTGCCATTCTCATTTGGGCCGTTACACGGCCCGCACTAAGGTAATGTACGAGGCCGGCGGCGTGGCCTACACGTACCTGATTTACGGCCGCTATGTACTCTTCAACATCATTACCAACGCAACTGGCAAGGCCGATGCCGTCCTCATCCGGGGCCTAGAGCCTACCGAAGGCATTCCCGAAATGCTGTTGCGCCGCGGCCTCACGAAGTCGGCCCGCAACCTGACCGGGGGGCCCGGCCTGCTCACTCAGGCCCTGGGCATCACCACCAAGCACTACGGCACCGACCTGACTGGCGACCTGATCTGGATGGAAGACCATCAAGAGCCCGTCAGCGAGGACCTAATCGTCGCCAGCCCCCGCGTCGGCATCGACTACGCCGGCCTCGATGCCGCCTTGCCCTGGCGCTTCCGCCTCAAAGGCAGCCCCTGGACCAGTCCGGCTAAATAAGGTACTCAGGCGCTAATGTGGAGGATATGAGAACTGAAGCTCTATGTCCTTGCGAAGCCAAAGGCTGAAGCAATCCGTCCTCTGCGGAGCGTCCTGAAGTGAAAAGCCCTTTACTCCAGATGGAGTAAAGGGCTTTTTGGTAAAAGAGCGTTTGTAGCTAGTCGAAGACGGATTGCTTCGTGCCTTGCAAGGACACGAGTGTGCATTAGCCCACTAAACCGTCAGCTTCTCACACACCAGCACGACCAGCTTACCCTGCAGGTCCGTGGTGGCAAACATGTATAAGTTGCCGCCTTCCCGAATGCCGGTGCGCTGGCGGAAATCAGCTACGGTGTCGGGGAAGTTGCGGGTCGTGACGTGGGCCCGGGCTTCGGGTCCTAGATGGGCCCGCAACACGTCCCGGTCGTAGCGCTCGGTCGCCACGATGCGGAAAATCCGGCCGGGGAAGTCGGAGCGCAGCGTGTCGGAAGTGTAGAGGTGGCTGTGCTGGCCCAGTTTGAGTAGCTCGAAGGCAGTGCCCACGCTTTTGAAGCCGCCGGCCTTGAGTACCGCTACGTTGGGCTCGTACAGATACCCTTGGGCTTCGGCATAGCGGGCAATAGCGCGGGTTTCGCGGGCCTTGTTGAGCCGGAACTCCTGCTGCTGACCATTGCGCAGCAGATTTACCGTGTAGCGCTCCGGATCCACGGCTGGCTCGGGGCCCAGCTCGTACAGGACTTCCTTGCACTCGTTATCCACGGCCACAACCCACAGGCGGCGCACTTGCTTGAGCTCCAGCAAGGCCTGCTCGATGTCCAGCATTGGTGAGGTCTTGAGCAGCACCCGGTTGCCTTTGTGCAGCAGCAAGGGCAAAATCCGTAGGACGTCGGGCTCACAGTCCTGCAGGCGGTAAATCTTCTTGTCGGCCGGATTGCGCCGGGCCGGATCCAGATAAATCCAGTCGAACGTGTCGGGCGTGCTTTTCAGAAAGCTCAGCGCGTCGTTGGCGTGGCAGGTAATGTTGGTAATGCCCAGTTGAGCCAGATTATACTCCACCACAGCTACCAGATTCGGGTCCCGCTCCACATAGTGCACCTCCGGAATCTGGGCGGCAAAGTGGGAGGCATCAACCCCAAAGCCGCCGGTGAGGTCCACCAGCCGCTGGCCGCTGACCAGACTGGCTTTGAAGGCCGCCGAACGGGCCGAGGATGCCTGCTCTACCGACAGAGCCGGCGGAAAAATCAAATCCGGGTTATCGGCCCAGGCCGGCAGCTTGGTACGGGCTTTCTGGCGGGCCTGGATTTGGCGCACCAGTTCCGGTACGGGCAGGCCTGGGTAGCGACGGGCCTGGAGGGCCAGCGTGGCAGGATCATCATGCAAATGGTCGGCAACGTACTGCCGGGCCGCTGCAGGAAGCGGATAGTTCATGAAGGGCAATTACGGGAAAACAGCGCGAACGGCTTACCGCACGTTCCAGCGCAAAGCTAGCAGCGGATGGCCGCTAGGTGCTGCTGCTAAACCAACAGCCGACGGGGCCAGCCGGTTCAGTATGCCCGTATGGGCCGTCGAAAGCCCCGCGTTGTGCGCATCTACCGCCCGCTGAAAATGCTCGTTGGTGTGGCGGGTAATAATAATATTGGACAGCAGGCTTACCGCTGCCACCCCAATAGCTACCTTCTGGGGGTTCTTAAAATACTGCTGGTCACCATCGCCAGACAGTACTTGCTGACTATACAAAGCCACCGCGCCCACAAAGGTGAGCCGCTCTCCCAGATACATCCACTTGTTCAGCCGGTAGCTGTTCAGGCTGGCCAGCGCTTCCTCGTTGCCCTTCAGATAGGGGCGCAGGCGCTGTCCAAAAAAGCCGGCATTTTGGTAGTCCTCTTCTCGCGTGCCTTGGCCGGCCACGAAAAAGAAGTTTCGCTGCGGACCGTTCAGACCCCGGGCCTGATCTTCCGGGCTGAGCCGGATAACGGGAGGGGCAGTAGCAGGCGCCTGCTGGGCAAATCCGGTCAGCGAAGACAAAGAGAGGCCTAGCACAATAGTGGTGCGACGAAGAAGCGACATGGAGGGTTGCAAAGGTAGAATAGGCGTGAATGCAAATATAGCGCTCTGTACAATAGACTACTAGGCCGTTGGTCGAGGAAAAAATCCTATTCGTCTAGAAAAGTTTATTGCCCCCATCCAACAAAAGGCATTGGTCTTACGTTCTGTCGGCAGTTGAATTTGCACCTACCTTCCTTTCTCTGCTTATGAAAACCTCATTAAACATCCTGCAGCGCCGTTTTATTTGGGCGGTTATCCCTGCTGCATTGGCTTTTACTGGCTGCGGCGATGACGAAGATTCTGCAACTCCCGCTCCCGAGCAAGGCCGCGTCGTAGTGGTAAATGGTGCTGCCGGCATCAACGTACCCGTGAAGGTACTGGCCGGCGACGCCGAAAAAGCCTCGCTAGCGTACGGTCAAAACAGCTCTTACACCAACCTCAATACCGGGGACCAGATTTTCAAGGTAAACGTGGCTTCCTCGGGGCAGAACGTAGTGACGCAGCCTTCGTACAAAATTGAGAATAATAAGAGCTATTCTTACTTCTTGTATACGCCCAGCGCTACCGTCAACGGTGCCGGGCTAATAGCTCCCGACGACCTGACGGCCCCAGCGGCCAACAAAGCCAAGATTCGTCTGGTAAACCTGGCCTTGGCCACCACTGGTCCGTTGCGCCTGAGCCAGCAGCTGGCCGTGGGCTACTCGGATATTATCCCGGATGTAGCCTTCCCCGGTGTTTCCAACTTTATTGAAATCAACCCTGGACCACTGAACCTGGCTGTATCGGCCGGTAACCCCAGCTTGCCCGTGTACCAGGTAGGTGACGGCAGCGGCACTGGCACGGGTACCAAAACTTACGAAGCTGGTAAAATCTACACGGTCGTAGTACGCGGCGACGCCAACAACCTCGACCCCGAGCGCAAGCCCCGCGCCGTGCTCATGCAAAATAACTAGGTTAGGGTTATACCCGACCTCGAAACGGAAAGCTCGGACCTCTCAGGTCCGGGCTTTTTTGCGGTTTATAACCCCGCGAACAAAAACCGTATCTTTGTGGTTGAATCGCAAATATCTTCTGCATCATGGTTGAAACCACGACGAAAACGTACGTTCCGTACAAAGTAAAGGACATGTCGCTGGCCGAATGGGGCCGCAAAGAAATCCGGTTGGCTGAGGCTGAAATGCCGGGTTTGATGTCCTTGCGGGAAGAGTTCGGTGCATCCCAGCCCCTGAAAGGTGCGCGCATCGCCGGCTGCCTGCACATGACTATCCAAACGGCGGTTCTGATTGAAACGCTTATCGCCCTGGGTGCCGACGTCACCTGGTCGTCCTGCAATATCTTCTCGACCCAAGACCACGCCGCCGCTGCTATTGCCGCCGCTGGTATTCCGGTATACGCCTGGAAAGGCATGAACGAGGAAGAGTTTAACTGGTGCATCGAGCAGACGCTGTACTTCGGCGAAGAGCGCGAGCCCCTGAACATGATTCTGGACGACGGCGGTGACCTGACCAACATGGTCCTGGACCGCTTCCCCGAACTGGCCGCTGGCATCAAAGGCATTTCCGAAGAAACCACGACCGGCGTGCTGCGCCTGCTGGACCGCGTTAAAAACGGTACGCTGCCCATGCCCGCCTTCAACATCAACGACTCAGTTACCAAGTCGAAGTTTGATAACAAGTACGGCTGCAAAGAGTCGGCCGTGGACGCTATCCGCCGCGCTACCGACGTAATGATGGCCGGCAAAATTGCCGTGGTGGCCGGTTACGGCGACGTCGGGAAAGGTACTGCCGCTTCGCTGCGTGGTGCCGGTGCCCGCGTTATTGTAACCGAAATTGACCCCATCTGCGCCCTGCAGGCCGCCATGGACGGTTACGCAGTGAAGCGTATGGAGAATGCTATTAAGGAAGCGGACATCGTAGTGACAGCTACCGGCAACTGCGACATCATCACCGAGCAGCACTTCCGCGCCCTGAAGGACAAAGCTATTGTCTGCAACATCGGCCACTTCGACGATGAGATTGACATGGCTTGGTTGAACTCGAACTACGGCCACACCAAGGACACGGTGAAGCCCCAGGTTGACCTCTACAACATCGACGGCAAGGAAGTAATTATCCTGGCTGAAGGCCGCCTCGTAAACCTGGGCTGCGCTACGGGTCACCCTTCGTTCGTGATGTCGAACTCGTTTACCAACCAGACGCTGGCGCAGCTGGAGCTGTGGCAGAACTCGGCCGCTTACGAGAACAAGGTGTACACCCTGCCCAAGCACCTCGACGAGAAAGTAGCCCGTCTGCACTTGGCCAAAATTGGGGTGGAGCTGGATGAGCTGAAGCCCAAGCAGGCCAGCTACATCGGCGTAGAAGTACAAGGCCCGTTCAAGTCGGACCTGTACCGCTACTAGGCCTTCTGCGTACAACGCACTAACCAAAACCTCAACTGGCAATTGCTAGTTGGGGTTTTCTTTTGCCCGCTTCTTACTGACTGAGCTTAGACATAGTTCCGGTTAGCACGAGAGGCGGACTGATATAAATGGTATTGCCGAGTAGTCGCCAATCATGCACCATGGTTAGCTGGTAGCGTAGCTGATTGCCATGCTGCGTCAGACTTCCTGCTGATGGCTGCCACCGGTGGCCAAGCGTAAGACCAGCAATGGCTGCATACAATCCCCGGGGCCGAATTACGGAATCCTGCTTATAGTATTCCGCGACAAGAGAAAGTGTGTTGCTTTCCAGACTTATTTCTTTCACAGCACTACCGTTGCCTACAGGTGCATCAGGTGATGCGCCAGAAAGGAGATTTGGCGCCGACGAGGCTTGTGAGTTGAGAGACATACTGCTGTAGATAGCAGCTAGACCAAAAAAGAAAAGAAGGGCAGTTCCCAGACTAAAGTGCTGTCTTATCAGATTGGTAGCTTGAAGAAATAAGTAGAGCAGAACCAAATAAGCTGTTAGATTCAGAAAGGACCACAGAATATAGATCATAGAACAACGGTTAAGATTCTTAAGAATGCAAAGTAACAAATAGCATTCATCAGATGATAAGATGAGTTTAAATGTGAGGTTAGCTAGGGGAGTTTGGAACACGTATTTTTGCTACCCCATGTTGATTTCTCTTTCCGTCGTCATCATCACCTTCAACGAAGAAGCGAATATCGGCCGCTGCCTGGAAGCGCTGCAGGATGTGGCCGACGACGTGGTGGTAGTCGACTCCTTTTCTACTGACCGCACGCTGGAAATCTGTCGGCAGCATGGGGCCCGGGTTATTCAGCATGCTTTCGAGGGCTACGTCGAGCAGAAAAACTACGCCACTGCCCAGGCCCGCCACGACTATGTGTTGCAGCTCGATGCCGATGAGGTCCTCACCGACGAGCTACGGGCTTCCATTCAGGTCGTAAAGGCCAACTGGCAGCACGCGGGCTACACCCTAGCCCGCCTCACCAACTATTGCGGAAGCTGGGTGCGGCACGGTGGCTGGTACCCCGACCGGAAGCTGCGCCTCTACGACCGGCGCCTGGGGCAGTGGGTAGGCCTGCTGCTGCACGAGCGGTTTGAGGTAGCCGCCGGGCAGACGGTAGGCCTGCTGGCCGGCGACGCGCTGCACTATTCCTACCATTCCGTGGAGCAGCATGTAAGTCAGCTCAACCGGTTCACCAGCATTTCGGCCGCCGAGCTGGCCCTACGTGGTAAAACCCGGGTTACGCTGTTTCATCTGCTGCTCAAACCCGTCTGGAAGTTTGTGCACGGCTACTTTTTCCGGCTAGGTTTTCTCGACGGATTTGCCGGGCTGTGCATCGCCACGATTTCCGCCTGGGGAGTCTTTCTCAAATTTGCCAAGCTGCGTACCAAACCGGCTTCCGCCACTCAGCCCGTATGAGAACCTTCCTCATCAGCCGCACCGATGCCATTGGCGACGTAGTCCTGACGCTGCCCGTGTGTGGTTTGCTCAAGCAACACATGCCTGGCTGCCAGGTAGTGCTTATTGGTCGCACCTACACCCAGGCTGTGGCCGAAGCCTGCCCCTGGGTCGATGCTTTTCTGAACTATGACGAATTGCTCAAGCATAGCGAAGCTGAGCAAGTAGCCGCCCTGCGCTCCTATAAAGCCGAGGCCATTGTACACGTATATCCCAACAAGGTGCTGGCCCGGCTGGCGCAAAAAGCGGGAATTCCCGTGCGCATTGGTACTCGCAACCGCTGGATTCACTGGCTTACCTGCAACCGCCTGGTAGCGCTGAGCCGCCGCAACTCGGTACTACACGAAGCGCAACTGAACGTGAAGCTGTTGCAGCCGCTGGGCTTGGCGCAGGAAGGTGCGCTAGACGAGCTGGTGCCTTTGGTCCGGCTGCAGGCTACCGAGCCGTTGCCCACCGCCGTGCACCAGCTGCTGGCTGCTCGGCGTGCCGGACAACTTAACGTCATTTTGCATCCTCGCTCCCGCGGTAGCGCCCGGGAATGGGGCCTCGACCATTTTGGCACGCTGGCCAAGCTGCTGCATGAGGCCGGTCACCGGGTATTCGTTACCGGGACAGTAGCGGAAGGGGAAGAGTTGGCCACTTGGCTTGAGGAACACGCTGCTTATCTAGCCGGCAACCTGACCGGGCAATTGTCCCTGGCGCAGTTGCTCAGCTGTATTGCCGCTGCCGATGGGTTGGTAGCTGCCAGTACGGGTCCACTGCATTTGGCTGCTGCCCTGGGCCGGCACGCCTTAGGCCTGTACCCACCCATGCGGCCCACCCACCCCGGAAGATGGGCCCCGCTCGGAGCACATGCCGAGTACCTGGTCTTCGACCGGCCCGACTGCTCTGACTGCCGCCAGCAGCCTGCGGCGTGTACCTGCATCAAAGCCCTTGCGCCCTTGCAGGTGGCCCACCTAGTCCTGAGCTGGGCCCCGCTGCCCTCTGGTTTATCCTAACGTTATTGCGCCTTTCTTCTGTATATGACATTTTCCTCCCCGGGAAATACGGTGCGTAGCGCTTACTACGATGGTCGACTTTCCCAATATTTGCTGCTGGTAGCTTGCTTGGCTGGGGTAGTGGGCTTGTTTGTCGCCCGGGCCCTGGTATCCCTGAGTCCCGTGGCCGCCGTGGTAGCAGCGCTTCTGAATCCTGCTATTCGGCAGGAAGTGCCACGGTGGCTACGCAATGGAGCCGCTATTCGGCTGGCCTTGCTGTATGTACTGCTCCTGTCTAGTGGTTTCTACACCTCGGCCTGGGACGTGTGGCGGCACGAGGTGTTTCGCCAGTTGCCGCTGCTGGGCGTCCCGCTGGCTTTTTCCTTGGCCGTTCCTCTCAGTCCCCGTCAGCGCTACGCCGTGGGCAGTTTCTTCACCATCGGTATTTCACTCATTGGCCTTGCTACGCTGTGGAAATACCTGCTCAACCCCACAGAAGCCAACTACCTTATCGAAACAGGCCAGAACATAGCTTCCGTTACCCGTATTTTCCATATCCACTTCAGCATCATGCTGGTATTGGCCGTGTACTTTGGCTTTTTGCTCCAACGCGAAGCGCAGGCTCCAGCCATTCTGCGCTGGGTACTCCGCGGGGCAGTACTGGCCTGCGCAGTTGTCTTGCACGTGTTGGCATACCGCACCGGCCTGTTGGCCTTCTATGCCATGCTGCTCGTCGATGTCGTGCTAGTGGTCATCAACCGCCAGGTACTGGCTGGACTGGCACTGCTGGTTTGCCTGCTGGCAGTGCCTTATCTGGCTTATACTAACCTGCCTTCGATTCAGCGGCGGGTAGGCGGTTCTCTCCACGATGTAAACCAGTTTCTGGAAGGCCACGATATCAACAGCTCCTCCCTGTCACAGCGCTTGGCTGCCTGGCAAACTGCGCAGGCCGTGGCGGCGCGTAGCCCCTGGCTGGGGGTAGGCCCAGCCGATGCTTTCGATGCCATGATGCAGGAGTACTCCTGGCGGGATTATGGACTACGCGCCGAACATCGGGCCATGATTCATAATCAGTACTTACACTACTTGGTGGCCAGCGGGCTAGTCGGACTATTTCTTTGGTTGCTGGTTCTTCTTACACCTCTGCTGCAACCCGCAATGCGGCAGAACCCGTACGTAGTGCATTTCCTCGTGATACTAGGGGCGGCCATGCTGGTCGATTCCCTGTTGGAAGTCCAGATTGGCTTCAACCTTTTCGTATTTCTTTACGGCTTTCTCGTAGTAAGCACGGAAAGGGAGGTTCGAATGGTCCAACAAAACCCTTCTTGAGCGGATTAGTATAATCTGTACATTTGTTTACACGGCTGCTATTTTTTAATCTAGCGTAGCCGCAATCTTTTAGCGCCCATGAGCGATTCTCCCGAACGGGTTCCGAAGTTGAGCAAAGAGGAAAAAGACCGCCGTTTTCAGGCGGAATTGATGCCTGTGCTCGATTCGCTGTACAACTTTGCCTTCCGCCTCACCCTCGACGAGGACGATGCCAACGACCTCGTCCAGGAGACTTATTTGAAGGCCTACCGCTTCTTTGAGTACTTCGAGCAGGGAACCAACGCCAAAGCGTGGCTGTTTCGCATCCTGAAAAATTCGTTCATCAACGACTTCCGGAAAAAGAGTAAGCAGCCCGCTAAAGTTGACTACAGCGAAATAGAGGGCTACTACAATACCGAAGACGTGGAGGCCGAAGGCGACGCGGGTAGCACGTCGTCAGATATGCGGCAGCAGGCCGTGCGCGACCTTATCGGTGATGAAGTCGCCAGCGCTCTGAATTCTCTGCCCGTTGACTTTCGCACCGTCATTATCCTCTGCGACCTGGAAGGGTTTACTTATGAGGAAATGGCGAAAGTTTTGGATATTCCGATCGGGACTGTCCGCTCCCGCCTGCATCGGGCGCGCAATTTTTTGAAGGAGAAATTAGAAAAATACGCAAAATCAATGGGCTACGGTAACGATATCGACGGCTCTGATGTTGAGGACGAAAACGAATAAACTTTAATACCGGGCTCGGTTATGGAAAACACTGCTACTACATCAACCAATCAGCAAGCTGCTTCTCAAGTGGAAGGGGCCGATTGTGAACGCGTGAATACAATTCTCGACCAAATCATCGTAGGCCACGAGCCTAGCGTGGAAGATGAGGAATACTTTGTCAACCATGCCGAAGATTGCTCCCCTTGCTTTGATAGCATCGGCAAGCAGCAGATTTTCATCGACTTCCTGTCCCAGCACGTAGGGCGGAAAGGCGTGCCAACTTCGCTTTCGCAAACAATTTTAGCGCGCGTTCAAGCAGAAATGGCCTAATTTTACCCCATGCAGGGTAAAATCATCGCTTTTTCGGCTCCGTCCGGTGCCGGTAAGACTACTATCGTCCACCGGCTTATGGAACAAATTCCGGAGCTGAGCTTTTCCATTTCGGCCTGTACGCGCGATAAGCGCGGCCGCACCGAAGCCAATGGCAAAGACTATTACTTCATTTCTGTCCAGGAATTCCAGGAGAAGATTCGTCACGACGAGTTTGTAGAGTGGGAAGAAGTGTACGAGGGTGCCTTCTATGGTACTCTTAAATCCGAGATTGAGCGTATCTGGGAGAGCGGCAAGCACGCTATTCTAGACGTAGACGTGAAAGGCGGCTTAAGCATCAAGGAGTTTTACAAAGACCGTGCCTTGGCCATTTTTGTAAAGCCCCCGTCCCTGGAAGTACTGGAGCAGCGTCTGCGCACCCGTGCCACCGACTCGGCTTCTAGTATTTCAGCCCGCCTTTACAAAGCCAATTTCGAGCTCACCTTCGAAGACCGTTTTGATGTCACGGTGGTTAATGATGACCTAGACCATGCCACTGAGCAGGCTGCCAAGCTGGTGCACGACTTTATTACTGCCGAACCCGCTATTGTGTGAAGCCAACACCTAAAATAGGGTTGCTCTTCGGCTCCTTTAATCCTATCCATACCGGTCACCTGATTCTGGCCCACTTCATGGCCACGCATACCGATCTGGATGCAGTGTGGCTGGTTGTGTCGCCCCAGAGTCCGTTCAAGGTAGGACAGGAGATGCTGGGAGAACAGGAGCGGTTTGATATGGTAAGCTTAGCCATTCAGCACAACGACCGGCTTCGGGCCTTGGACATCGAATTCGATATGCCTAAGCCCAGCTACACGATTGATACGCTGGACGAGCTGCACCGCCGCTATCCCGACCACAGTTTCGTACTGCTTATGGGCGAAGACAACCTGCCGGGCTTGCCCCGGTGGAAGCAGTCAGACCGGATTTTGGCGGAATACGCCGTGTACGTTTATCCCCGGCCCGGCGTAGATGCCACCGACGTAAATGCCCATCCCGGCGTCCAGGTAGTGGAGGCTCCGCTTCTGGACATATCAGCCACCTTTATTCGCGACTGTGTGCACACTGGTAAGTCAATTCGGTACTTGGTACCTGAAGCAGTAGAAACTCAAATCCTGGCAAAAGGCTTCTGGCGTTAGAAAAGTCATACAACCAAAAAGCCCCGGCAGGTAACTGTCGGGGCTTTTTTATTCAAGGAATGGGCTAATCAGATGGTCATGATTTCCGCTTCCTTCTTACTCAGCAGATCATCTACTTTGCTGATATAGGAGTCGGTGGCTTTCTGCACTTTGGCTTCAGCGTCCTTGATAGAGTCTTCGGCGGCTCCGTCTTTCAGCAGCTTGCGCAAGGCGTCATTCACATCCTTACGGATACCGCGGATACGTACTTTGCCTGATTCAGCTTCGGTCTTGGCCTGCTTCACTAGGTCGCGGCGACGCTCTTCGGTCATGGGCGGAATGTTCAGGCGCACGCCCTCGGCATCCGACTGGGGGTTCAGGCCCAGGTCACTGTTTTTGATGGCTTTGGCTACCTCGGCAATAATATTCTTCTCCCAGGGCTTGATGAAGATGGTACGGGCATCGGGAGTAGAGATATTCGCTACTTGGCTAACCGGCGTAGGAGTGCCATAGTAGTCCACCCGCAGGCCGTCCAGCATGGCGGGCGACGCTTTACCGGCCCGGATGCGGCTCATCTCGAGGCTGGTGTGCTGCAGCGACTTGCCCATCGACTCTTCGGCTTCGCTGAGGTAAAACTGAATTTCTTCGTCCACTTTTGAAAGGTTAAGTGTTGAATGTTGAAGGTTAAATAACAGGAATGCTGGCAACTGAACGAAGACTTGCTCCTTCAACCTCCAGCATTCAAAATATCTTAGGCCTGCTTGGTAGGAGTAGGTAGGGAAGGCTGCAGGGTGCTGTGCTTGCCATCGGGCTTTGGCGCGTTCGAGCCGTTCATCGAAACCCGGGTGCCTACCGTTTCGCCTTCAATCAGGCGTTGCAGGTTGCCGGGCTTGTTCATGTCGAATACGATGATGGGCAGGTTGTTTTCCTTGCAGAGGGTGAAGGCCGTCATGTCCATCACGTTGAGGTTTTTTTCCATTACCTCATCAAAGGTGATTTCCGGGTAGCGCGTGGCCGTAGGGTCTTTCTCTGGGTCAGCTGTATAAATGCCGTCTACGCGGGTGCCTTTCAGCACCACATCGGCCTCAATTTCGATGGCCCGCAATGACGCGGCCGAGTCGGTAGTGAAATAGGGGGACCCAATGCCGGCACCGAAGATGACTACCCGGCCTTTTTCGAGGTGACGCAGGGCGCGGCGGCGGATGTAGGGCTCACACACACGCTGAATGGTAACTCCGGAGAGCAGGCGCGTATTGACGTCGAGTTTTTCCAGGGCGCTTTGCAGAGCCATCGAGTTGATGACCGTCGCCAGCATGCCCATATAGTCGCCCTGTACCCGGTCGAGGCCAAAGGCTTCGGCTTGCACGCCCCGGAAGATGTTGCCCCCGCCAATGACGACGGCTACCTGCGTACCGGTTGCCGCGGCCGTCTTGATTTCCTCGGCGTATTGCATCAGGCGGACCGCATCAATGCCATATTGCTGCTGACCCATCAGGGCCTCACCGCTCAGTTTTAGCAGAATTCGGTTGTACTTCAAAGGGTGGAGGGTTAAGCGTGAATATGTTACTCGTTTGCAAAGCAGCCCACCAGGGCAGAGGCCAGACCTCCCACCGGTATACTGGCAAACGAGGAACAGGTTAAAAACTTAGCTGAATTGAATGAGCACCTGGCCTTTCGTCACGTTGTCGCGCAGCCCGACTTTGATGCTGCCTACCGTTCCGTCGCCGGGAGCTTTGAGGATGTTTTCCATTTTCATGGCTTCGAGCACCAATAGCGGGTCGCCTTTCTGTACCTGCTGACCGGCCTCAACCCGGATGGCGACAATCAGGCCAGGCATGGGCGCCTTGAGCTCGTTTACCTTGCTGGCCGCTGCATTGCTCATTCCAAGCTTATCGAGCAGCAAATCGAACCGGTCTTTGGCCTGCAGCTCGATGAGCTGACCGTTGAGCTTGAGCACGAAAGTTTTGGCCGTATAGTCAGTGCTGATAACCTCAGCCGAATACGAGCGACCCTCGTGCAGCAGATGGTAGCGGCCATTTCCCAGTGAAACCAAGTCCCAACTAAACGGCTCACCGTTAACGAGTGTGGAGCCGTTGGGACGATAATCAACATCCCAGGTCTGATTGGAACCGGTGCTTACCTGTAGCATAGAGAGGGGGCAGATGGGCGGAAAAGGGCTTAAAGATAGGCCAAATCTGAAATATTTTCGGAACTTTAGCCCACTTACCCCTATTGCCTCACTGCATGAAATATTCGGTCCTCGGCATTCTTGGCCTGGTCCTTACGTGCCATCTGACAGCTCCGGCGCAGACTGCTAAATCGGTAAAGCCTTCTTCGGAAAAGAGTGCCGTACGTAAGAAAGCTGCGCCTGCTGCCGAACTACCAGCTACGGAATCCGCTACGAGTACTGTCATCGTACCCTCATGGCTGCCCCCTACCAATCCGGTGCAGCCGGCCGCTACAATCGTAACCGACTTGCTGGATACCAAGCTTGACGTGCGTTTCGATTGGGCTAAACAGTGGTTGCTCGGTACGGCCTCCCTCACGCTACGTCCGCACTTCTACCCCCAGAGCCAAGTGGTGCTCGACGCCAAAGGCTTCGACATCAAAAGCGTACGGCTGCTGGCTGGGGGAAAAGAGAAAAATCTGAACTATACCTACGATAAGCGTAAGCTTACAATTACGCTCGACCGGCAGTACGCCCGCACTGAGCCCTATCAGATTCGCATCAGCTATACCGCTAAACCCAATGAGCTGGAGCAGGGGGGAAGCGCGGCCATTACCGGCAATAAAGGTCTGTATTTTATCAACCCGCTCGGTACGGAGAAAAATAAGCCCAAGCAGATCTGGACCCAGGGCGAGACGGAAGCCAACTCCTGCTGGTTTCCGACGATTGATAAGCCCAATCAGCGCATGACCCAGGAAATTGCCATGACCGTGGACGCGCAATACAAGACGCTGTCGAACGGCCTGCTGATTTCCTCCAAGAAAAATGCTGACGGCACCCGCACCGACGTATGGAAGCAGAGCCTGCCAGCGGCGCCCTACCTAACCATGATGGCCGTCGGCGACTTTGCCGTTGTCAATGACTCCTGGCGCGGTAAAGCCGTGGATTATTACGTTGAACCTGCGTTTCAGAGCACGGCCAAAACCATTTTTGGCAATACGCCGGCCATGCTGGACTTCTTCTCCAAGAAGTTGGGCGTGGATTTTCCCTGGGAAAAGTATGCTCAAGTGTCTATCCGTGACTTTGTGTCGGGGGCCATGGAGAATACCTCCGCTACAACCATTCGCCAGGAATGGACCCAGCTGACGTCCCGGGAACTGCTGGACAAAACCTACATTACTGAAGGTACCATTGCCCACGAGTTGTTTCACCAGTGGTTTGGCGACTACGTAACGGCCGAAAGCTGGAGCAACCTGCCTTTGAACGAAGCCTTTGCTGATTATTCTGAGCTGCTTTGGGCCGAAAACAAGTACGGTGCCGATGCTGCCGAGCTGGTGCAGCAGGAAAAACTGAACCAATACCTAAGTGAAGCCGAAAGCAAACGGGAGCCTCTGATCCGCTACCGCTATGCCGAACGGGAAGACATGTTCGATCGACATTCCTATGACAAGGGGGGGCGGGTGCTGCACATGCTGCGCAAATACGTGGGCGACGAGGCCTTTTATGCTTCGCTCAACCGGTATCTGACCAGCAATAAGTTTTCGGCTTCCGAGATAGCTAAGCTGCGTATTGCCTTCGAAGAAACCACCGGAGAAGACCTAATGTGGTTTTTCGACCAATGGTTTATGCAGCGTGGCCATCCGGAGTTGCGCGTCACCCATACGTACAATAACGGTCAGGTGACCATGCGGGTCCAGCAAATCCAGGACTCGACCTTTACGCCCATTTACCGCCTGCCCGTCACGGTTACCACCTGGATTAATAAGCAGGCTACCGATACGCGCATCGTTGTTACCAAAGCGGACCAGACGTTTCAATGGGCCGCTCCCCAGCGCCCTAATCTGGTCAAGTTTGACTCGGAAGGGCAACTGCTTGCCAAAATTCAGGAGGAGCGTAATCAGGATGAACTGATGTTCCAGTACTATAATGCCCGCAACTACTTGCAGAAATACGAGGCCATTGATGGCCTACGCAGTAAAGTAGGAGACTTGGCGGTAAGTGGTCTGTTGCGCAATGCTCTGAATGATAATTTTTGGGCCGTGCGTAACGCCGCCCTAGAAGCCTTGCGCAAGTACAAAGGACCTGAAGGCAATGCGGTGCGTAAAGACATTAAGCGCGTAGCTGCCGGCGATGTAAAAAGCCAAGTTCGGGCTACGGCTTTGGCTACGCTCTCGACCTTTCCCAACGAAGACTTCGGCGACGTCTATAGCGTAGCGCTCAACGATAGTTCTTACTTGGTGGCTAGCGCCGCTATAAATGCCCTTACCAAAGCACCTACTGTCGGAACCCGGGAGCGGATCAATTCCATGCAGGAAACTAGCAGTACTATGGTGCTCAGCGCTCTGGCCAACTACTATTCGCTTAACGGCAATCTGGACCATTACCCCTGGTTCCTGCGTCGCCTCAACGATGTGCCCGAAGATGACCTATACAACTACCTGCAGAACTTCGGCACCCTGATGACCCGGATTCCCCCAATTGAGCGCGAGAAGGGTATTCAAAAGCTCGAAATGCTGGCTCGTACCCATCGCAACTATGCCGTGAAGCTGGGCGCATACCGCGCTTTGAACACGCTTGTAGCTAGTACGCCCAGTTTAAAACCTGTGCTGCAGGATATCAAAGCCAAGGAGAAAGACAGCCAGTTGAAGGCATTCTACAGCTTGCTCCAATAAATTTTAAGAAAAATTCACACTGATTTTCGGGGCAGTAATGGCACTCGTTAGTGCTCCGAAATCAGTGGCTTAGCTTCTAAAACAACGAAAAATCAGGACTGCTATCAGAAAAATATTGCAACGATTTTTTTCGATAGACTTGATTTGCATCAGAAAGTGCCTAATTTTGCAACTCCTTTAGCAACCACCCCACTTCAAGGGCTGGTTTTAAAGGAGAAACATTCAGCGCAAATGGTGCTGAAAAACTAACTGGGGGTATCGCATAGCGGCAATTGCGGGTGACTGTAACTCACCTCCTTCGGGTTCATAGGTTCGAGTCCTGTTACCCCCACAGTAAGTAAAGTTTGGAATAGAGATTTGGTAAGCTGAACTTGCCGAATCTCTATTTTGAAGCTCACAAACGCGGGAGTAGCTCAGTTGGTAGAGCGGCAGCCTTCCAAGCTGCAGGTCGCGGGTTCGAACCTCGTCTCCCGCTCACAAGCAAATCCCGAGTATAACAGAATAAGCCGTTTTAGCTCAGTGGTAGAGCACTTCCTTGGTAAGGAAGAGGTCATGGGTTCAAATCCCATAAATGGCTCACATTACATTACAAATACCGACGGAGCAGCGCGACTGCACTGTTTGGATCTGTCAAACAGGTAAAGCGACGTGCAGGCCCTAGGTGGAGCTGCGTTTCGCTTTCTTGTAGTATAGCTCAGTCGCGTTTTACTCTCATCCCCTCAAAATCTCCTCTTAATCTCTTTACAATGGCCAAAGAAAATTTTGATCGTTCCAAGCCGCACGTGAACATCGGTACGATCGGGCACGTCGACCACGGCAAAACCACCCTGACTGCTGCTATCACCACGGTACTGGCGAACAAAGGTTTGGCTGCTAAGCGTGACTTCTCTTCGA
Source organism: Hymenobacter cellulosivorans (assembly GCF_022919135.1). Classification (NCBI taxonomy): domain Bacteria; kingdom Pseudomonadati; phylum Bacteroidota; class Cytophagia; order Cytophagales; family Hymenobacteraceae; genus Hymenobacter; species Hymenobacter cellulosivorans. Next base: position 230,129 of record NZ_CP095049.1, on the reverse strand, counting down.
TCGACAATGCTCCCGAAGAAAAAGAGCGTGGTATCACCATCAACACCGCTCACGTAGAGTACGCTACCGAAAACCGTCACTACGCTCACGTTGACTGCCCCGGTCACGCTGACTATGTGAAGAACATGGTAACGGGTGCTGCCCAGATGGACGGCGCTATCCTCGTAGTAGCTGCTACCGACGGTCCGATGCCCCAGACGCGTGAGCACATCCTGCTGGCTCGCCAGGTAGGTGTACCTCAGCTTGTAGTGTTCATGAACAAAGTGGACATGGTGGATGACCCCGAGCTGCTCGAGCTGGTGGAAATGGAAATCCGCGAACTGCTTTCGTTCTATGACTTCGACGGTGACAACATTCCTGTTATCCAGGGTTCGGCTCTGGGCGGCCTGAATGGCGATGCCAACTGGGTTCCTAAGATCGAAGAACTGATGGACGCTGTTGACTCGTTCATTCCGATTCCTGCTCGTCTGACCGACCTGCCCTTCCTGATGCCCGTAGAGGACGTATTCTCTATCACGGGTCGTGGTACGGTAGCTACCGGCCGTATCGAGCGTGGTATCATCAACTCGGGTGAGCAAGTTGACATCCTCGGCATGGGTGCTGAAGGCCTGAAGTCGACCGTAACCGGTGTTGAGATGTTCCGCAAGATCCTCGACCGTGGCGAAGCTGGTGACAACGTAGGTCTGCTGCTCCGTGGCATTGAAAAAGAAGCCATCCGTCGTGGTATGGTTATCTGCAAGCCCGGCTCGGTAACTCCTCACCAGAAGTTCAAAGCTGAGGTGTACGTACTGTCGAAAGAGGAAGGTGGCCGTCACACGCCCTTCTTCAACAACTACCGTCCCCAGTTCTACCTGCGTACCACCGACGTTACCGGTATCATCACCCTCCCAGAAGGTGTTGAAATGGTAATGCCTGGTGACAACATCACCATCCAAGTTGAGCTGATCAACAAGGTGGCAATGGAGAAAGGTCTGCGTTTCGCTATCCGCGAAGGTGGCCGTACGGTAGGTGCCGGTCAGGTAACTGAAATCCTCGACTAGTTTCTGCTGGATATCCAGTAAATCAATACAATCCGCCTCTGATTTTTTCAGGGGCGGATTTGTTTTGTATAAAGAGTTCAGTACATTTGCAGTCCCAATCCGGCTTTACTGAGAAAGGGACGCATACACGGGCGTAGTTCAAGGGTAGAATAGAGGTCTCCAAAACCTTTGATGGGAGTTCGAATCTCTCCGCCCGTGCAAGATTGGTTACGGAGAAGTAACCGCAGTAGTTAAAGCCAAAATCGGCACCATGAGCAAGCTGACGAAATATTTCCGCGATACCACGGAGGAGATGCGTTACAAGGTAACGTGGTCTTCTTTTGAGGAACTGCAGAAGAGTGCCGGTCTGGTGCTCATCGGTTCGCTCGTGTTTGCCGCCGTTGTAGGCATTATGGACGTTGTGTTCAATAAAAGCCTCGAAGCGTTTTACAACTCATTCCGTTAATCGAATTCAGTAGAGATGGGAGAGTTGAAGTGGTACGTGGTTCGCTCGGTTAGCGGACAGGAGAAGAAAGCCAAGCAATACTTGGAAACCGAGATTGGCCGCCACGGTCTATCGGATCTGGTTCCTCAAGTATTAATTCCGGCTGAGAAGGTTTACGAGATGCGCAACGGCAAGAAGCGCGTTCGAGAGCGGAACTTCTTCCCCGGTTACATCTTGATCCACGCCGATCTGACCCACGGCGAAGTTGACCACATTATTACCAGCACTCCTGGGGTAATTGGTTTCCTGAGCGACAAAGAAGGCAAGAGCACCAACACTAAGCCAATTCCGCTGCGCCTGTCCGAAGTAAATCGGATTCTGGGCATCGTTGACGAAGCAGAAGAAGAAACGGCCAGCCTTGAGACGCCTTTTGTAGTAGGAGAGCTGGTGAAAGTAGTCGATGGAGCCTTCAGCGGCTTCTCGGGCAACGTTTCGGAAGTATTCGAAGAGCGGAAGAAGCTCAACGTAATTGTGAAAATATTTGGCCGTAGCACGCCCATGGAGTTGAGCTACACCCAGGTCGAGAAAGAATCATAAGTCAGATAGTACCAGACGAGAGCGTAGAAGTAGGGGACTCCTCCTGTTTCTACGCTCTCTGATCTAACTTCTGCAAAGAACGTCGTCGGTTATTCGCTCTGAGCCGGCGGGGCTTCCACTAGAGCACACATAAAATAAAACGGAGGGTTGCTTGTGTTACGACATACAGCCCGAAGCCTTTCAAACCAATGGCCAAAGAAATTAGAGGTTATCTGAAGCTTCAGATAAAGGGAGGCGCTGCGAACCCCTCGCCGCCGGTTGGACCTGCACTTGGTAGCAAAGGCCTTAACATCATGGAATTCTGCAAGCAGTTCAACGCTCGCACCCAGGATAAGGCCGGCCAAGTATGTCCCGTATTGATCACCATGTACACCGACAAGTCCTTTGACTTTGTTGTGAAAACCCCTCCGGCGCCAGTAATGCTGCTGGAAGCTGCCAAGCTCCAGGGTGGTTCGAAAGAGCCTAACCGGAACAAGGTAGGTTCGGTTACGTGGGACCAAATCCGCACCATCGCCGAAGTGAAAATGCCCGACTTGAACGCCTTCCAGGTGGAGTCGGCCATGAAGCAGGTGGCAGGTACGGCCCGCAGCATGGGTATTACCATCAAGGGCGATTCTCCCTTTGCTGAATAACTTTAAAGGAGAAGAAAACTGATGGCACAAGTTAGCAAAAAGCGCAAGGAAGCCCTTGCCAAACACGACCTGACGCAGGTACGCAACCTTGTTGAGGCAGCCAAAGTGGTGAAGGACATTACCTACACCAAGTTTGACGCTTCCGTTGACATCGACGTACGTCTGGGCGTTGACCCCCGCAAAGCCGACCAGATGGTTCGTGGCGTCGCCACGCTGCCCCACGGTACCGGCAAAACCGTACGCGTTCTGGCTCTGGTTACTCCTGATAAGGAAGCCGAAGCTACCGCTGCTGGCGCTGATTTCGTAGGCTTGGACGACTACATCTCGAAGATCGAGAAAGGCTGGACCGACATCGACGTGATTATCACGATGCCGTCGGTAATGGCTAAAGTAGGTCGCCTGGGTCGCGTACTTGGTCCCCGTGGTCTGATGCCAAACCCCAAGTCGGGTACGGTAACGACCGACGTAGCCAAGGCAGTGCAGGAAGTGAAGGCTGGTAAAATCGACTTCAAAGTTGACAAAACCGGTATCATTCACACCAGCATCGGCAAAGTGTCTTTTGATGACCAGAAGCTGGCTGAAAACGCCATCGAAGTAATCCAGACGCTTCAGCGTCTGAAGCCTTCGTCGGCCAAAGGTACTTACATCAAGAGCATCACGCTGAGCAGCACGATGAGCCCCGCCGTTCCGGTTGACACCACGGTTACTTCCGCTTAATTCACAATCAAGACGATATGACCCGGGAAGAAAAACAAGCCCTCGTCGACGAGTTGAGCGAAAAGTTTCAATCGCACAACGCGTTCTACATTACCGATGCTTCGGGAATGTCGGTGGCGAAAATCAACGAATTCCGCCGGTTGTGCTTCAACCGTGGCCTGGAGTTCAAAGTGTACAAGAACACGCTGATCCGTAAGGCACTCGATACGTTGGGCACCGACACGGCAGAACTGGATGCAGCGCTGAAAAGCCAGTCGGGTGTACTGTTCTCGAAAGAGGCTGGCAACGCTCCCGGCAAACTGCTGAAGGACTTCTATAAGGCTCAGAACTACGGCAAGAACGTAGAGCCCAAGCCTGCTCTGAAGGGTGCTTACATCGACGCTAGCATCTACCTGGGTGCTAACCAGCTCGAGACCCTGAGCACGCTGAAAGGCAAAAACGAGCTTATCGGTGAAGTTATCGGTCTGCTCCAGTCGCCCGCCAAAAACGTTATCAGCGCTCTGTCGAGCGGTGGCAACAAACTGGCCGGCATCCTCAAGACGCTTTCCGAAAAAGAAGAGGCGGCTGCTTAATTGCCCCTACCTTTTTCTCCCTAAATCAAATTCAACAACCCCCTCTTTTTTAACAATCTACAGAAATGGCAGATTTGAAAGCATTCGCTGAGCAGCTCGTTAACCTGACGGTGAAAGAAGTAAACGAACTGGCTACTATCCTGAAGGACGAGTATGGCATTGAGCCTGCTGCTGCTGCTCCCGTAATGGTAGCTGGTGGTGGCGCTGGCGCTGCTGCTGACGCTCCCGAAGAGAAGACGGCCTTCGACGTAATCCTGAAGTCGGCTGGCGCTAGCAAGCTGGCAGTAGTGAAGCTGGTGAAAGACCTGACCGGTCTGGGCCTGAAAGAAGCCAAAGAACTGGTTGACGGTGCTCCCAAGCCCCTGAAAGAAGGTGTTACCAAGGATGAGGCTGAAGGCCTGAAAAAGCAACTGGAAGAAGCCGGCGCTGAAGTAGAAGTTAAGTAAGCTGCCCCGCGCTTTCTCATACAATTAAGGATAGGCCTGGCAACTAAGCCAGGTCTTTTCCTGTTTGTAGGCTACAAGCTTTATCAAATTGCCCCCAGACGCCGCATTGCGGCTTTTTGTGCCTACGGGTAACGGACGAGGGCGCGGCAGGGTTTGCCGATAGTATAGTACGCTTCAGTGTCCATTTTTAACCTTCAACGCATTGGCTACACCGAAAGCACAGGCTTTGCAGAAAGCCGACGAGCGAATCAATTTCGCCAAGATTAAGAAAGTTATCGAGTATCCGGATTTCCTGGACGTGCAGGTTCGCTCGTTCATGGATTTCTTCCAGTTGGAGACGGCGGCCGAAAGCCGCACCGACGAAGGCCTGTTTAAGGTATTCGCCGAAAACTTCCCCATCTCGGACTCACGCGAGAACTTCGTACTGCAGTTCATGGATTATCACGTCGATCCGCCGAAGTATTCGGTTGACGAGTGCATTGACCGTGGCCTGACGTATTCGGTTCCGCTGAAAGCTAAGTTGCGCCTGATCTGTAACGATACGGACAACGAGGATTTCGAAACGATTGAGCAGGAAGTGTTCTTGGGCAACATCCCCTACATGACCGAAAAGGGCTCGTTCGTGATTAACGGTGCCGAGCGGGTTATCGTTTCGCAGTTGCACCGTTCGCCCGGTGTGTTCTTTGCCCAGAGCAAGCACACCAACGGCACCAAGCTGTATTCGGCCCGTATCATTCCGTTCAAAGGCTCGTGGATCGAGTTTGCCACGGACGTGAACAACGTGATGTACGCCTACATCGACCGGAAGAAGAAATTCCCGGTTACCACGCTGCTGCGCGCTATCGGCTACGGCACCGACAAAGACATTCTCGACCTGTTCGGCTTGTCGGAAGAGGTGAAGGCTGAGAAGAAGGCTTTGAAAAAAGCTGTCGGCCGGAAGCTGGCTGCTCGGGTTCTGCGCACCTGGACCGAGGACTTCGTGGACGAGGATACCGGTGAAGTGGTGTCTATCGACCGAAACGAAGTTCTGCTGGAGCGCGACTCGACCATTGAGGAAGAGGATATCGACACCATCCTGAACGCTGGGGCCAAGTCGGTTATTCTGCACCGTGAGAACGTGAACATTGCGGACTTCGCAATCATTTACAACACGCTGCAGAAAGACAACTCCAACTCGGAGAAGGAAGCTGTTGAGCAGATCTACCGTCAGCTCCGGAACACGGAAGCTCCCGACGAAGAAACTGCCCGCGACATCATCCAAAAGCTGTTTTTCTCGGATAAGCGCTACGACCTCGGGGACGTAGGCCGCTACCGTATCAATAAGAAGCTGGGCCTCGACAAGAACTGGGAAGCTCGGGTACTGACTAATGAGGACATCGTTCTCATCGTGAAGTACCTGATTGGCCTGATCAACTCGAAGGCAGTAGTTGACGACATTGACCACTTGTCAAACCGTCGGGTTCGGACCGTAGGTGAGCAGCTGTATGCCCAGTTCGGTGTCGGCTTGGCCCGTATGGCCCGTACTATCAAAGAGCGCATGAACGTGCGGGACAACGAGGACTTCAAGCCAGTTGACCTGATCAACGCTCGTACACTGTCTTCGGTAATCAACTCGTTCTTCGGCACCAACCAGTTGTCGCAGTTCATGGACCAGACCAACCCACTGGCCGAGGTGACGCACAAGCGTCGCGTATCGGCACTGGGGCCGGGAGGTCTGTCGCGCGAGCGGGCTGGTTTCGAAGTACGTGACGTTCACTACACGCACTACGGCCGCCTCTGCACCATCGAAACGCCGGAAGGACCGAACATCGGTCTTATTTCGTCGCTGTGCGTGCATGCCCGCGTGAACTCGATGGGCTTCATCGAAACGCCCTACCGCACGGTAGAGAGCGGCAAGGTGGATACCAGCTCGAATGTTAAATACCTGACCGCCGAAGAGGAAGATACCCACCACATTGCGCAGGCTAACGCCCGCATCGATGAAAACGGTAACTTCATCAACGAGCTGGTAAAAGGCCGTTTCGAAGGTGACTTCCCCGTGGTTGGTCCCGACGAGTACAGCTACATGGACGTAGCGCCGAACCAGATTGTATCGGTGGCTGCTTCGCTGATTCCGTTCCTGGAGCACGATGACGCCAACCGTGCGCTGATGGGCTCGAACATGCAACGTCAGGCCGTACCGCTGCTCCGTCCGCAGGCGCCCATTGTGGGCACTGGTTTGGAAGGCCGTACCGCTATTGACTCGCGTGCTCTGGTAGTAGCCGAAGGTGACGGTGTTATCGATTACGTTGACGCTAATAAAATCGTAGTTAAATACGACCTGACCGAAGACGACATTCTGGTAAGCTTCGACGCGGAGAAGATTTCTTATGATCTGATCAAGTTCCGTCGGACTAACCAGGATACCTGCATCAACCTGACTCCCATCGTGAAGCGCGGTCAGCGCGTAACGAAAGGTCAGCCGCTGTGCGAAGGCTACGGTACCAATAATGGTGAGCTGGCTCTGGGTCGTAACATGCAGGTGGCATTTATGCCCTGGCAGGGTTACAACTTCGAGGATGCCATCGTTATTTCGGAGCGGGTTGTTCGTGACGACATCTTCACCTCGATTCACATTGAGGAGTTCGAACTCGAAGTGCGGGAAACCAAGCGCGGCGAGGAAGAGCTGACGTCGGAGATTCCGAACGTAAGCGAAGAAGCCGTTCGTAACCTCGACGACAACGGTATCATCCGCCTGGGTGCTGAGGTGAAGGAAGGCGACATCCTGATCGGTAAAATCACGCCGAAGGGCGAGACGGACCCGACTCCGGAAGAGAAGCTGCTCCGCGCCATCTTCGGTGACAAAGCCGGCGATGTGAAAGATGCCTCGCTTAAGGCGCCGCCATCCCTGAACGGTGTTGTAATCGGCACTAAGCTGTTCTCGCGTCCGAAGAAAGACAAAAACCTGCGGGCCAAGTCGAAGAAGGAAGTAGAAGAGCTGAAGGATTCCTACGCCAAGGAGCTCCGCGGCGTGAAAGCCGTGATGATCGACAAACTGGTGCAGCTGCTGGAAGGCAAGACGTCGCAGGGCGTGAAGCACAAGTTTGGCGACGAAATCCTGACCAAGGGCGTGAAATTCGGCAAGAAGAACATCACCGATGCCCTCTTCCCCGACAAGAACCCCTACAAGGACGAGAGCAACTACGCAGTGCCCGAGGAGGTGAACATGTTCAAGGACCTGATCCTGGAGAACTGGACCGCCGACGACAAAGTGAATGGTATGCTGCTGCAACTGGTGAAAAACTACACCAAGCGCCGCAACACCATCACCGCTCGTTTCAAGCGTGACCGGTTTACCCTGGAAGTAGGGGATGAGCTGCCCGCCGGTATCGTACAGCTGGCCAAAGTCTACATCGCCAAGAAGCGTAAGCTGAAGGTGGGTGATAAAATGGCCGGTCGTCACGGTAACAAGGGTGTGGTAGCCCGCATCGTGCGCGATGAGGACATGCCTTTCTTGGCCGACGGGACACCGATGGACATCGTGCTCAACCCGCTTGGTGTACCAAGCCGGATGAACATCGGGCAGATCTACGAAACCGTATTGGGCTGGGCTGGTCTGAAACTGGGCCGCACCTATGCTACCCCGATTTTCGACGGTGCTACCGAAGAGGAAGTATCGCGCGAATTGACGGAAGCTGGGTTGCCCACCTTCGGCCGCTCCTACCTGCACGACGGTCTGACCGGTCAGCAGTTCGACCAGCCGGTAACCGTAGGCGTGATTTACATGCTGAAGCTGGGTCACCTTGTCGATGACAAGATGCACGCCCGTTCTATCGGACCGTACTCGCTCATCACGCAGCAGCCGCTGGGTGGTAAGGCGCAGTTCGGTGGTCAGCGCTTCGGTGAAATGGAAGTGTGGGCTCTGGAAGCCTTCGGTGCGTCGAACGTACTGCAAGAAATCCTGACCGTGAAGTCGGACGACGTGATTGGTCGGGCCAAGGCCTACGAAGCCATTGTAAAAGGCGACGTTCTGCCCAAGCCGAATATCCCCGAGTCATTCAACGTACTCATTCACGAGTTGCGCGGTCTGGCCCTGGAAATCACGCTTGACTAATAAGGCTCATTGAAATTAGGAGTTGTTGGTGCCCCGGTACCGGCAACTCCTATTTCGGGCTTTATACCATAAAGTTTACCGCGGTTCGGGCAACCGAGAATAGCTGCCGCCGGCGTCGTTCCGAGATATGGTCAGAACGACAGTAACAGCCGACAACAGCTAGCCGCACCAAGTTCGGGTTTGCCAAAACCTGGGCTCTTACCCATCAGACCTGCTGAAACCTGCTGCTTGGCGTACCTATCCGACCGGCAGAGCACTTTTATCAGAGTCGAACTGTTTTGGTTTTTCGGACTCCTCTTAAGAAGAGCCGATCATTCAAGGCAGCCACAAAGCCAACAGCTAACAGCTCTACTACATGGCGTTTGCAAAAAACAAAAAACTGGTACAGGACTTCTCGAAAGTCACCATTTCGCTGGCCTCGCCCGAATCCATTCTGGAGCGGTCGAACGGCGAAGTTGTGAAGCCGGAGACCATTAATTACCGGACGTACAAGCCCGAAATGGGCGGCCTGTTCTGCGAGCGGATTTTCGGTCCCGTGAAGGACTGGGAATGCCACTGCGGCAAGTACAAGCGGATTCGCTACAAGGGCATCATCTGCGACCGTTGCGGCGTGGAGGTGACCGAGAAGAAGGTACGTCGGGAGCGGATGGGCCACATCGAACTGGTGGTGCCCGTAGCGCACATCTGGTACTTCAAGTCCCTGCCAAACAAAATCGGCTACCTGCTGGGCCTGCCCACCAAGAAGCTCGACCAGATTATCTATTACGAGCGGTACGTAGTCGTGCAGCCCGGTGTACTGGCTGAGGAAGGCGTACAGCAGCTCGACTTCCTGACCGAAGACGAATACCTCGACATCATCGACAAGCTCCCCCGCGAGAACCAGATGCTGCCGAATGAAGATCCTAACAAATTCATTGCTCGGATGGGAGCTGATGCCCTGCAGCTGTTGCTGGAGCGCACCAACCTCGACGAGCTTTCCTATAGCCTCCGCGACTCGGCTGCCCACGAAACTTCACAGCAGCGTAAGGCTGAGGCGTTGAAGCGTCTGCGCGTCGTAGAAGCGTTCCGCGACGCGGCTACCCGCATCGAGAACAAGCCCGAGTGGATGGTAATCCGCATGGTGCCGGTGATTCCGCCGGAACTGCGCCCCCTCGTGCCGTTGGACGGTGGCCGTTTCGCTACTTCCGACTTGAACGACCTGTACCGTCGCGTTATCATCCGCAACAACCGCCTCAAGCGCTTGATCGAAATCAAGGCTCCCGAGGTGATTCTGCGGAACGAGAAGCGCATGCTGCAGGAAGCCGTAGACTCGCTCTTCGACAACTCGCGTAAGGTAAACGCCGTGCGCGCCGAAGGTAACCGGGCCCTGAAGTCGCTGTCCGATATGCTGAAAGGCAAGCAGGGCCGCTTCCGTCAGAACCTGCTCGGTAAGCGCGTTGACTACTCCGGCCGTTCGGTAATCGTGGTAGGTCCTGAGCTGAAGCTGCACGAGTGCGGTCTGCCCAAGAACATGGCCGCCGAGCTATTCAAGCCCTTCATCATCCGTAAGCTCATCGAGCGCGGTATCGTGAAGACGGTAAAGTCGGCTAAGAAGATTGTAGACCGCAAGGACGCCGTGGTATGGGACATCCTGGAGAACGTGCTGAAAGGCCACCCAGTGCTCCTGAACCGTGCTCCTACTCTGCACCGCTTGGGTATCCAGGCATTCCAGCCCCGCCTCATCGAGGGCAAGGCTATTCAGCTGCACCCGCTGGTGTGTACGGCCTTCAACGCTGACTTTGACGGTGACCAGATGGCTGTGCACGTTCCCCTCGGACCGGCCGCTATCCTGGAAGCCTCCATGCTCATGCTGGCCTCGCACAACATCCTGAACCCGGCCAACGGCGCGCCCATCGCGGTACCGTCGCAGGACATGGTTCTGGGCCTGTACTACGTGACCAAAGGCAAGCGCAGCACCGACGACGAGAAGATCCAAGGCGAAGGCCGCATGTTCTACTCGGACGAGGAAGTTGTAATTGCCCTGAACGAAGGCCAGCTCTCGAAGCACGCCTATATTAAGGTGCGCACGCAGGTTCGCGACGAGGAAGATAACCTCGTTACGAAGATCATCGAGACCGTAGCCGGCCGCGTGCTGTTCAACCAGCTCGTGCCAACGGAAGTAGGTTTCGTAGATGAGCTGCTGACCAAGAAAAAGCTGCAGCAGATCATTTCGATGGTGTTCAAGCGGACCGGCATGGCCCGCACCGCACAGTTCCTCGACGACATCAAGACGCTGGGCTTCCAGTCGGCTTACAAAGGTGGTCTGTCGATGGGTCTGGGCGACATCCAGATTCCGAAAGAGAAGGATGCCCTGGTTCTGCAGGCGCAGAACGACGTGAAGGCCGTTACTCAGAACTACCAGATGGGTCTGATTACCGACAACGAGCGTTACAACCAGGTTATCGATATCTGGACCCGCATCAACAACCAAATCACTGAAACCCTCATGGGCCGCCTCGAAAAGGAGAACCAGGGCTTCAACTCGATTTACATGATGATGCACTCCGGCGCCCGTGGTTCGCGTGAACAGATTCGTCAGCTCGGCGGTATGCGGGGTCTGATGGCTAAGCCGCAGAAGTCGCTGCAGGGTTCGGTGGGTGAGATTATCGAAAACCCGATTCTGTCGAACTTCAAAGAAGGCCTGGACGTAATCGAGTACTTCATTTCGACCCACGGTGCCCGTAAGGGTCTGGCCGATACGGCTCTGAAGACGGCTGACGCCGGCTACCTGACTCGTCGTCTGGTAGACGTGTCGCAGGACGTAATCGTAAACGAAACCGACTGCGGTACGCTGCGCGGTATCGAAACCTTCGCCCTGAAGGACAACGAGGACGTGGTAGAGCCCCTGGCTGAGCGTATCCTGGGCCGCGTGGCCGTTCACGATATCGTGGACCCGCTGACGGACGAGGTTATCCTGCCCGCTGGTACCGAAATCACCGAGGAAATCACCCGCCGCATCGATGCTACGGCTATCGAGTCGGTGGAAATCCGTTCGGTACTGACCTGTGAATCGAAGCGTGGTATCTGCGCCAAGTGCTATGGCCGTAACCTGTCGTCGGGCCGCATGGTCCAGAAAGGGGAAGCTGTCGGCGTAATTGCTGCTCAGTCGATTGGTGAGCCCGGTACCCAGCTGACCCTGCGTACCTTCCACGTAGGTGGTACGGCTTCCAACATTGCCGTTGAAGCCAGCCTGCGCGCCAAGTTCGCCGGTGTGATTGAGTTCGAAGACATCCGTACTGTTGACTCCGTAAATGCCGAAGGCGAGCCGGTGAAAGTAGTAATGGGTCGTTCGGGCGAAATCCGCATCGTGGAGAAAGGCACCGGTAAGGTCTATATCTCGAACCACGTGCCGTACGGCTCGTTCCTGTTGGTCAACGAAGGCCAGGAGGTAGAGAAAGGCCAGGAACTCAACAACTGGGACCCCTACAACGCCGTTATCTTGGCCGAGTTTGATGGTACTATCCAGTATGACGCTATTACGGAAGGTGTCACCTACCGTGAGGAGTCGGACGAGCAGACCGGTCACCGCGAGAAAGTAATCATCGAAAGCCGCGACAAGGCCCAGAACCCCTCCATCATTGTGAAGGCTGGGAAGAAGGACGCCGAGGAAGGCCAGCGTGGTTACAGCATCCCGGTAGGTTCGCACATCAACGTAGAGAACGGCGAGAAAATCAAGGCTGGTCACATTCTGGCTAAGATTCCTCGGGCTGTGGGCAAAACCCGCGACATCACCGGTGGTCTGCCTCGCGTTACCGAGCTTTTCGAAGCTCGTAACCCCTCGAACCCGGCCGTTGTGTCGGAAATCGACGGTGTGGTAACCTATGGTACCGTGAAGCGTGGTAACCGCGAAATCTTCGTGGAGTCGAAAGACGGCGTGAAGAAGAAGTACATGGTGCCGCTGTCCAAGCACATCCTGGTGCAGGACAACGACTTCATCCGCGCCGGCATGCCGTTGTCGGATGGTGCCATTACGCCTTCGGATATCCTGAGCATTCAGGGCCCCGGTGCCGTGCAGGAATACCTCGTGAACGAGATTCAGGAAGTATACCGCTTGCAGGGTGTGAAAATCAACGATAAGCACATCGAGGTGGTCGTTCGCCAGATGATGCAGAAAGTTGTGATTCTGGACGCCGGCGACACGACCTTCCTGGAGCACCAGGTTATCGATAAAATCGTCTTCATGGAAGAAAACGATACCATCATCGACATGAAGGTGGTAACGAATGCCGGCGATTCGACGAACCTGAAGCCCGGCCAGATCGTGAGTGCCCGTCGCCTGCGCGACGAGAACTCCTCGCTACGTCGTCGCGACCTGGCGCTGGTAGAAGTTCGGGAAGCCCAGCCGGCCGTATCGCGGCCCACGCTGCAGGGTATCACCCAGGCTTCGCTCGGTACCCAGTCGTTCATCTCGGCCGCTTCCTTCCAGGAAACGACCAAGGTGCTGTCGGAAGCTGCCATCCGTGGCAAGGCCGACGAACTGCTGGGCCTGAAGGAGAACGTAATCGTAGGTCACCTCATCCCGGCCGGTACCGGCCTGCGCGAGTACACGCGTCAGGTGGTTGGGTCAAAAGATGAGCCCGAGGTTACGGCTCCCGCCAAGTCGGACGCTCCCGAGCCGAAGACTCGTGCCTCGCGTGCCAAGCGTGAAGTATCGGCTGACTAAGCTGAGTAATGAATAGGAGAAGCCGACCGGAGAAATCTGGTCGGCTTTTTCTTTTTAGTAGCTTTAGCAGCAACTCATCCTCATCTTACTTACTACGTATGGCAGCCGATGCTCCGGTTCCTTTAGTTGACATTACTACTTCCCGGTTTCAGGTTGGGCAAGTTTGGGAGTATCACACGAGGCCAACCGAAACCGATTCCTCGTTGACTGTAGTCAAAGTGGAGTTGCAGCATGGTACCGCCGTTGTCGTACATGTGCACATAGATGGGTTAAGGCTAAAGACAGCTGACCCGAACGGAAAGCCCGGCACTACAGCATCTCATCTGCCTTTTTCGGAAGAAGCTTTAACTGCGAGTGTTACTCATGTAGTGCGCCACGCAGCTACGCTTCCTGAGTTTGAAGAAGGGTATGCACTCTGGCGGGAAGCATTTCTAGCAGGACAAGCCGGAACATTTAGCGTAACAGTGGCTGAAGTAATGGACTACATCGAGTCTACTTTCAGCAATCAGTAAACTAATCACCTCATGAACGAACCCCAGGAAATTCCCGGACCTCAGGATCCCAACGCCATCAACATTGAACTCTCCGAGGCCATTGCCGAAGGTGAGTACGCCAACTTGGCCATGATAGCCCACAGCAGCAGTGAATTCGTCATCGACTTCATTCGCCTGATGCCGGGCGTGCCCAAAGCCAAAGTTAAAGCCCGCATCATCGTCACGCCCGAGCACGCCAAGCGGCTGCTGTCAGCCTTGGCGGATAATGTGGAGCGGTTCGAGCAGACCTTTGGCCCAATCAAGCAGCAAAACGACATGCCCAGCTACCCGCTAGGCTTTGGCGGCACGATGGGAGAGGCCTAAACCTCGGAATAATACAGCGTAAGGAGCGGGATTTATCGGGAAGATAGGAGTCGCTTCTTTGTTGAATACAAAAACAGGATAAAAGAAAACTCAGTTGGGCAGGCGGCACCATGGACAGCCCCGAATCAAAATACGTAGCCTCAACGAACGTATTTATCCTGAAAAAGCCTTATGGACTCATCCGTAAGGCTTTTTTACATTTGGTAGATGGCTGAAATAGCCTAAGAATAGCAGGTGAGAAACTCTACCATGTTTCTCTAAAACAAACTATTTCAACCTGTTTGCTATTTCGAAGCAACTTTTATACCTTTGCAAGCCTAATTTTTTGGGAGAGAACCCTCCTTGACAAACCATTCCGTAGATGCCTACCATTAACCAATTAGTACGAAAAGGCCGCGAGAAGCTGACGACGAAGTCAAAGTCGCCGGCTCTTGACTCGTGCCCGCAGCGCCGTGGCGTTTGCACCCGGGTGTACACCACCACGCCTAAGAAGCCGAACTCGGCTATGCGTAAAGTAGCCCGTGTGCGCCTCACCAACGGCAAAGAAGTTAACGCCTACATCCCTGGTGAAGGCCACAACCTGCAGGAGCACAGCATCGTGCTGATCCGTGGTGGCCGTGTGAAAGACCTTCCCGGTGTACGTTACCACATCATCCGTGGCGCCCTTGATACTGCCGGTGTAAACGGCCGTACCCAGCGTCGCTCGAAGTATGGCGCCAAGCGTCCCAAGCCAGGTCAGCCTGCTGCTACGGGCAAAGGCGGCAAACCAGCACCCGGCAAGAAAAAGTAATTGATACGAGTGTGGTAGCGCGCAGTGCTGGATAGCACATGGTTCTTATCCCACTTCCCGCTACTCACCCTCATTTCTAAACTCATGAGAAAGTCAAAACCAAAGAAGCGCATCCTGCTTCCCGATCCTAAGTACAAGGAGACCTTGGTAACTCGTTTCGTCAACTACATGATGTATGACGGAAAGAAGAACCTGGCCTATACCATTTTCTACGATGCCTGCGAACTGGTTGAGCAGCGCACCAAGGAAAACGGCCTGGAAATGTGGCGTAAAGCCCTGAACAACGTGATGCCGACCGTCGAAGTAAAGAGCCGCCGCGTAGGTGGTGCTACCTTCCAGGTGCCGATCGAAGTTCGCCCCGACCGTCGTATCTCGGTAGGTGCTAAGTGGATGATTCAGTACGCTCGTCGTCGTGGTGAGAAAACCATGAAGGACAAGCTGGCTGGCGAAATCATTGCTGCGGCTAAAGGTGAAGGTGCTTCCGTGAAGAAGAAGGACGACACCCACCGCATGGCTGAAGCCAACAAGGCCTTCTCGCACTTCCGCTTCTAACAATAGTTATTAGGCACTATAGGGTCTTAGGGACTTGGATTTTTTTGACGGATTCTTCTGTTGAGTAGCCCAAGACCCTAAGACCCTAAGTATCTAAGACCCCAATAAAAGCAATGGCTGTTAATAAAGACCTGCAATACCTCCGGAACATCGGGATTATGGCGCACATCGACGCCGGTAAGACCACGACTTCGGAGCGCATTCTCTACTACACCGGTAAGACCCACAAAATCGGGGAAGTGCACGAAGGTGCCGCCACGATGGACTGGATGGAGCAGGAGCAGGAGCGTGGTATCACCATCACTTCGGCTGCTACCACCACGTTCTGGAACTATCCTACGGTGCAGGGCGACCCCACCGCGGATACCAAACAATACAAAATCAACCTGATCGACACTCCCGGTCACGTGGACTTCACCGTCGAGGTAGAACGTTCGCTGCGGGTTCTGGACGGTGCCGTGGCCCTGTTCTGTGCCGTATCGGGTGTTGAGCCCCAGTCGGAGACCGTATGGCGTCAGGCTGATAAGTACAAGGTGCCCCGCATCTGCTTCGTCAACAAGATGGACCGTGCCGGTGCTGACTTCTTCAAGGCTGTTAACGAAATCAAGGAGAAGCTCGGCGCTAACCCCGTACCGCTGCAAATCCCGATTGGCGCAGAAGATACCTTCAAAGGCGTCGTTGACCTGCTGACTGGCAAAGCCATCGTATGGGACGACGCTACCCAGGGCAAAACCTACAAGGAAATCCCAGTTCCCGAAGACCTCGTGGACACGGTAGCCGAGTGGCGTGAAAAGCTCGTGGAAAGCGTAGCTGAGTACGACGACACGTTGATGGAGAAATTCTTCGACGATCCGGACTCCATTACCCGCGAAGAAATGATGGTCGTTATCCGCAAAGCGGTTATCGACATGAAGTTCTCGCCCGTAATGTGCGGCTCCGCCTTCAAAAACAAAGGTGTGCAGTCGATGCTGGACGCGGTTATGGCTTACCTGCCCTCGCCCCTCGACATGCCCGCCGTAGTTGGTACCGACCCTGATTCCGGTGAGGAAGTAGAGCGTCACCCCGACAACGACGAGCCTTTCACCGCTCTGGCTTTCAAAATTGCTACCGACCCCTTCGTAGGCCGTCTGTGCTTCTTCCGCTGCTACAGCGGTCAGCTCGACGCCGGTTCGTACGTGCACAACAACCGCACGAACAAGAAGGAGCGGATTTCGCGTCTGATGCAGATGCACTCCAACAAGCAGAACCCGATTGACAAAATCCAGGCGGGTGACATTGCTGCAGGTGTTGGTTTCAAAGACATCAAAACCGGTGACACGCTGACCGACGAAAAGTCGCGCATCGTTCTGGAGTCGATGACTTTCCCTGAGCCCGTAATCGGCTACGCCATTGAGCCCAAAACTCAGGCTGACGTTGATAAGATGGGTATGGCTATTGCCAAACTCGTGGAAGAAGACCCCACGCTGGTGGTACAGACCGACCCCGAGACGGGCCAGACCGTACTGAAAGGCATGGGTGAACTGCACCTTGAAATCATCATCGACCGTATGCGTCGCGAATTCAAGGTTGAAATCAACCAGGGTGCCCCGCAAGTTGCTTACAAAGAGATTCTGACCAAGAATGTCGAGCACCGCGAAACCTATAAGAAGCAGACGGGTGGTCGTGGTAAATTCGGCGACATCGTATTCGAACTCGGTCCGAAAGTTACCGATCCGGAGAAGCCAGGTCTGGAGTTCGTAAACGATATCACCGGTGGTGTTATCCCCCGCGAATTCATTGCCCCCGTTCAGAAAGGTTTCGAAGAAGCCATGAAGAACGGTCCGCTGGCAGGCTTCCCCATCGAAGGCATGCGCGTGCGTCTGTTCTTCGGTTCTTACCACGACGTTGACTCGGACGCCCTGTCGTTCGAACTCGCAGCCCGTGGTGGTTTCCGCGAAGCCGGCCGCTTGGCTGGTCCGAAACTGCTCGAGCCAATCATGGCTGTAGAAGTAGTTTCGCCCGACGAGTACACGGGTTCGGTAACCGGTGACTTGAACCGTCGCCGCGGCATCATGAAGGGCCTCGATACCAAAGGTGGTCTGAACGTAATCAAGGCTGACGTTCCGCTGTCGGAACTGTTCGGCTACGTGACTACGCTCCGTACGATTTCGTCGGGCCGTGCTTCGGCGTCGCTCACGTTCTCGCACTACGACCAGGTTCCTCAGAACCTTGCCGAAGGTATCATTGCCAAGCAAAAGGGTAACGCCATTCGCTAATCCGCTTCCACATTACAGACATGAACCAGAAAATTCGCATTAAACTCAAATCCTACGACCACAACCTGGTGGACAAATCGTCGGAGAAGATTGTGAAGGCGGTGAAGGCTACGGGCGCTATCGTAAGCGGTCCAATTCCATTGCCGACCGACAAAGAAAAATTCACCGTTCTTCGGTCGCCCCACGTGAACAAGAAGTCGCGTGAGCAGTTCCAGCTCTGCACCTACAAGCGTCTCGTGGACATCTACTCGACTTCGTCGAAGACCGTAGATGCTCTCATGAAGCTTGAGCTGCCTAGCGGCGTTGACGTTGAAATCAAAGTCTGAGGACCGGTTTCGCTGATTAAATAAGATAAACACCCCATCAGTTTTCGGACTGGTGGGGTGTTTTCTTATATATACTAAGCAACTTGCGCCGTTGAGTTATGCTCTACCCTGAAGTAGGAGGGAGGCTCTAACAAACCCACGTTGCAAAATTGTATGCAGTTAGTACTAACGATTCCACGCCTGACCATAGCCGCAGCAGTGTTCTGCTCCTTTATTATCGTGGGGTTGTTTGTGGCCGATTTCTTCCGGATTTTACCTAGCATTGGCATCGTCGGCATCACACTTACGGCCATCTGCTATACCGTGCTGCACCGTGGGCGGGAAGAACGGCTTTACAACGATTGGCGAATCTATGCTGCGTTGGCCTGCGTGTTTCTCGTGCACGTCGCAGCAGGAGTCAATACCAGCGCGCATAATCTGGGAGAGTATACCAAGGATGTGGTGTTGCAGTCACCGTTCCTGTTACTGCCGTTGGCCTTCTGGCTACTGCCGGCTTTGCCTAGTCGGTATTTAGCTCGGCTTTGGCAGCTGTTCATTGGTTGCGTAACAGGAGCTGCTTTGGTAGCTACCGGTAACTATTTGCTACATGCAGCCGAAATCAACGAAATGTATCTGCATTCGAAGATTATGCCGACTGAGCCCGACCATATCCGTTTCAGTCTGATGGTGACCCTAGCCACTGCAGCAGCAGTAGTGTTGTTGGCTTTCGATTCTACTCTTTCGGGTCTCAAGCGTGGCGGCCTCGTAACGGCGGTTGTGCTATTGGCTTTGTTCCAGCATTTGCTGGCCGTTCGCAGCGGATTGGTTACATTTTATGCGGTCGGGGTAATGATGGCGGGGTGGTTGCTGCGCCAACGGGCTTACCGCCGGGCTGCCTTGGTGCTAACTGTGCTGGTAGCTTTGCCGCTGGTGAGCTACGTGAGCTTTCCCACGTTCCGGAATAAGTTTGTCAATACCCAGGACGATCTTAACGAGGTCAACAATACGGCCGCGGCTAACAACTATTCACTCGTGGCCCGGGTGTATTCCTATAAGGTAGCAGCCAAGCTCGTTAAGGACAACCCGTGGTTTGGCGTAAGTAAAGCCGACATGCCTGAAGAAATGGCGAAGCACTACGCGGCAGATTATCCCAGTATCCGGCCCCAGTCGTATATCCAGCCCCACAACCAGTTTATCTATTCTGCCGTGGCCTTTGGCTTAATCGGGGTGTTGGTCTTTACCCTTTGCTTTTACTATCCTCTTTTGTGGACTTGGCCACGGTTTGCTCCACTAGTCATTATTCAGTACGTCATTGTTTCCTTGTCTTTCCTGGTAGAATACACACTGGAAACCCAAATTGGGCTGACTTACTCTCTGTTCTTTATTCTGCTTGGCCTGAATGGTCTGCGTCTCAACCCGGCGGAAGCTCCGCCAAGCTGGCGTCCGGCTTAACTTACCCATCCTCGCCAAGTAATTGTACTTTTTTGGAGCCCAACTTTGAACCGTTTCCTAACGGCCAGAGTTGGGCTTCTTCGTGCTCAACTCCCAACTGTACCTAGGGCCATTGGGAAGCTCCTGAAACTGAGTGAATAGCCGGTGGCGAGAGTCAACTAAGTGATTCTGAAAATATTTAGGAACGGGGTTGGATTATGCCCTAACTATTTGCTAGCTTTGCACTCCCATTCCGAAAACGCTATTTGGGCGTTTTCTTATTGCGTCTTTTCATAAAATCTAACAGAATGCCTGGCATCATCGGTAAAAAAATCGGTATGACAAGCCTCTTCACTCCGGACGGGAAAAACATTCCCTGCACGCTCATCGAAGCGGGTCCGTGCGTAGTGACGCAGGTTAAAACGCTGGCCAACGACGGTTATACCGCCGTTCAGGTTGGCTACGGCGAGAAAAAAGCGAAGAACACGACCAAAGCTTTGGCTGGTCACTTCGCTAAAGCCGGTACCACCCCCAAGAAAAAGCTAGTTGAATTCCGCCTCGACGCGGAATCGACGTACGCTGCAGGCGCCACCATCGACGCGAGCCTCTTCGAAGAAGGCGAGTTTGTGGACGTAGTTGGCACCTCGAAAGGTAAAGGTTTCCAGGGCGTAGTAAAGCGCTACAACTTTGCCGGTGTAGGCGGGCAGACCCACGGTCAGCACAACCGTCTGCGTCACCCCGGTTCTATCGGTGCTTGCTCCTGGCCCTCGCGCGTATTCAAAGGAATGCGCATGGGTGGCCGTATGGGCAACGACCGGGTAAAAGTGCAGAACCTGAAAGTGATGCGCGTAGTAGCCGACAAGAACCTGATTCTGGTGAGCGGCTCTATTCCCGGCTCCAAGAACTCTTACGTGGTCCTGGAAAAATAACGCAAGATGGAACTGTCAGTATATAACATCAAAGGTGAGGACACCGGCCGTAAGGTAACTCTGTCCGACGCCATCTTCGGCCTCACGCCGAACGAGCACGTGATGTACCTCGACGTAAAGCAGTACTTGGCTAACCAGCGCCAGGGCACGCACAAGTCGAAGCAGCGCAACGAGGTGCACGGCACCACGAAGAAGCTCAAGAAACAAAAAGGTACGGGCGGTGCCCGCGCCGGCAGCATGAAGTCGCCAGTATTCGTTGGTGGTGGCCGCGTATTCGGTCCCGAACCCCGCGACTACGGCTTCAAGCTGAACAAAAAGACCAAGCGTCTGGCCCGTCTGTCGGCTCTGTCGGTACTGGCCCAGGATGGCAAGGTTGCTCTGGTGGAGAACATCTCCCTGGACGCTCCCAAAACGAAAGATTTCCTCTCGATCCTGTCGGGTTTGAAGCTCAACAACGGCAAGAAGACCTTGTTCGTTGCCGCTGAAGCCGACAAGAACGTGCTGCTCTCGGCCCGTAACATCCAGCGCGTGAAAGTTGCTACCCCCGTAGCTCTGAACACTCACGATCTGCTGAACACGGACACCCTGCTGCTGTCGGAAGACGGGTTGAAATCCTTGGAACAACTCTATACTACCGCTGAGTAATGAGCACGCTGAAGAAACCTATCGTGACCGAGAAGGCCACGGCCCTGAACGAGAAAGGTCAGTACGCTTTCGAAGTAGAGCGCACCGCCAACAAGGTTCAGATCAAAAAGGAAATCGAGGCTCTGTACGGGGTAACGGTAACGGGCATTAGCACGATCCGCACCAACGGCAAGCTGAAGTCGAAATTCACCAAGGGTGGCTCCGTTTCGGGCCGTCGCCCCCACGGAAAGAAGGCTATTGTAACCGTGAAAGAAGGCGACGTAATCGACTTCTACAACGGTATCTAAGGTCGGGCAACCGACGAAACGCGCATTTTAAGATAAAATGGCACTCAAAAAACTAAGACCAACATCACCGGGTCAGCGCTTCCGCATCGCACCCGCGTTCGACGAGATTACGACGTCGACGCCGGAGAAGTCGCTGTTGGCACCCCTGAAAAAATCCGGTGGCCGGAATGAATCCGGAAAAATGACCAACCGCTACATCGGTGGTGGTCACAAGCAGAAGTATCGGGTTATCGATTTCAAGCGTGACAAGGCTGGTGTTCCAGCTACTGTTAAGACGATTGAATACGATCCGAACCGCACTGCCCGCATCGCTCTGTTGAGCTACGCCGACGGCGAAAAGCGCTATATCATTGCGCCCGCTGGTCTGGAAGTAGGCACTACGGTAGTATCGGGCCCAGGCGTGGCTCCTGAAGTTGGCAACGCTCTGTCCCTGCGCGAAATTCCGCTGGGTACGATCGTGCACAACATCGAGCTGATGCCCGGTGGCGGTGCTTCTATCGCTCGCTCGGCTGGCACCTACGCCCAGCTCGTGGCTCGCGAAGAGAAATACGCAACCCTGAAATTGCCTTCCGGCGAGATGCGCATGGTACTCGTTACCTGCATGGCTACGGTTGGTACGGTTTCGAACGGTGACCACATGAACGTACGTCTCGGCAAAGCCGGTCGTAACCGTTGGTTGGGCCGTCGCCCACGTGTTCGTGGTGTTGCCATGAACCCAGTGGATCACCCCATGGGTGGTGGTGAAGGTCGTTCGTCGGGTGGTCACCCACGTAGCCGCAACGGTATCTTCGCTAAGGGTCAGAAGACCCGCAACAAGAACAAGTACTCCGAGCAGCTCATCGTTAACCGTAAAGGCAAGAAGTAACCAATGGCACGTTCGCTAAAAAAAGGGCCGTACATTGACTTCCGGCTCGAGAAGAAAGTCACGGCAATGGAAGATTCCGGCAAAAAGTCGGTGGTGAAGACTTGGTCGCGCCGCTCGATGATTTCGCCTGACTTCGTAGGCCACACCTTCGCCGTTCACAACGGCAATAAGTTCATCCCGGTGTATGTAACGGAGAACATGGTAGGTCACAAACTCGGTGAGTTTGCCCCCACCCGTAACTTCCGTGGCCACATCGCCAAGAAAGATAAAGGCAAGCGCTAATATGGAAGCTACCGCTAAACTCCGTAACGTGCCTACCTCGCCTC
Source organism: Hymenobacter cellulosivorans (assembly GCF_022919135.1). Taxonomy (NCBI): domain Bacteria; kingdom Pseudomonadati; phylum Bacteroidota; class Cytophagia; order Cytophagales; family Hymenobacteraceae; genus Hymenobacter; species Hymenobacter cellulosivorans. Next base: position 207,664 of record NZ_CP095049.1, on the reverse strand, counting down.
GTAAGATGCGCATGGTAGCCAACCTGGTACGTGGTCAGAAAGTGACCCGCGCCCTGGGCTTGCTGAAGTTCGAAGCTAACTCGGGCGCTGAGAAAATCGAGAAACTGCTCCTGTCGGCTCTGGCCAACTGGCAGCAGAAGAACGAGGACGAGCGTATCGAAGATGCTAACCTCTACATCAAAGAGATTTTCGTTGATGAAGGTCGTCAGCTGAAGCGTTTGCGTCCCGCCCCTCAGGGTCGTGGTCACCGCATCCGCAAGCGTAGCAACCACGTGACGCTGACCATCGACACCAAAGTAGAAGCTCTGGGAAGCAAGGCTGCTGTAAAGCAGGCTGCTGAAACCAAACCTGCTACTGACGCTGTTGCTGAGGCTCCGAAGAAAACTACTCGTCGTAGCTCGGCTAAGAAATCCAACGAAACCTCGGCTGAAGCCACCGCATAAGCACTATGGGACAGAAAGTAAATCCGGTTGGCTTCCGTCTGGGCGTCATCAAAGGGTGGGACTCGAACTGGTATGGCGGCAAGGACTTTGCCGACAAGCTGGTTGAGGACGAAAAAATCCGCAAATACGTACTCGCTCGTATCCCGAAAGGTGGCATTAGCCGCATCGTAATCGAGCGTACCCTGAAGCGCATCACCATTACCATCAACACGGCTCGTCCGGGTGTGGTAATCGGTAAGGGCGGTCAGGAAGTTGATAAGATCAAGGACGAGCTGAAGCAGATCACCAGCAAAGACGTTCAGATCAACATCTTCGAAATTAAGCGTCCCGAACTAGACGCGAAACTGGTAGGTGAGAGCATTGCTCAGCAGCTGCAGGCGCGTATCTCGTTCCGTCGCGCTATGAAGATGTCCATCCAGGCTGCTATGCGTGTTGGTGCCGAAGGCATCAAGATTCAGTGCGGTGGCCGTTTGGGCGGTGCTGAAATTGCACGTTCCGAGCAGTACAAAGAAGGTCGTACGCCGCTGCACACGCTGCGTGCTGACATCGACTACGCTCTGTCGGAAGCTCAGACCGTGTATGGCAAGATCGGCATCAAGGTGTGGATCATGCGTGGTGAGGTATTCGGCAAGCCTGACTTGTCGCCAAACCAGCAGCCTGCCAACCAAGGCAACGACACCCGTGGCGGCGGCAACGACCGTGGCCCCCGTGGTGAGCGTGGCGACCGTGGCGGCGACCGTGGCCCACGTCGGGATCGTAACGACCGTGGCGGTGACAACCGTGGCGGTGGCCAAGGTGGTGATAACCGTGGCGGCCAGGGTGGTGGCCAGCGTCGTGGCGGTGGAGCACCCGGTGGTGCCAACCGTGGCGGCGGTCAGGGCGGCCCACGTCGCTAGTCCTTTTCTCTTTTCAAGAATTTCAATTTTCGATAACTCATGTTACAACCGAAAAGGACCAAGTATCGCAAGATGCAAAAGGGTCGCGTAACAGGCCTGGCCTACCGCGGCAGCTCCATAGACTTCGGTTCCTTCGCTATCAAGTCGTTGGAAGTGGCTTGGATTACGGCTCGCCAGATTGAGGCAGCCCGTATCGCCATGACCCGCGCCATGAAACGGGAAGGTCAAGTATGGATCCGTATTTTCCCCGATAAGCCAATTACCAAGAAGCCCGCTGAGGTTCGGATGGGTAAGGGTAAGGGTAGCCCCGAATATTGGGTAGCCTGCGTGAAGCCCGGCACCATTATGTTCGAATCGGACGGCGTGCCGCTGGAAGTGGCTCAGGAATCCCTGCGTTTAGCTGCGCAGAAGCTGCCAGTGAAAACTAAGTTTGTTGTTCGTCGCGACTACGAAGAGAACAAGTAAGATGAAGAACGCAGAAATCCAAGCCCTTTCGCTAGAAGCGCTGAAGGAGCAAATCAAGACTGAACAAACCAGCGGCCAGGCACTGCGTTTCGCACACGCCATTTCGCCCCTGGAAAACCCAGTTCGCCTGAAGCACAGCCGCCGTACCGTAGCTCGTCTGAAGACTGAGTTGACCCGTCGCGAAAACGAGCAGGCAAACCAAACTGCTAAATAACGATGGCAAGCAACGAAGAACAGCAGGTAACGACCGCCGAAGAGCGGAACCTGCGGAAAGAAATCATCGGGCGCGTTTCCTCGACCAAAATGGACAAGTCCATCACGGTTGTGGTAGAAAGCAAAATGAAGCACCCGATCTACGGTAAGTTCGTTACCAAGTCGACCAAGTTCATGGCCCACGACGAGAACAACGAATGTGGCGAAGGTGATACGGTTCGCATCATGTCGACCCGCCCCCTGAGCAAGAACAAGCGCTGGAGATTGGTAGAAATTCTAGAACGCGCCAAGTAAGATGATACAGCAAGAATCCCGTCTGACCGTCGCTGATAACAGCGGCGCCAAAGAAGTTCTCTGCATCCGTGTCCTCGGTGGCACGGGCAAGAAATACGCCAGCGTAGGCGACAAGATCGTAGTTTCGATCAAGTCGGCTCTGCCCTCCGGCAACGCTAAGAAAGGCACTGTGTCGAAAGCAGTAGTTGTTCGCACCAAGAAGGAAGTACGCCGCAAAGACGGTTCGTACATCCGCTTCGACGACAACGCCGCCGTTCTGCTCAACAACAACGACGAGCCCCGCGGTACCCGTATCTTCGGCCCCGTAGCCCGCGAGTTGCGTGAGCGTCAGTTCATGAAAATTGTTTCACTAGCTCCTGAAGTTCTCTAAGCAAGATGGCAACGAAGACGAAAGCTCAGCCCGTGAAACTGCACGTGAAAACTGGTGATACCGTTCTGGTAATTGCTGGTGATGAGCGTGGCAAGACCGGCGTTATCAAGTCGGTAAACCGTTCGACGCAGCGCGTTATCGTGGAAGGCCTGAACTTGGTGACCAAGCACAACAAACCCAGTGCTAAAAACCCGCAAGGGGGTATCACTAAGATCGAAGCTCCAATCCACGTATCCAACGTGAAGGCAGTTGAATCGAAAAACGCCTAACCCGGTACGACGACAATGGCCCGACTGAAAGATATATATCAAAAAGAAGTAGTACCCGCGCTCCAGGAGAAATTCCAGTTCAAGAGCATCATGCAGGTACCACGCATCACCAAGATCTGCATCAACCGCGGTATTGGCTCGGCAGTAGCCGACAAGAAGCTGGTTGACAATGGTGTGGACGAGCTGACGACCATCACTGGTCAGAAAGCCGTTGCTACCATTGCCAAGCGTTCGGTGTCGAACTTCAAACTCCGTGAAGGCATGCCCATCGGCGCCCGCGTAACCTTGCGTGGTGAGCAGATGTACGAGTTCATGGACCGTTTGCTGACGGTTGCTCTCCCCCGGGTGCGTGACTTCAAAGGCATCAATGACAAAGGCTTTGACGGCCGGGGTAACTATACCCTAGGTATCAAGGAACAGATCATTTTCCCCGAAATTTCGATCGACAAGATTAAGTCAATCTCGGGTATGGACATTACCTTCGTAACGACCGCCGAGAACGACGAGCAGAGCTATGAGCTCCTCAAAGCTTTCGGAATGCCGTTCGCTAACGCCAAGAAACAGAACAATGGCTAAGGAATCCGTCAAAGCAAGAGAAAGAAAGCGCATCGCTACGGTAGAACGTTACGCTGAGAAGCGTAAGGCTCTGAAAGCCGCCGGCGACTACGAAGGCCTGGACAAGCTGCCCCGCAATGCCTCGCCCGTGCGCATCCACAACCGGGATAAAATCAACGGTCGTCCTCGTGGTTACATGCGTAAATTCGGCATCAGCCGCGTTACGTTCCGCGAAATGGCGCTGGCTGGTAAGATCCCCGGTGTAACGAAGTCGAGCTGGTAATACAGCTTTGGTCTTACTCACACTAAGACCGTGATATTTGGCAGGTTGCCGAAAGAAACCATTGGCCGAGCCTCAATAAGTCGAGCCAAGTAGTCTTAACCGAAAATTTCGTCGCCACTTTCAAATGGCGGCGAAATTTTCATATCTTTGCGGCTCCCTAAAAATGGGCTGCTCTCATCTACACAATGAATACAGATCCAATTGCCGACTACCTGACCCGGGTACGCAATGCCATCAAGGCAAACCACCGGGTAGTAGAAATCCCGGCCAGCAACATCAAGAAGGAAATCACGAAAGTGCTTTACCACAAGGGCTACATCCAAAGCTACCGCTTTGATGACTCTTCGGTACAGGGCACCATCAAGATTGCCTTGAAGTACAACCCTACTACGAAGCAGCCTGCTATCACCAAACTGGAGCGCATCAGCACCCCCGGTCTGCGTCAGTACGCTCACGTGGAAAATATGCCGCGCGTACTCAGCGGCCTGGGTATTGCTATCCTGTCGACTTCGAAAGGGGTGATGACGGAGAAAGAGGCGAAAGCCCAGAACGTGGGTGGTGAAGTATTGTGCCACGTTTACTAATCGAGAAGAAACGAGACTATGTCACGCATTGGTAAACTGCCCATCAGCCTGCCCTCGGGCGTTCAGGTTGAAGTGAGCAACGAAAACACCGTTACGGTAAAGGGCCCGAAAGGCACCCTAACTACCCCGGTTGACCGCGACATTACCCTTACCCAAGCCGACGGCCAGCTGGTGGTTGAGCGTCCTACCGAGCAGAAGCGCCACAAGGCTATGCACGGTTTGTACCGCTCGCTGATCAACAACATGGTCAACGGTGTAAGCAACGGTTTTGAGCTGAAGCTGGAGCTGGTAGGTGTAGGTTACAAAGCAGCAATGGCCGGTACTACGCTGGAATTGTCGCTGGGTTACTCGCACAACATCTTCCTGGCCTTGCCGAAAGAAGTTACTGCTACGGCCGTAACCGAAAAAGGTAAAAACCCCATCGTTACCTTGAACAGCATTGACAACCAATTGCTGGGCCAGGTAGCAGCTAAGATTCGCTCGCTGCGCAAAGTTGAGCCTTACAAAGGCAAAGGCGTGCGCTTCGTGGGTGAGCAAATTCGTCGTAAGGCTGGTAAAACGGCTTCGAAATAATTTCGCATCATGGCTTTCGATAAAGCAACTAGAAGAAAACGGATCCAGCGCATCATCCGCACTAAGGTGGCTGGCACGTCCGAGCGTCCACGTTTGTCAGTGTTCCGCAGCAATACGGGCATTTATGCTCAGATTATTGACGACACCACTGGCCGTACGTTGGCGGCTGCTTCCTCGAAGCACGTTTCGGTGGAAGAGGGCAACGGAGTCGCCCTGGCTGCCGCAGTAGGTAAAGAACTTGCCTCCCGTGCTCAGGAAAAAGGAATTTCGAAAGTGGTATTTGACCGTTCGGGTTACCTCTACCACGGCCGCGTAAAATCATTGGCAGAAGGAGCCCGCGAAGGCGGCCTCAATTTCTAAATCATCATGGCAGAATTCAACAACAACCCCCGTGGTGGTGGCAATGACCGTGGCGGCAATGACCGTCGGGGTGGTGGCAATGACCGTGGTGGCAACCGGGACCAACAAGCTCCCCGCGCCGGCGAATCCGATCTGAAAGAGAAGGTAGTAGCTATCAACCGCGTTGCCAAAGTAGTAAAAGGTGGTCGTCGCTTCAGCTTCTCGGCCATTGTAGTAGTAGGTGACGGCAACGGCACCGTAGGTTACGGCCTCGGCAAAGCCAACGAAGTTACCGACGCTATTGCCAAAGGCATCGACGACGCTAAAAAGAACCTGGTGAAAGTGCCGCTGTACAAGCACACGGTTCCCCACGTGATGGAAGGCAAATATTCCGGTGGTTTCGTTCTGGTGCAGCCCGCCGCGGCTGGTACCGGCGTAATTGCTGGTGGTGCTATGCGCGCTGTATTTGAAAGCGCTGGTATTAAGGACGTACTGGCTAAGTCGAAAGGTTCTTCGAACCCTCACAACGTAGTTAAAGCTACCTTCGACGCTCTGCTGAAGATGCGCGACCCGATGCAGATTGCTCAGCAGCGCGGTATCACTCTGGCCCAAGTTTTTAACGGTTAAGCAGCGATGGCGCAGATCCAAATCAAACTCGTGAAAAGCGTTATTGACCGCCCTGAGCGTCAAAAACGTACCGTTAAGGCCCTGGGCCTCGGTAAAATCGGTAGCACGAAGGCCGTAGAAAATACGCCTCAGGTTGCCGGTATGGTAGCCGCTGTGCAGCACCTCTTGGAAGTAACTGAACTCTAGGATTCCCCTCGATATGAATCTCAGCAATCTATCACCCGCCGTAGGCTCAACGCGCACCAACAAGCGCTTGGGTCGTGGTACGGGTTCCGGCCGCGGCGGCACGTCGACGCGTGGTCACAAAGGTCAAAAGTCTCGTTCGGGTTACTCCAAGAAGTCTGGCTTCGAAGGTGGCCAGATGCCACTGCAGCGCCGTGTTCCGAAGTTCGGCTTCAAGAACATCAACCGCGTGGAGTACAAAGGCATCAATTTGGATGCTCTGACCAGCCTCAACGAAAAGAACAGCACTTCCACTATGGACGTTGCTTACTTCGTATCGGCTGGCTTGGTTTCCAAGAACGCTAAAATCAAAATCCTGGGTCGTGGGGAAGTTACCACTGCTCTGGAAGTACATGCCCATGCATTCTCGAAGTCGGCTATCGAAGCCATCGAGAAAGCTGGTGGTAAAGCTGTGACGCTGTAAAGTCTTATCGGCGATGAAAAAGTTTATCGAAACGATAAAGAACATTTTTGCGATTGAAGATCTGCGTACGCGGATCTTCAATACGCTTTTTTTCATTGCCATCTATCGGCTGGGTTCCTATGTGGTACTCCCCGGCGTCGACGCGTCGCGTTTGAAGCAGGGTGGCGCTGAAGGTCTGTTCGGTATTCTGGATACGCTGCTCGGCGGCGCATTCAGTCACGCCTCGATCTTTGCTTTGGGTATCATGCCCTACATCTCAGCCTCGATTGTATTGCAACTGCTCACTATTGCAGTTCCTTACTTCCAGAAGCTGCAGAAGGAAGGTGAATCAGGTCGGAAGAAGATTAACCAGTATACTCGGATTCTCACAATTCCGATTGTAATGGCTCAGTCTATCGGCTTTATTGCTACTATCAACGCGGAAGCTATCATTGCTCCAGGCCCTTTCTTTACTTTTTCCACTATGCTTATCATCACGGCCGGAACGCTGTTTTGCATGTGGCTTGGTGAAAAGATTACGGATAAAGGCATAGGTAACGGTATTTCCATGATCATTATGATCGGGATTGTATCCCGTTTCCCCGGTGCTATTATTGGGGAGGCAGCTGCTAAAGGCATGCGCGGCTCGTTGATCTTTTTGATTGAACTAGTAGTGCTGTTCTTAGTAGTAATGGCCGTAATCGTGCTGACGCAGGCTGTACGCCGGATTCCGGTTCAGTATGCCAAGCAAGTAGGTGGTACTACACAACTTAATGCCCAACGTCAGTTCATTCCGCTGAAAGTGAATGCAGCCGGCGTTATGCCGATCATCTTCGCTCAGTCGCTAATGTTCGTACCGGCAATTGTTGCTTCTGTTTGGCAAGCCGATAGTGATTTTGCTGCGGCAGTTGGTCAGAAGTTTTCGGACTACACCTCTTGGCAATACAATCTGGTTTTCGCAACGCTTATCATCGTCTTTACTTACTTCTACACGGCTATCAGCGTTAACCCCAATCAAATTGCGGATGACCTGAAGCGCAGTGGTGGTTTCGTTCCTGGCGTGAAGCCTGGGCGCGATACTTCAGAGCACATCGACGAGATTTTGACGCATATCACGCTGCCTGGTGCAATTGTACTGGCCCTGATTGCCATCTTCCCGGCCCTTGCTTTGCTGGCTGGTGTTACGCGTCCTTTCTCTGCTTTCTATGGCGGTACTTCGCTGATCATCATGGTAGGTGTAGTACTGGATACGCTTAACCAGGTGGAAAGCTACTTGCTTATGCGTCATTACGATGGCATGATGAAGACGGGCAAGCTGCGTGGCCGTTCTACCCAGAACGTAGCGCTGGCATCCTAATTCGGTCATGGTTATCTACAAGACCGAAGAAGAAATAGAACTCATCCGGGCCAGCGCGAAAGTGCTGGCTCAAGCCCATGGAGAAGTCGCGGGCATGATTAAGGAAGGAATTACGACGCGTGCCCTTGATCAGCGTGCGGAAGAATTCATCCGGGACCATGGCGGGCTACCCTCCTTTAAAGGGTATAATGGTTTTGAATATAGTCTCTGCATCTCGCCTAACTCAGTCGTGGTGCATGGTTTCCCGAGTGACTATCAGCTCAAAAGCGGAGATGTTGTTTCGGTAGACTGCGGAGTCTTGTTGAACGGCTACCATGCCGATAGTGCCTACACTTACCCAGTAGGGGAGGTGGCACCAGAAGTGCTCAAACTTCTGGAAGAAACCAAAAAGTCATTGTATCTGGGCATTGACCAGGCAGTGGCAGGCAACCGAATGGGCGACCTGGGATATGCCATCCAAAACCACGTTGAAAAACAAGGTTATGGAGTAGTGCGGGAACTTGTTGGCCACGGAATTGGTCAGAAACTCCACGAACGGCCAGAAGTTCCTAACTACGGCAAACGTGGGGCGGGACTTAAGCTACAAGAGGGCTTGGTTTTAGCCATCGAGCCTATGGTGAATTTGGGAACGAAGAGCGTAGTTCAGGAAAAGGATGGTTGGACTATCCGGACCAAGGACTTCAAGCCTTCGGCGCACTTTGAGCACACGGTTGTAGTACGAAAAGACAAAGCGGAGATTCTCACTTCCTTTGAATACATAGAAAAAGCCTTACAGTAGCCTTATGGCCAAACAATCCTCCATTGAACAGGACGGAGTCATTCTGGAAGCCCTTTCAAACGCCATGTTTCGCGTGGAATTGGAAAACGGTCACCAGCTCGTTGCTCACATTTCGGGCAAAATGCGAATGCACTACATCAAAATCCTGCCGGGCGATAAGGTGAAGCTGGAAATGTCCCCTTACGACTTGTCGAAGGGCCGAATTGTTTACCGTTACAAATAACCCGACGACATGAAAGTCAAAACCTCGGTCAAGAAACGCAGTGTTGACTGTAAGCTGGTTCGCCGCAACGGCAAGCTGTACGTCATCAACAAAAAGAACCCCCGCTTCAAGCAGCGTCAGGGTTAGTAGCACCAGACTTTTTACAAAAGCAAATGGCTCGTATTGCAGGGGTAGATATCCCGGACAACAAGCGCGGTGAAATCGCGCTGACCTACATTTTCGGCATCGGCCGTCCTTCCGCACAGAAAATCTTGACCAAGGCCGGCATCGACCTGAACAAGAAAGTAAAGGATTGGACGGAAGCAGAAGCTGGCGAAATCCGCAGCATCATTGCTGCCGAAGTTAAGACTGAAGGTGTTCTGCGCTCGGAAGTGCAGCTGAACATCAAGCGTCTGATGGACATCGGTTGCTATCGGGGTCTGCGTCACCGCAAAGGTCTGCCAGTTCGTGGTCAGCGTACCAAGAACAACTCGCGCACGCGCAAAGGCAAACGGAAAACCGTTGCCAACAAGAAAAAAGCTACTAAATAAATTGTAGCGGGAATCGAAGCCGGTTCAGGACTCTGAACCGGCTTCAACACCTTCCGCAGTTTTTTGCGATAACCAAATGGCACAAAAGAGAAAAGACAAAGCCAAAAAGCGCGTTGTCGTTGTTGAGCAGGTAGGCCAGATTCACATCAAGGCTTCCTTCAATAACATCATCATCTCCATCACCAACAACAATGGTCAGGTTATTTCCTGGGCGTCGGCTGGTAAGATGGGTTTCAAAGGTTCTAAGAAGAACACGCCCTACGCTGCCCAGATGGCAGCTACGGATTGCGCCAAAGTGGCCCATGATCTGGGCATGCGCAAAGCCGAAGTATTCGTGAAAGGTCCGGGTGCAGGCCGTGAGTCGGCTATCCGTACCCTCCAGAACGTGGGCATTGAGGTAACCACCATCCGCGACGTGACCCCGCTGCCCCACAACGGCTGCCGTCCTCCTAAGCGTCGTCGCGTCTGATATACTGAACTCGCGAACCATTTGGTTCGCCCCTGTGTCGGGTTTCCGATCCGGCTTGCCCTGCGGGTAGGTCGCATCCGAGAGGCCCGACACGCGTGGTTCAACCCCTGCAAAACTCAAATACCCCGAAATGGCACGTTATACTGGTCCTAAAACCAAGATTGCCCGTCGCTTCGCAGAGCCAATCTTCGGCCCAAGCAAGGCACTCAACAAAAAGAACTATCCTCCAGGCCAGCACGGCCGTGGCCGCCGCAAGAAGCAGTCGGAATACGCGGTGCAGCTGATGGAGAAGCAGAAAGTAAAGTACATGTACGGTGTACTGGAGAAGCAATTCGAAAACCTGTTCCACAAAGCAGCTACTCTGCCCGGCATCACCGGCGACAACCTGCTGGCTCTGCTCGAGTCGCGTTTGGACAATACGGTGTATCGTTTTGGCATTGCTCCAACCCGTCGCGCTGCTCGCCAGTTGGTGTTGCACAAGCACATCACGGTGAACGGTGAAGTAGTCAACATTGCTTCGTACAAGCTCCGCGCTGGTGACGTAGTAGGTGTTCGCGAAAAGTCGAAGTCTCTGGAAGCTATTACCACCAGCCTGAGCGCCCGCAACTCGCGTGCTTTCTCGTGGCTGGAGTGGGACGGCAAGGAATTGGTGGGCAAGTTCTTGAACGCCCCCTCACGTGACCTGATTCCGGAGAAAATCACGGAGCAGCTCATCGTCGAGCTTTACTCGAAGTAATTACTGGAACCCGGCTTATGGTCGGGTTCTTACTTCGTTTTTTCCTTGTTGTATTTTTAAAGCCCCACTTATGTCAATCTTAGCTTTTCAAATGCCGGAGAAAGTAGTGATGGAGAAATCCGACGACTTCTACGGAACATTTGAATTTAAACCGCTGGAGAAAGGCTACGGCGTCACGATCGGCAACGCATTGCGCCGTATCCTGCTGTCGTCGCTGGAGGGCTATGCCATCACGTCGGTCCGCACTTCCAGTGTGCTGCACGAGTTCATGACGATTGAAGGCGTGATTGAGGACATGTCCGAAATCATTCTGAACCTAAAGCAGGTTCGCTTCAAGAAGGTGAGCGACGCCATCGAGGACAAAATCACGGTCCGTATTAAGGGCCAGGAGACGTTCACGGCTGGTGATATCAACAAATTCACGACTGGCTTCGAAGTACTCAACACAGATATGGTTATCTGCAACGTTGATCCTTCGGTGGAGTTGGAATTTGAATTTACGATTCAGAAAGGCCGTGGCTACGTACCGGCCGAGGAGAATAAGCCTGCCGACCAGGTGTTTGGGCAAATTGCCATTGATGCCATCTTCACGCCTATTAAGAACGTGAAGTATAGCATTGAGAATACCCGGGTAGAGCAGAAAACCGACTACGAGAAGCTCCTCATCGAGATTCAGACCGACGGTTCGATTCACCCCGAGGACGCGCTGAAAGGTGCGGCCAACATTCTGATTCAACACTTCATGCTGTTCTCGGACAACACCATGACCTTCGAAACGGCTAAAGCCGAGGAAGAAGAGACGGTAGACGAAGAGACGCTGCACATGCGCAAGGTTCTGAAGACGCCGCTGGCGGATATGGATCTGAGCGTACGCGCTTACAACTGCCTCAAGGCTGCTGACATCAAGACGCTGGGCGAACTGGTGCAGCTGGACATGAGCGATATGATGAAGTTCCGCAACTTCGGTAAGAAGTCGCTGACCGAACTCGAAAACCTCGTAGAGGAAAAAGGTCTGACCTTCGGGATGGACCTGGGCAAGTACCGCCTCGACGAAGACTAGCATACCCCAATAGGCTGATTGCCGCTACGCTGACGTACTCGTTGGCCTGCAGCAATCAGCCTATTTCTTTGCATACTTCATTTACACTTTTTCACCAGTGTGCCCGAGGTAGGATGGTTCTAATGAGGCTGCCTAACTAACTGGCAGCCCGCCGTGGTCATCCTACGCAAGCACACACATTCCTGCTGAGAAGCACTAACCAATGAGACACGGTAAGAAAATCAACCACCTCGGTCGTACCACCTCCCACCGCAACGCGATGCTGTCGAACATGGCTTCGTCGCTGATTCTGCACAAGCGTCTGACCACTACGGTGGCCAAGGCTAAAGCCCTGCGCAAGTTTGTAGAGCCCCTGCTGACCAAGTCGAAGAGCGACACGACGCACTCGCGTCGTACCGTATTCGCTACGCTGCAGAACAAGGAGTCGATTAAGGAGCTGTATGACTCGGTAGCCGCTAAAATTGCTACCCGTCCCGGCGGTTACACCCGCATCATCAAGCTGAGCGACAACCGTCTGGGCGACAACGCCGAGGTGTGCATCATCGAGCTGGTGGACTACAACGAAACGCTGCTGGAAGCTAAGTCGGCCGGCGAAGCCAAGGCTACGACTCGTCGCTCACGCGGCAAGAAGAAGTCGGGTGCTGAGGCTGCTGCTCCGGCCGCTGAAGCTACTACCGCTGCTCCGGCTGCCGTGGTAAGCGAAGAGGCTGCTGCCGCTACGGATGCTCCAACCGAAACGCTGAAAGAAGGCGAAACTCGCGACGAGGCTAGCGAAGAAGCTGCTTCGTAGTTTTCGAGCGATTCAATATAAAAAGGGACGTGCCGGGCGGTACGTCCCTTTTTTTGTGCTTGCCGGAATAAGCAGTCGATGGATTTTTGCGGCAGTTCGTGGGGTATTTGCGGCAGTTGGGGAGAATAGGGTAGGGGCAGTGGAGGAGGAAGACGTGCTTTGAAGCATCTGTTCCACTTCTAGCCAACTTCTGTTTATGCCTTCGCTCCTTACTGTTATCCGCCATGCCCTTGTCGTGGGCGCTTTGACCATGATCTGTGCCAGCGCTTCACATGCCCAGACACTTGAGCCAGGCGCATCAACTAGCGTATTTGCCGGGGTTGCTAAGGAAGAACTGCCAAAGGAAGGAACTCCCAGCTTTGCGCTGTTTGCTGAGGCATTTTATGACAATCAATTATTCTTACTGGGCGAAGCACACGGTGTGGCTCGGCCGCAGGAAGTGGACTTTGAGCTGTTTAAGCACCTGAACCAGCGGGCCGGCGTGCGGTACTACGTTGGGGAGTTTGACTGCGCCAAGGCCGACTACCTGAATCAGTACTTGCACACCGGCAACGATAGTACGTTGCAGTTGGTGTTTCGGAGTTGGGTGCAAGCTGAGTCGCAGTGGGCCAACAAGGACCTGTTGAACAAGTTTCGGAAGCTGCGTGAGCTGAACCAGACGCTGCCGGAGAAACGCAGGCTGGAGTTTGTGGGTATTGATGAGGTGCAAGACTTACCACTGGCCGCTGATTACCTGCGGTACTTGTTGCATAAAAAAGGGTATTCGGCTGTGCTGTTCCAGAAAGGAGACTCCCTCAATGCCTTAATGCGGCAGCCGGCCACCTCATTATTGGCAGCGGTAGCCCGACGTACTATTACCGAACTGAAGCTGCACCCAAAGTCGTACCGTCTGAGCCTGGGCGCCTCGTATGAGCCGGTGCTACACCTGCTCAAGAACCTCACGTACCGCGCCGACGGTCTGGGGCGGGAGCAGAGTATCTTCGCCAACTTCCAAGCCTTGAGCCAGACCAAGTGGCGAGCTGGCGAGAAAATGTATGGCATGTGGGGCTTGGCGCATGTATTGCAAAGCCCCTTGCAGGGTGGCTACTCGACATTTGCAGCCATGGTGCGGCAGAGTAGCTTGCCAGTGCATGATAAGGTAGTATCGGTGATGTGCGTCTTTTCAGGCTGTGAGATGCTGTACCCTAATAGTGGCTTGCCGGCACCCTGGCAAACGAAAGGGCAGGTGTACGGCAAGACCAACAAGTTTAACCACGATGGGCCGCTGACAGTCATCGGAGGCATGGAGGAGCTTAAGGCCCAGACTACGCCAGGCAGCACCACGCTCTTCCGCCTCGACGCACCGGGAGCCGCTAGCACCCGCCAGCCGATTCGGGTGACGTACGCGCCGGGCATCCCGGCGACGCAGCAGATGCAGTTCGACCCGAAGCTGCCAGCCGCCGCTTACGTGCAGTACCTAGTGCTGGTGCGCGACTCCAAGGCTGTGCAACCCCTGCGACCCTGAGCGGCCTATGTTTAGTTTCGTGCAGGCATTCTGCGCAGCACTGGCTGGGGGTGCCTACCCGGTAGCAGTAAACCTGCGGCCGCAAGTGGGGCAGGGTGGTGCAGATATAAGCAAAGAATGCCAACTTCCGGCTCGCCATTCTGCCTGGCTTACTCACCTGCGTCCTATGCTGCTTGCCCGTCCTTCCCGCTCCGATTTGCTGACTGTGGCCGCGTACTGGCCCGTGGCTACGGCGGTAATTCTGCCTACCTACTGGCAGCAGTTCGCCGGGCCACGAGCCATGGCCGGCATGGTCTACACGGTGGTGTTGGACTCGGCGGCGGTGTTTGCCATTGTGTTCGGGTTGCTGCCCAACCTGCTGACGCCCCGCTACCGGCTACGGGCTCTGGGGTTACTGCTGGTTTTTCTGCTGGCTAGCGGCTTGCTCTACAACTACGGGTACAGTCTCATTCTGAACCAGCTCGTACCAGTAAGCCCGTTGCAACTGGTGCACAGCATCATTCGTCACGCCTTCAGCTACGGCATGCTGGCGGTCCTGCTGACCGGTAAACGCTACTTCGACGTGCAGCAGCGGCTAATCCTGGCCCAGAAGGCCCACGCCGAAAGTGAGCTGCGCAACCTCAAAGCCCAAATTGACCCGCACTTTTTGTTTAATAACCTCAACGTGCTGCGCGGCCTGATTCAGCACGACCCCGTGGCGGCCGACGAGTACCTGACTCACTTTGCCGAGCTCTACCGCTACCTGATTCGCCACAAAGATGAGGACTTCGTGTCCCTGACCGATGAGCTGCGCTTTGCCGACGAGTACGTGTACCTGCTGCGTCACCGCTTCGGAACGGCCTACTGCTTTCGGCAGCAACTGCCCGAGCCGGCGGCCCTGGGTCAGCTGCTGGTAGTGCCTGGTACCCTGCAGCTGCTGCTCGAAAACGCCATCAAGCACAACGCCGGCGACGACGAGGACCCGCTTATCATCACCATCGAGGCCTCTGAAACCCACCTGACGGTGCGCCACCCACGCCGCCCCAAGCGCACCGCCGTCGACTCGACTGGTACCGGGTTGGCTAATCTACGGGAGCGGTACCTACTCCTGACCGGGCAGGCCATTACTGTGCAAGGCGCCGGGCCGGAGTTCGTTGTGACCGTGCCCTTGCTGGCAATGGCTCAACCCGCTGGTAAGCTGCCACAGCCGGAAAATACGGTGGCGGATGCAAATAGTCGCAGCACCCGGTTGTAGAAACATAACTATGTTTTACCCAAAACATAGTTATGTTTTGCTCCGGACATAGTAATGTCCGCCTCTAAGGCTGTCCGGAGCTAGTATCCCGTGGCTTACTTATCCTGGTTATTTCCCCTCATTCATGCGCATTCTCATTCTGGAAGACGAAGAGCCGGCGGCCCAGCAGCTGATCCGCTTTCTGGCCCAGGCCGGGCTGGCGGCCGAGGCTCCGCCGGTGCTGCGTGGGGTAGAAAAGGCCCTGGCTTGGTTGCAGGCTAACCCTATGCCCGACCTGATTTTCTCCGACATCGAGCTGCTCGACGGCAATGTGTTTGGCCTCTACGAACAGTTCCGGGTGACCTGCCCGATCATCTTTACCACGGCCTACGACCAGTTTCTGCTGCCTGCCTTCCGGGCCAGTGGCATTGCCTACCTGCTCAAGCCCTACACTTACGCTCAGCTGGAGGAAGCTCTGGCCAAGTACCACAGCCTGCAACGGAGCTTTGCCCCGCCAAACGCGCCCACGCTAAGTGGGGAAGTGTTGGAAGCTCTAAGCCACGCCCTGCGCCAGGGAGCCCAGCCCGCTTACAAGCAGCGCTTTTCGGTGCGCATGCGCCAGGGCCTCTACGTGCTCCAGACGGATGATGTAGCCTACCTGCAGGCCGATGAAGGCGTGGTGTTTGCCGTGGACAAAGCCGGCAGCCGCTATCCGCTCATCGGCACGCTCACGGAGCTGGAGCGCCAACTCGACCCTGGCCGCTTCTTTCGCCTCAACCGCTCGGAGCTAGTCAACATCAGTTTCGTGGAGAAGGCCGAGCCGTACTTCAACAACCGACTGAGCATCAAAATCCGGCACAGCACCGCCGTGCTGCAAACCAGTGCGGCCCAAACGCCCGAGTTTCGGAAGTGGCTGGAAGGGTAGGAGCGTACTGGGTGAATTCCTTACCTTTCGGCCCCGCAGCCGGATGTGGGGCCTAGGTCTAGGTTCGGCGGCTGCGGAAACGAATTCCTCACCACAATTCTTTTCAACATGAGCATTATATCAGCCATCCATGCCCGGCAGATTTTTGATTCGCGCGGTAATCCGACCGTCGAAGTAGATGTAACCACGGAATCCGGCGTTGTGGGCCGTGCCGCCGTGCCGTCGGGGGCCAGCACGGGCAAGCACGAAGCCGTGGAGCTGCGCGACGACGACAAGTCGAAGTACATGGGCAAGGGCGTGCTGAAGGCCGTGGAAAACGTGAACAGCAAGATTGCCGAAGAGCTGCTGGGCTTCTCGGTGTTTGAGCAAGGCCTGCTCGACAAGATCATGCTCGAAATCGACGGGACGCCCAACAAGGCGAACCTGGGTGCCAATGCCATTCTGGGGGCCTCGCTGGCCATTGCCCGGGCTGCTGCCCAGGAAGCCGGTATGCCCCTCTACCGCTACGTAGGCGGTGTAGGCGCTACCACGCTGCCCGTGCCGATGATGAACATCCTCAACGGCGGCTCGCACGCCGACAACAGCATCGACTTCCAGGAGTTCATGATTATGCCCGTGGGCGCATCATCCTTCTCGGAAGCCCTGCGCTGGGGCACCGAAATCTTCCACCACCTGAAGAACGTGCTCAAAAAGCAGGGCTTCAGCACCAACGTGGGCGACGAAGGCGGCTTTGCACCGAACATCAAATCCAACGAGGACGCCATCAAGATTGTGCTCCAGGCCATCGAAACGGCCGGCTACAAGCCCGGCGACGACGTGATGATTGCTATGGACGCCGCCGCTTCCGAGTTCTACGACGGCACGCACTACCACTTCAAGAAGAGCACCGGCGACAAGCTGACCTCCGACGAAATGGTAGCCTACTGGACCGACTGGACCAAGAAGTACCCCATCATCAGCATCGAGGATGGTATGGACGAGGACGACTGGACCGGTTGGAAAAACCTGACCACCAGCATCGGCAGCACCACCCAGCTGGTGGGCGACGACCTGTTCGTAACCAACGTGCAGCGCCTGCAGCGCGGTATCGACGAGCAGATTGCCAACGCCATCCTGATCAAGGTAAACCAGATTGGTACGCTCACCGAAACCATTGATGCCATCAACCTGGGCCGCCGCAACGGCTACAAGAGCATCATGAGCCACCGTTCGGGCGAAACCGAGGACAATACCATTGCCGACCTGGCTGTGGCCCTGAATACCGGCCAGATCAAAACCGGCTCAGCTTCGCGCTCCGACCGGATGGCTAAGTACAATCAATTGCTGCGCATCGAGGAAGAACTGGGCGAAATTGCCTACTTCCCCGGCCGCAAGATGTAGTGACGAGGTAGTTGTTGGACAATTCCACGGCTACGCGTAAAATTTAAAGGCCCCGGTCTGCATGCAGACCGGGGCCTTTGCTTTATCTTTGAGTGCTATGCAGTTATTACAAGTATTTCAGCGGGTTCCGCGGTTTTTGCGCAGCTTTTACTTTCTGGCCGGTTCCGCCTTTCTGGTCTGGATGCTGGTGTTCGATGCCAACGATTTAGTCAAGCAGTATGATATGTATGCCAAGTGGCGGGAGCTGCAGGCGGAAAAGGAATATTACCTTAATAACATTGACCTGGTAAAGAAAGACCGGGCCGAGCTGCTCAGCAGCCCCGAACTCCTGGAGAAGTTTGCCCGGGAGAAATACATTATGAAGCGCCCCGGCGAAGACGTTTTTATCCTGGTTCCGCAGGAGCAAGAGTAGTTTCTCTCTGCCACCCAAACGGCTGAGCCCAGGCGCGCCGCTTTACTTGACTTTTGCTTACCCCGACCGGCGCAAAAGGCCTTTTTGGCTCTTTGCGCAAGCTTTTTCTAAGTCTATTTCCTAAACCTGTTGTATGACAAAAAACTACTCGTTCCCTGTCCGCCCCCTGACAGCCCGGCCCGCTTGGCTGACTTTGCTGGTGGCTTTATTGGTGTGCTGGAGCAGCCGAGCAACGGCCCAGACCTACACCCTGCCCACTACGGGCAACACGGCTATTACCACCTGCAGCGGCGTCCTCTACGACAATGGTGGCGCGGCGGGCAATTACAGCCCCAACGCCGATGGTTCGGTAACCATCAACCCGGCCACGGCGGGCAACAAGGTGAAGCTGCAATTCAACACCTTCTCCGTGGGCTACTACGACCGGCTGACGATTTATGACGGAGCCACTACTTCGTCGCCCATCATCGGTACGTACTACGACTACTACAGCCCGGGCACGGTGTACGGTACCAGCACCAGCGGTAGCCTCACGGTGCGCTTCGCCACCGACTACTACGCCAGCGGCTACAGCGGCTTCAGCGCAGATATTTCCTGCGTAACGACCGTGCCGCAGCCTGATCTGGCTATTCAGGGAGCTTCGGTGTCGCCGGTATCGGTGGTGCCTGGCAACAGCCTGTCCTTGTACAGCTCCATCTACAATCTGTCGGGTACCACGGCTACCAGCAGCAACATCGGCTACTACCTCTCGACCGACGCCAGCCTGGATGCTGCCGACGTGCTGTTGGGTAACTCAACGGGCAGCAGCCTGACCGTGGGCAACTACAGCAGCCGCACCAGCTACGTGCAGCTGCCAGCAACCATTACGGCCGGCGCCTATTACGTGCTGTTTGTGGCCGATTACCAAAACGTGGTAAACGAAAGCAACGAAACCAACAACGTGTCGAGCGTGTACCTGAACGTGGTACCACCGTCGGTGGATTTGCTGATTCAGCAGCCAGCCGTTAGCCCAACGAGCACCGCGCCCGGCAACGTGCTGAACCTGGCCTGCTACATCGTCAACCAAGGGAATGCCACGGCTGCCTACAGCAGCGTGGGGTACTACCTGTCGAGCAATACGACCCTGGACGCCAACGACCAGCTGCTGAGCTCCACGTACGGGTCTACGCTCACGCCGAACTATTCGTCTTACCGCACGGCTACTACCAACGTACCGCCGGGCCTGGCCCCGGGTACGTACTACATCCTGTTTGCAGCCGACTACCAAAGCCTGGTTTCGGAATCAAACGAGAACAACAACGTGTCGGCCGTAACCCTGACCGTGGCGGCACCCAGTGTCGACCTGATTGTGTCGCAGGCCAGCCTGAGTACCTATTCCATGTCGGCGGGCACAACCATTACGGCCGGGGCTACGGTGTATAACCAGGGTAACACTACGGCTTCTTCTAGCAACCTGGGCTACTACCTCTCGACCGATGCTACGCTGAGCTCCAACGACGCCCTGCTGGGCAGCAGCACGGGCGGTGCTTTGTCTTCCGGGCTCAGCAATTACCCCAGCACCAGCATCACGATTCCGGCGGGCACTACCCCGGGCAGCTACTACGTTCTTTTTGCCGCCGACTATCAGAACCAGGTAACCGAATCGAACGAAACCAATAACGTGCGCAGCCAGGCTATTACGGTTGTAACGCCCAGCATCGACCTGGTGATTCAATCGGCTTACCTGAACTCCTCCACGACGACGGCCGGCACGACAATCAGCGCCAGCCATTACATCGTCAACCAGGGCAATACCGTAGCCTCTTCGAGCAACGTGGGGTATTACCTGTCGACGGACGCTACGTTTTCCTCAGCCGACGTGCTGCTGACCTCTACGGCGGGCGGTACCTTGACTGCGGGCAACTATTCCACGCGGTATCCTTCCCTGACTATTCCTGCGGGTACGGCGGCCGGTACTTACTACGTGCTGTTTGTGGCCGACTACCAGAACCAGGTAACGGAAACCAACGAGAACAACAACGTAGCCTCGGCTCAGCTGACGGTGGTTACCCCGGGTATCGACCTGGCAATTTTGCAGGCTTACCTGAACCAAACCTCCAGCGTAGCCGGTGGAACCGTGAGCGGCAGCCACTATATCATCAACCAGGGTACGACGGCCGCAGCCAGCTCCAACGTGGGCTACTACCTCTCGACCGACGCCACCCTAAGCACCAGTGACGTACTGCTCAGCAATTCGGCCAGCGGTACGCTGTACGCGGGTGGTTACAACTCGCTGTATCCTTCCCTGACCATTCCGACGGGCACCACCCCCGGCAGCTATTACGTGCTGTTCGTGGCCGACTATCAGAACTCGATTAGCGAAACCAACGAGAACAACAACGTGGCCGCCGCCGCGCTGACGATTGTAGCGCCCGTAATCGACCTCACAATTCAGTCTCCCTCCATTAGCACCAGCTCCACGGCGGCCGGCGGAACAATTGGCGTCAACTACTACGCCATCAACCAGGGTACGACCAGCTCTCCGGGCTTCACCGTGGGCCACTACCTGTCGACGGATGCCACACTGAGTGCCAATGACGTGCTGCTGACTTCCACGTCGAGCACGGCCCTGGCGCCGGGTGGCTACACCACGCTCTATCCGACCATGGTTATTCCGGCAAATACGTCGGCCGGCACGTACTACGTGCTCATCGTAGCCGACCACCAGAACACGGTGAGCGAGGTCAATGAGAACAACAACGTAGCCACGCTCACGCTGCGCGTTACGGCGCCGTTCTCGGGCGTACTGGTGCCTGTCAGCGGTGCAACTTCCATCACTACCTGCAATACGACGGTAGCCGACAACGGCGGCAACAGCGACTACGTGAACAATTCGTACGGCTCGCTCACGATTAACCCGGCCACGGCGGGGGCTAAAGTTCGGTTGGTGTTCTCTTCGTTTGCGGTGGAGAGTTGCTGCGACCAGCTTTATATCTACGACGGGCCGAATACCAACTCGCCCCTGATTGGTTATTACACGGCTAATCCCGGCACCATTACGGCCCAGAACACGTCTGGCTCGCTCACGCTGCTTTTCACCAGCGACGGTAGCGTCGTCGGTTCCGGCTTCGAAGCTACCGCTTCGTGCGTCACGGTGACCTCGCAACTGCCCGACCTGATTGTGCAGTCGCCCTCGGTATCGGCTACTTCGGTCGCTGTCGGCAACACGGTTAGCTTGGGCGGTACCGTCCGCAACCAAGGGGGCGGCGATGCCAGCAGCAGCCAGCTGGGCTATTATCTCTCGACCGACAACACGCTGAGCAGTGGCGACCTGTTGCTGGGTACGAGCAGCGGTGGGGCTCTGGCCGCCGGGCAGACGACGGCCCGTGCCGGTACGTTCAGCATTCCTACCGGCGTTACGCCCGGTACCTATTATGTAGTGTATGCCGCCGACCCAGCCGGGGCCGTGACGGAAAGCAACGAAACCAACAACACGACTTCGCTGACGCTGACTATCGTGGCCGCCCTACCCGACCTGGTGGTGTCGCAAACGGCGCTAAGCCCAGCCTCGGCACCGGCCGGCACTACGGTATCCGCTTCGTGTCTGCTCACCAACTCGGGCACAGCCGCAGCGGCACAGAACACGATGGCCTTCTACCTGTCGACGGACGCCTCGCTGAGCAGCAACGACGTACTGTTAGCCAGCACCACAGCAGCAGCGTTGCCTGCTGGCTCGGGCAATACCCGGGCAGCTTCGCTCACTATTCCGGCGGGCACGGTTGCTGGCAACTACTATGTGCTGTACGTGGCCGATGCTACCGGTATCGTGGCTGAGTCGAATGAGCAGAACAACGTAGCCAGCCGCGCCTTCACCGTAAGCCTGCCTAGCCCTGTACGGGAGCAGCTCAATGGCTTCACGCTGAACGTGTACCCCAACCCGGCTACCGGCGGCGAGTTCAAGGTGCGCATGGATGGCCCCAGCACGGGCAAAGCCGCGCAACTCACGTTGTTTAACAGCATCGGTCAGCAAGTGGGCACGCAAACTCTGGTGCTGACTGCCGGCCGCGGCCCCGTCACCTTCGACACGACCAACCTGGGCAGCGGCGTCTATACGCTGCGTATTACGGGTGAGGAGTTGAACGTGACCCGGCGCGTGGTTATTGAATAACGCAGCTTAGCCAGTCTGACTGGTCTACGGCGGCATCGAATCCGGAGCATTTCCGGAGTCGGTGCCGCCGTTTTATTTATGCCTCTTGTTACGTGGCCCCGTATTTGACAAGCCGCCGTTATTACTTTGCGCTGCTCTATGATAAAGCCTGGAAAAGTTGCCCTTAGGCGTTACTGGTTGCTTCTGCTCCTGACCGTGCTGCTGGTTGCGGCCCCGGCGCTGGCTAGGCCCTCGCAGGTACAGGTGGCCCGGCAGTTTCTGCTGGCCGTGCTGCGGGCCGACTATCCGGCGGCTTACGCGCTGCTGGCCCCCGAGACCCAGGGTACTATGAGTGCCAAGCAGTTCAGGGAGGCCGTGCAGCCACTGCGGATCCAGGCAAAGCGCCGTGGCCAGCCATTCGACCTGTATAAGCTGGGCTACCGCATTAGTGAGGCCAACGAAATACGCAGCTTCTACAGTTTCATGTTTAAAAGCGACACGCTGGCTAGTAAGCCCGAAGTGCAGCTCGACGTTACGTTTCAAGACAGTACTGCCGCCCGTATTCTCACGTTTGGGTTAATTCCGGCTCCCCAGACCCGGCGAAAATAGCAGTAGGCTACTCCGGGAAGGAGATTTTACCGAGTGAAACAGCGGGCACGGCCTGCTCACCCTGCCCAATAGAAAGGGCTTCGCCTACCAGCGTTTCATTGGCCAGAATGGCGAACAGCACGGCTTCTTTGGCGTCGGGGGCAATACCCAAGGCGGCGGTGGTCAAAAACCGGCAGTGAGGCAGGGCTTGGTGCAGCGCCGTCATTAAGGTCGGGTTATGCATGCCGCCGCCACTAGCGTAAATAGTCAGGGCCGGTAGGGCGGGAAAAGCCTGCCGAACGGCCCCGGCAATGCTGCTGGCACTAAAGGCAGTGAGTGTAGCCAGCAAATCAGGTGGGGCCAAGTGAGTGGTAGCAGTGCGCTGCTGTGCCGCGCGCACGTAGGCCGGGCTGAAGAGCTCAGGGCCGGTAGTGCGGGGAATGGCCGCCGCGAAGAATGGGTGGTCGAGCAGGGCGGCCAGCAGCTCGGCATTGGTGTTGCCCTGGGCTGCCAACGCCCCATTCTCGTCATACTGTCGGCCTGGGTACAGCTCCCGCACAAAAGCATCCAACAGAGTATTGCCCGGGCCAGTGTCGGTGCTGAATACGGTGGCAGCATCGAGGCTGCCGGCCAAGTAGGTGAAGTTGGCAATGCCGCCCAGGTTGAGCAGCAGCCGGTCTTCGCCGGGCTGGGAGAAGATAAGGTAGTCGCCGTACACGGCCAGCGGGGCGCCCTGCCCGCCGGCTGCCACGTGCTTCTGCCGAAAGTCGCTCAGGGTGAGAATACCGGTGCGCACGGCCAGGTGGTCCGCGTCGCCGAGCTGCAGGGTGGCATTGGGCCAATCGGGTAAGCCGTGCTGGTGCTGCGGGGCGTGAAACACGGTTTGCCCGTGGCTGGCAATGGCGTCAATGTCGGCCGGCACTACCTGCCACTGCGCCAGGCATTGCAACACCATATCGGCGTGGGTGCTGCCCAGCCAGGCGTGCAGCAGGGTGAGATGTTGCAGCTCAACAGTGTCCTGCGCAAATAAACGCCGAATCTGAACCTGTATAGCTGCCGAATAAGGCACGGTAGCAAAGTGCTCCACTACCACCCGCGTAGCTGGTCCGTGTCCCGAAAACCGGCACAGCGCCACATCCAGCCCGTCCAGCGAAGTGCCCGACATCAACCCAATAATGCGGCGCTCCGGCTTTTGAGCCAAGGCGACGAGGCGGCTAAGGTTGCGGTTCAACGATGATATGATGAATGAGTGAAGCGGATGTCTGATCTACACGGTCAGCCTAGTAACCTAACCCCAGTGCTTATTCACCAATTTTCTTCCCCGTCATGGCCTGCTTGATGGAAATGTTCATCACCCGCTCGGCGAAGGGGCTGGTAAGGCTTTCCAGCTCGTCTACGGCCTTCAGAATCGTGTCTTTGTCGTTGCTGTCGAGGGCTTCACGCAGCACCTGGGTCTGGGCGGCGGTAAGGGTAATTTCTTCCTCAGTCAGGTACTGGGAGTTTTTCTCCACGAAGCGCTCTACCTGATACAGCATTTGCTCGGCCACGGTGCGGGCTTCGATGACCATACGGGCCGCTACGTCTTCGCGAGCATGAGTGAGCGAGTCCATCAGCATCTGCTCCACCTGCTCGTCGGTCAGGCCGTACTGGGGCTTGATTTCTACGGCCTGGCGGGTGTTGGAGCGCAGCTCAATGGCTTCTACTTGCAGGATACCGTCGGCGTTGAGCAGGAAGTTCACGTCGACCTTGGGCAAACCTGCGGGCATGGCCGGAATACCGCGCAGAATGAACTCGGCCAGCTTGCGGTTTTCCTTTACCAAATCCCGCTCACCCTGGTACACCGAGATTTTCAGATTCACCTGCCCGTCGACGGAAGTCGTGTATTGCCGGCCGGCCTTAGTCGGGATTTTCGAGTTGCGCGGAATAATCGGGTCCATCAGCCCGCCCAGGGTTTCGATGCCGAGGGTAAGCGGCGTCACGTCGAGCAGGAGTACGTCGCGGCGGTTGCCGGCCAGAATATCGGCCTGAATAGCCGCACCCAGGGCCACTACTTCATCGGGATTGAGCGAGTTGTTGGCTGGCTGCTGGAAGAAGGCCGAAACCGAGTCGTATACCAGCGGCACCCGGGTAGAGCCGCCCACGAGCAGCACCGCATCGAGCTGCTGGGGCCGCAGCTGGGCATCGGTCAGGGCCTGCCGGCAGGAGGCAATAGTACGCTCCACTAAGGGCCGCACCAGCTCATTAAATTTTTCCTTGGTCAGCGGCAGCGTCGTATCGGCGAAAGTAGCCTCGAAGGAATCGTGGTTGCTCAGGTGACGCTTGGCTTGCTCGGCCAGCAAGCGCAGCTGTTGCTGGGCAATGGGGTTTTGGAACAGCACCGTAGCCAGCTGGTATTCGCCGGTCCAGTGGTCCGAAATAGCCCGGTCCAGGTCGTCGCCGCCGAGGTAGGTGTCGCCGTTGGTGCTCAGCACTTCGAAAATGCCCTGCTGAATGCGCAGAATGCTGATATCAAACGTGCCGCCGCCCAGGTCGTACACGGCCACCGTTTTCTCCTCCTCGGGGCTCAGGCCAATTCCGTAGGCCAAAGCCGCCGCGGTAGGCTCGTTCACGATGCGCAATACTTCCAGGCCCGCCAGGCGGCCGGCGTCACGGGTAGCCTGGCGCTGGGAGTCGTTGAAATAAGCCGGTACAGTAATTACGGCCCGGTTGACGGGCGTTTTGAGGGCGTGCTCGGCCCGGGTCCGCAGCTCTTTCAGAATCTCGGCCGACAGTTCGATAGGGGAGTAGAACCGGTCGGCCACTCGGATTTTGACCAGGCCCTCGGAGTTGTCGTCAATCACCTTGTAGCCCAGTTGGGTGGCGTGCTCGCCCAGGTCGCGGTACGACTTGCCCAGCAGGCGCTTTACCGAGTAAATCGTGTTCTGAGGCTCGGTAAGCAGGTATTCCTTGGCGTCGGTGCCCACAATTGGGTCGGGAGCATCGGTGGGGAAGTGGACTACCGAGGGCACGATAGTACCGCGGCCCTGGTCGTTGATGGCCAGCGGATGACGGCCGTCGGGATGAATGTAAGCCACCAGGCTGTTGGTCGTGCCCAGGTCAATTCCGACGATGATTTCTTCCTGCTGAATGCTCCCGGTAGAGAGGTTGATTGCGACTTTGGCCATGGTGTATGGGGAAGCGCCCGGAGGCGCGAAGTAAGCGTAAGGAACGAGAGTAAAACCAACTGATTTTTCTCTACGATGCAGGGGCAAAAGTAGCGAAGAAATGCCGGTAGGGCAGGATAACAAACGGCGCCGGAAATTGCCCTGAAAAGAAGTTGCACTTTTTTCTAAAATAGTTCCACCTCAGACAATCCAAGCACGAGCGCAGTTGCGTATAGCTCAACAGATGCCCCGCCCCCTAATTCCCACCTTACTGTTAGGCCCGTAGCTCCGGACTAGCTACCGCTTGTTAGCCTCGTGTTGCTGCCCTGAGACTGGGGCGCAGCATTCATTTTCCTGCCGCACTTTTTGTGCTTTTTCTACCCTTTGCCCAGCCTAGCTTTTTGCCTGGCCAGGAATCCTATTTCCTTTTTCCACCTCTTATTCTTTCATCATGAAGAAGACCTTTACCCGTCCGATTCTCCACATGGGATTAGCCGCAACTGCAATTGTTGGCGCCCTGGCCTGGAGTGGACAAAACACCCATCTGGAAGCATCGAGCCACCGTGAAGCCCCGCTTATTGCGGATGACCCACTGGCCGATAACACCGACTTATATGCCTTCCGCGACCCCAACAACGCGGAAATGATCAACATCATTGCCAACTACATTCCGTTGGAACTGCCCCAGGGCGGCCCGATCTACAACACGTTTGGAGAAAATATACGCTACGAAATCCACGTCAAGAACAAGACCACTACTACAGGCGACGACCTGACGTACCGGTTTACCTTCACGCGGACCAACGAAGACCCCGACACGTTCTTCCGGACGCGCCTGGGCAAGGAAAACCAGAAAACGACTTACACGGCTGAGCTCAGCGTGAATGGTGGCGCTTTCACCCCCATCGTTACGGGTGGCGTGGTGCCCCCGCCCAACATCGGCGCCCGTTCTATCGAGGGTGCTGCGGGTTTGAATACGCCCTACAATACGCTCATGACCAACGCCATCCGGACGCTGGCCAACGGCACGAAAGTATTCTGCGGCCCCGTCGACGACCCGTTCTTTGTGGACCTGGGCGGTATTTTCGACCTGGGTGGCGTGCGCCCCACCAGTGCCCGCGACGGTGTAGCCCGCAAGAACACCCACACCATTGCCCTGCAGATCCCGATTTCGGTGCTGCAGAAAGACGGCAAGACCGGCGCTCAGGCCGCCAATATCCTGGACTCGGATTACGTCATCGGTGTGTGGGCTTCGGCCAGCCGTCAGGCTATCCGCACCCTGAACACGGACGGTACCCAGTCGCACTCGGGTAACTACGTGCAGGTGTCGCGCCTGGGCATGCCGCTGACCAACGAAGTCGTAATTCCGATTGGCCAGAAAGATGAGTGGAACGCCGGCAACCCCTACGGTGCCGTGGCTAAGTTCGACGAAAACGCCATGAACCCCGAGTTGGCCCTGTATATGGACGACAGCCGCTTCGGTGGAGCCGTGCCCGGTCTGGGCGCCCTGCGTATTCAGTCCAACTCTTTGCAGGCTTTCGACTTCCGCAACGGCAAAGACGGCCTGGCTAACCTGACGGCCGCCCAGCGCGCCGGTACGGTATTCGCCGACCCCACTTTCGGCCCGTACCTGTTGCGCGCCGGCAAGCCCCGCTCGGTTGATATTCTGCCCATCTTCCACACGGGGGTGCCCAACCTGCCTCCGTATCAGCTGGCTACCGGCAAGCCCCTGCGCAACCCGCTGGCGGCTGGCAAGCCCTTCATCAACAACTTCCTGCCCACGCTGGGCGACATGCTGCGCCTGAACATGGCCGTGCCTGCCACGCCCCGCACTCTGGCCAACGGCGCGCCTAACCCCGAGTTCAGCTCGGAAGGTCTGCTGGCCGCCGCCGTACTGGGTCTGACCGACACACGCTTCAATGGTAGCGCCGCGCTGCAGGCCATTCCAAACATGGATGGTTTCCCCAACGGCCGTCGTCTGGAAGATGATGTGACTCGCATCGAGCTGCAAGCCGTAGGTGGTGTAGTACTGGCCGCTATTGGTCTGTTCTACGACGACTTCTCGGCTACGGCTACCAACCCCGTAACGCCTCAGCTGGGCGGGGTACTCGGCTTCCGGACCGGTGTTGAAGCTAACGACACGACTTTCAAAGCGGCTTTCCCCTACATGCAGACGCCTTGGCGCGGCAGCAAGTCGCAGGCCACAGTTACCTCGCAGCGCGGTGCCGTTGGTATGGGCTTGCAGGTTGAGGCCGTGAAAGTGGCCCAAAACTACCCCAACCCCTTCACCGACAAAACCACGATTCACTACGAAGTGGGCGTGAAAGGGCCATTGTCGATTGTAATTACCGACATGATGGGCCGCCCTGTCAAGACGCTTGTTGACAACAAGGAGCACAAGCCCGGCACGTACGAAATGCCTTGGAAAGTGCAGAACTTGGCCGCCGGCACCTACATTGCCACGGTGAAATCGGGTGAGACGGTGCTGCAGTCCATCAAGCTGGTGCATACCAACTAAGCCATTGCCTGCCGTCGGTGGCAACGGACAGAAACCATTCTGCCGGTTGCCGCTGACAGTAGCCGCTCAGCTAGCCGGACCCGGGTGAGTTCGGCTAGCTTGCTGGTAAATACGGAGCCCGACTTCAGTGTCGGGCTCTTTTTTCCATTCCTAGCCCCTGCTGCTTTGCGCAAATACCTTTACCCTATACTGCTGGTTTGCTTCGGTCTGGCCGTCGCAGCCCTGTTTTTCTTCCGCAAGCCTGAGCCGATTCCCCAACTCAAGGAACGGCACGGCGACCTGGCGCTGGGTGGCGAATGGCTCAACACCAAGAATGCCATTAGCGGGCTGCTGGCCCAACTGCGCGCCAAGCCCGACGACAACAAAGCCAAGCTGCTGCTGGCTCAGGCTTACATGCAGGAAGCTCGCGTCACCGGCGACCATCCCTACTACGATATGGCTGCCATGCAGCTGCTCAACGGCATTCTGCGGACGGAGCCCGAGAACTTCGAGGCGCTGTGCTGCAAAGCCTCGCTCTGCCTGACTCAGCACCACTTCTCCGAAGGTCTGGCCGTGGCTGAGCAAGCCGTGACCCTGAACCCGCACAACGCCTTTGTTTACGGTTTGCTCTGCGACGCCAATGTGGAACTGGGCCGCTACGACGAGGCCGTGAAAATGGCAGACAAAATGAACCAGGTGCGCCCCGATTTGCGCTCCTACTCCCGCGTTTCCTATCTGCGGGAAATCTACGGCGACTATCCGGGCTCTATCGAAGCCATGGATATGGCTGTGAAGGCCGGTTATCCCGGTCTGGAGCAAACGGCCTGGTCGCGCATTACGCTGGGCCACCTCTACGAGAATACCGGCGACCTGAACAACGCTGAGAAGCAGTACCAAATGGCTCTGATTGAGCGGCCGTACTACGCGTATGCCCTGGCAGGCATGGGCCGGGTGGAAAAAGCCCGCAAGAATTATCCGGCCGCCATTGAGTACATGCGCAAGGCCCGGGCTACAGTGAAAGACTACGCCTTTGCCGACGAGCTGACTGACCTCTACCGCCTCAACAACGAGCCCGCCAAAGCCACTCAGATGGCTAAGGAAGCTATTTCGATGCTGGCCGACGACGCCAAGGAAGCCGATGCCAACGAGGAAATGGGCCACTACGCCGACCGGGAGCTGGCCTATGCTTACCTCAAAACCAACGAGCTGGACAAGGCCCTGGAGCACGCCAAAATCGAGTATGAGCGCCGCCCCGACAACATCGACGTGTGCGAGACTCTGGCCTGGGTGCACTACAAGCGCGGCGAGTATCCGCAGGCGCAGAAGCTGATTGACACTGCCCTGCGCACCAAGTCGCGCAACCCCACGCTGCTCTGCCGCGCCGGACTGATTGCCTCCAAAAACGGGCAGGCGGAAAAAGGACAAGCCCTGATCCGCCAGGCCCTGGACACCAACCCGTACCTGAGCTTCGACTTGGCCGATGAGGGCAAGAAGCTGCTGGCCGCCAACTAAGCCTCCTGGGTTTCCTGATTGTATGAAAACGTTGGCTGGGTCTAAAAAGCTGGTTGTCTGCGCGGCGGTGTTGCTGCTGGGCTTATTGTGGCCGCAGTTGGCCGCGGCCCACGTGCTGGACGTGGACGTGAGTAAACTCTCCCGTACCGACATTATCAGCACCTACCTCAAGCTGGGCTACACCCATATTCTGCCCCTCGGCCTCGACCATATCCTGTTCGTGCTGAGCCTGTATTTCCTGGAACCCCGCCTCAAGGCCGTGCTCTGGCAGGCAACGGCCTTCACCGTGGCGCACTCCATTACGCTGGGCATGGCCATGTACGGGCTGATTTCGCCGCCCGCTTCCATCGTCGAGCCTATTATTGCCCTGTCGATTCTGTTTGTGGCCATTGAGAACATCGTGGCCGACCGGCTGAATCCGTGGCGGGTAGCCATTGTCTTCGGTTTCGGTTTGATTCACGGCATGGGCTTCGCCAGCGTGCTGACCGGGCTCGGGCTGCCGCGGGCTATGTTCGTGGAGTCTCTGATTTCCTTCAATGTGGGCGTAGAGCTGGGCCAGGTAACCGTGATTCTGCTGGCCTGGCTGCTGGTGGGCCGCTGGTTTGCCGACAAGCCCTGGTACAAGCAGCGCGTGGTAGTGCCCGTATCGGTACTTATCGGACTGGTAGCCGCTTACTGGACTGTCGAGCGGGTTTTCTTTGCCTGAAGCAGGAATTTACCCTTCGGTATTCACAATTCATAACGACTAAAATGTTGCGTTCCTGGCTCGTGCTGCTGTTGCTCACCAACTACCTGCTGGTAGTGGGGGCTGGCCTCGTGAACCGGCCGCAAGCCCCGCGCTATTCCGCCGCGCACCCCTATACGCACAGCGCCGACTGCCAGCAGAAGCACTACCTCATGGTCGACTGCTTCGACACCTGCAACGGCGACCAGCAGGTGGTGCAAAAGCGCACTGCCAGCCAGAATGCCCAGCATCTGCTGACCATAATGAAGGGAATTGATGCGCATACCCTGGCCGAGACAATCTGCCTGCCGCCCATTTATTCCGTTCATGAACCACACCTGCCCGTGGAATTGCACCAGCCGGTGCCCCCGGGCTTTGCCACGTTGATCTACGCTCCGCCTCGTCGGGGATAAGCCTGGGCGGCCTTTGGCTGCCTCCTGTAGCGCGTCGAAGTACTCCGCGCTTTCTGGTCTTATCCTCGTATTTGCTGCCCTCTATTGGCCTTGGGGCCGGTAGCGGCAGCGTATTGCCGACGTATGAACTCCCTTTCGTCCTTCTCCCGAATTTCCCTGGCTACGGCCACGCCGGGCATGGCTGCCATGTCCTATACTACTGCCTCCGTTACTAGCATCGGTACCCCAGCGGCCAAAGCTGCACTGCCAGTTCAGCAAGTACAGTCGGCTCAACAGCGGGCTGCCCAGGCCGCGCACCGGGCCCAGGCGCTAGCCCGCCGCCGTACGACTATTCCTTCTTCCGCAAAACGGTTTTAAGCATGGAATTTTCGTACTCCGCTCCCCGCGCCGGAACCGTGCGGCGCATCGCCCTGCCGAAGCTTTTAGTAGCTGTCTACAGCCTGCTGATTCTGCTTGTGGCGCTAAGTCAGCCGGCATTGGCCCAAAACACAGGCACCCTGCGCGGCTTTGTCACCGATTCGCTTTCGGGTCAGCGCCTGCCTGGCGTAGGGATTCGCCTCGATGGCCAAACCCAGGGTACGGCTTCCGACGCTACGGGAGCTTTCCGCATTGCTAACCTGCCGGCCGGCACGTACACCGTGCGCACCACGGCTTTGGGCTACCGCGGCCCGGCCACTACCGTAACGCTGGCAGCCGGTGCCATGCAGAGCGTGCAGCTGCGGCTTTCGGCCGTGAGCTTGAGCTTGCAGGAAGTCACCGTGTCGCAACCCCAGGACCCCAACCAGTCGTTGGCCGCCATTTCCCACATCGACCAGGTGCTGCGGCCCGTCAACTCGGCCCAGGACCTGCTGCGGCTGGTACCCGGGCTGTTTATTGCCCAGCACGCGGGTGGGGGCAAGGCTGAGCAGATTTTCCTGCGCGGTTTCGACGCCGACCACGGCACTGATTTCGCCGTCAGCATCGACGGGCTGCCGGTGAACATGGTCAGCCACGCCCATGGCCAGGGCTACGCCGACTTTCACTTCGTCATTCCGGAAACCGTGGAGCAGCTGCGGGTTTATAAAGGTCCATACACGGCCCGGTTCGGAGATTTTGCCACGGCCGGGGCCGGGGAGTTTACCACCAAAACCAGCCTGGAGCGCAGTCAGGCCAAAGTGGAGCTCGGCCAGTTCGACACCCGCCGGGCTCTGGTCATGCTCGATTTGCTGGGGAACAATAAGCGCCATTTGCTGAGCAAAAAGCCGGAAAGCGCCTACGTGGCGGCCGAATACAACTTCACCAATTCCTACTTCGACCAGAAGCAGCACTTCAAGCGCTTCAACGGCCTGGCCAAATACACCGGCCAGCTCACCGACCAAACCTCGCTCACGCTGCTGGGTTCCCACTTTACGTCTAATTGGGACGCCAGCGGGCAAGTACCCGAGCGGGGCGTGGCCGAGGGGCTGATTTCGCGCTACGGCAGCATCGACCCCACCGAGGGCGGCAGCACCAGTCGCACCAATGCCTCGGCGGTGCTCACTACCGGCTTGGCCCACGATGCCGTGCTGCGCCAGCAGGCCTACTACTCGAAGTACGACTTTAGTCTGTATTCCAATTTCACCTTTTTCCTGCAGGACCCCATCAACGGCGACGGAATTCAGCAGGTCGACGACCGGCACCTGTTTGGTTATACTGCTACCTACGACCAGGAAACTCAGCTGGGCAGCCGCCGCCTACACTCGACCCTGGGCATAGGCACCCGCAACGACTTCTCGAACCTGGCCCTGCGCCACACCGTGCGGCGGGAAGTGCTGGATACCGTGACCAACGGCCGCCTGTATGAGCGCAACATCAACGCCTTCCTCGACGAAACCCTGACCCTAACCGACCAGCTCACCGTGAATGCCTCCGTGCGAGCCGACGTGTTTACCTTCGATTTCCGCGGGCAGCTTTACGATACGACGTCCCTGAGTTTGCAGCCGCTGCGGGGCCGCACCACCAAGGCCCGGGTGTCGCCGAAGCTCAATCTTTACTACGAGTTGAACCCGAGCGTGCAGCTGTTCGTGCGCTCCGGCATTGGGTTTCACTCCAACGATGCCCGCGGCGTCATCCGTGGCACCGTCGGCGACAATGTGCTGCCCCGGGCCATTGGCTATGAGGTCGGGAGCACGTTTAAACCCTTGCCCAGCCTGGTTATCAACACGGCGCTCTGGGCCCTGCATCTGCAGGATGAGCTGGTGTATATCGGCGACGCGGGCGAGGTGGAAAGCTCCGGGCCCACCCGCCGCTTCGGCGTGGATCTGGCGGCCCGCTACCAGCTCACGCCTTCTCTATTTGCCGATCTGGACCTGAACTACAACCACGGCCGGCAGGTAGATGCCCCGGCCGGGGCCAACTACATTCCGCTGGCGCCCAGCTTTACCAGCATCGGGGGGTTCACGCTGAAGCGGCCCGGCGGCTTCACGGCCAGCCTGCGCTACCGCTACATCGACGACCGGCCGGCCAACGACGACGGCAGCATTACGGCCCGGGGTTACTTTCTACTCGATGCCGTGGCCAGCTATACTAGCAGCCGGTTTCAGCTGGGCATAACAGTGGAAAATCTGGCTAACGTGGAGTGGAATCAGGCCCAGTTTGCTACCGAAACCCGCCTGCCCAACGAGCCCCTTGGCACGTCGGTGGATGAGTTGCACTTCACGCCCGGCACGCCGTTTTACCTGAAGGGCAACTTCAGCGTCTTCTTCTAGCCGCCCGAACGGCCGGCGGTACCATCGACCAGCCGTTTTGCTGACTTTCTGAAAAAGAAAGCTAATCTTCGGTTATGGCTTTCCCTGCTTTTGGCACTGCGTACCTCTTTTCTTCGGCTTTTAGGCCGTGGCCGCTCCGTCTTGCCGTGGCCGGAATGCTGCTGGCGCAGGCTAGTTGCCAGTCGTCGGGCACGAAAGAGCGCAAAGCCACACTCACGAGCCAGACCATGTGCCAGGCTCCCGTAGTGCCGGCCGTAGCCGCCGTGGCCGCTCCCGATTCGCTGACGCCGGTAGCCCTGCCGCCGCTGCCTGGCTTATCGGATTCGGTGCGGTGGGAAGTGGCAGCTCTGCACCAGGCTTTGGGCCCCGCGGCTGAAAAGCTGCGGCCGACGGTGCTGGAGCGGGCCTGCGTGGGCTACCTCGCGCTGCGGCAAGCCGGCCGGATTCGGCGGCCCGCCGTGCTGGCCGTGGCCGACATGGACCTGCCTTCCACCGAAAAACGCCTCTGGGTGCTGGATTTGGCCAAGAAACGGGTGCTGGAGCATAGCTACGTGGCCCACGGCCGCGGTTCGGGCCACCTGCGGGCCCGGCGCTTCTCCAACCGCATCAAGTCGGCGTGCACGGCCCTGGGCTTCTACCGCACCGCCGACACCTACGGCGGCAAGCACGGCCTTTCGCGCCGTCTGCACGGCCTCGATGCCGGCCAGAACAGCAACGCCCTGGACCGCTACGTGGTGCTACACGGTGCCGATTACGCCGGGCAGGAGTACCTCGATAAGCACCGGCAGCTGGGTTACAGCCGGGGCTGCCCGGCGCTACCACCCGAACAGTACCGCGCCATTATCAAGGCTGTGGGCGAAGGAGCTTGCCTATTTTTGAGCGGGCCCGGGCTGGAGTCGAAGTGGTTGGATGGAGACAAGGCCGCCCGGCAGTTTGCAGCCCGCGGCTGGCGGTAAGGTACCGTTGGGGTAGAGGCTGATTCCATAGTTCAGGTTGAGCTGAGCTGTAGCAACTTCGTGGTTTTTGAGGGCGTACAGAAGGTTTCCATACCAACTGCCACATCCAAACCCCGAAATAGCATGGCCCAGTTAACCGATTTGCACGACCTGCTTTGTCACGAAGTTCAGGCTATGTACAGCGCCGAAAAGCTCATCGTGGCCGGCCTGCCCCGCATGATTGAGAAAGCCCACAACCAAGAGCTCAAGCAAGCCTTCAGCCAGCATTTGGCCGAAACCGAGCAGCAGGTAGAGCGCCTGAAGGAAGTAGCCAAAATGCTGAACATCGACGCCGACGGCGACTCGAACCCCGGCATGAAGGGCATTATTGCCGAAGGAGAGAAGGTAATGGAGAAAAACTCCGAGTCGGAAGTGCTGGACGCGGCCCTGATTTGCGGGGCCCAGAAGATTGAGCATTACGAAATTGCCGGCTACGGCACGGCCGTGTATTTGGCCAAAGAGCTGGGCCTCGAAGCCGTGGCCCGGGTGCTGGACGAAACACTGGAAGAAGAAAAGAACACCAACTCGATTTTGAATCACCTGGCCAAAAACCTGGTGAACCCCATGGCGGAGTAGCTGTTAGTTATTCCCACAAAAAAAGCCTCCCCGCGCATCGGGGAGGCTTTTTTATGCTTAACAGGGAGGTTTCGGTTACTTAATCACCAGCTTCTGAGTCAGACCAAACTCGGCTACCGACAACTGGTAGATACCAGCCGGAATGACTTTGGTTGGTACCAAGTGAAGCTGGTTAGAGCCGCTGTACAGGCGCACGGTTTGCTGGTGTACCAGGCGGCCCGTCACGTCGAACAGGCGCAGGGTAGCGGGCTGCTCGGTGGAAGTTTGCAGTACCAGCTCAATCCGGTCGGCCGTGGTAGGATTGGGGAAAAGCTGCAGCTCAGCTTTGGCCAGCCGCTCGGGGCTGGTAGTGGGAGCTGCCGAAGCCAGTACCGGGCGGGCCGTCATCGAGCCGCTGACCACGGTGGGGGCTGTGTAGGTTGCCTTCACAAAAGCGCGCTGGGCGGGGTTGGCCGTGGAGGCGTTGCGGGCCCGGAGCGTAATCCAGCCGGCAGTGGTGGGCGTGTAGGTGCCAGTCAGGTTGCCGGTACCGGTCTGGCTGCTTACCAGCGTACCGGCGCTGTTGTAAAGGGCCACGGTGAGGCTGCGCGTAGCGTCGGTGGGGAAGAGGGTATAGGTAATGGTTTTGTTGGCGTCGGAATAGATGCGGCCAGCCGTGCGCAACGCCGTGGAGCTGGCCGGCAGTTGCCCACCTTGCTGCAAAGAGCGGGAGTCACTGTCACCCAGGTCGTCGGCCAGTTCCCACTCCTGGGTGGTCGCCATGGCCGCGCGTACGTAGTTGGTTCCAATATTTACCGGGGCCCACACCGAGTAGCCGCGGCGGCCCCCAGCTGCCGTGCCGTTGCAGGGCGGCGTGTTGATGGCTACCGTCTGCGAGCCGCTCACCGTTACCGTCGCCGTACCGTTGGCCCCGGAGTAATCCTTGAGCACGGTGCCAGGCGCGAAATCACACGACACAGTGCTGTTCTGCCAGGCCGAGAAGTTGTCGTTGATGCCGATAATGGCCTTGGTGCTGCGCTCAATCACGAGGTGGTCGGCAGCCTGCCAGCGCACTTTGTAAGCTCCATCCTTGAAACGCAGGTTCTGGTGGCACCAAATCAGGTTTTCCAGGTCGGCTCGCACGGGCAGGTCTACGGCGCTTTTCGGGCTGTGCGAGTAGCGCTTACCGGTATTGCCCACGTTAAACAGGTCCTCGAAGAAAATCTGGGGCGAGCCATCCACGGCCATAGCGGCGGCGTAGGCGGCCGACAAGCGCGGGTCAAACGGGTCAATGTGGGGGGCCAGCTCCGAGCCAGTGTTCCAGCCGGTGTAGTTGCCGCCGGCATCGGTTTGGGGCCGAAAGGTGTCGTGGTTGTTCACAAACGGCACGGTGCGGTGCACGTACTGCCCGTTGATGAGCACCACCCGGGTGCCTTGCTGGTAGCCCGGCAGCGTGCCCATGTCGAAGTTGCCGCCCCCGCTGACGATGTTGTAAATACCGTTGCGCAGCGAAAAGTCGAAGGTGCCGGCCCGGTTCTGCACGTTGCTTACCCAGCTGTCCATCTGGGTGCTGGAGCCTACCCATTCGCCCACGGCGTACATGGTGGCGCCGCCGTTGGCCCAGCCGGCGCTGCTCTGTAGATTATACAGAAAATCCTCCATGGCAAAGTCGGGAAAGTGCTTCACCGCGTCGAGGCGTACCCCGTCGAAGCCTACCTGCTTTTTGTACCACACCAGCCAGTTGCGGGTGTTGTTGCGCATGTAGTCGGCACCCTGGGCGGGGTTGAAGGTGGCGTTGGAGCTCGTGCCATAGGAGCCGTTGTAGTAGCTCACATCAGGCCCGAAGTACACCGCGTTCCAGTCGCCGGAGGTGGAGTTGTTGCCGGGGTTGGGGTTAAAGTTCTGCCAGTTTTTGGAGAATCGGCCGTTGCGGGCCAGGTAGTTGGCGGCCGTTTCGTCGGTGGCGGGCTTGGTATAGCTCACGTACCGGAAGTTCTTGTACTTACCCGTCGTGTAGTCGTCCCAGGCTGCCGGGTCCTGTCCGCCCTGCCCGGAGGCCGAGCCGGCATTATCGACGTGGTTGAGCACAATGTCCTGCACGACCTCAATGCCGTTGGCGTGCAGAATAGCTACGCCGCGCAGCAGCTCGTCCTTGGTGCCGAGGCGGGTCGGCAAAAAGCCTTTCTGGTATTTATCCCCGAGGTCGTAATTGTCGAAAGGGGAGTAGCCGTTGCCCTGGTTGCCATTCTTGATAGAAGGCGGCATCCAGACGGCGTCGATGCCCATGGCCTTAAGGCGCGGGGCCAGATCGGCAATGTAGTTGGCCCAGCCATTGGGGTAGTTAGAGTTCCAGTAATCCCACCAGAAGCCTTGCAGGACGACTTTCTGAGCGCGCACCGGGCTGCCGGTCAGAAACAGAAATAGGGATAGGGCGACCAGCAGCCAACGGCTGGGTCGGAGGGTAGAGTTGAGCATTGGTACTGTGGGAATTGGTTGGAAAAAGGAGCGGGTGAAAAGAATTACTTGCGTAATATTTTTCGATAGTAAGGTAAGAGGTTGTAGAATTAAAACAATATGCAGCCTTGCTTAAAAGATTATGGCCTTCATAGGATTGTATAAAAAGCCATAGAGAATAACGCAACTAACTGCCTAGGATAAGTAGCAACTGTGAAGCAAAACCAGTGTGGATACTGGATGGCACGACTGATCCAGAAATGTGGTGTATCGGTAAGCATACAAGGAGGTTCATGTGCCTGAACAGGAACCTTGGGATCTACGCAAACACGATCTGAGATTAGCAGATTTCTCAGATAACTATTTCCTCCAGAACATGCAGTAGACCGGCAGGAAACAATGGACTTCCTGCGATAGTATTTGGCTTTTTTGCGACAATTTAGCTTGCCAGTGCCCGGTAATTTTGTGCTGTTCTTACTTCTGTTCAACCGCACAAAAACCTACGTATGAAAAATGTTGCAGCCACTTTGGCTACTTCAGCCCTGCTGAGCACTAGTGCTTTTGCCCAAACATTCACCTTGAAAAGCCCCGAACTAGGTGGGCAACTAACCAACAAGCAGTTTTTAAACGGGATGGGCTTTACGGGCGAAAATCAGTCGCCGGCCCTGACCTGGGAGCATGCTCCGGCGGGTACGCAGAGCTTTGCCGTCACCATCTTCGACCTGGATGCGCCTACGGGCAGTGGATTCTGGCACTGGGTTATCTTCAACATCCCCGCTACGGTGACGGAACTGAAGTCGGGAGCCGGCGACCCGAGCAAAAACCTGACCCCGGCGGGTGCTATCCAGAGCAACACCGACTTCGGCCAGCCCGGCTACGTGGGGGCCGCTCCTACGCCCGGCCCGGCTCATCGCTACCTGATTACGGTGCTCGCGTTAAGCAAAAAGTTGGAGTTAGATAAGAATGCTACCCCGGCCTACGTCGCCTTCAACTGTAACAGCATCACCCTGGGCAAGGCCTCGTTGCTGCTGTACGGGCAGCGGAAATAACCACCAGCTAAGGCCACCCAAGAAAGTGTTTGCTTCCTATAGGAAAGCTACATCTACGCGTGGCGAAATAGCCAGGTAGCGTACCCACGGCTGCTTTCTCCTTCTAAAAAAGCAGCCGTGGTTTTTACTTCCTGGGGCGCAAAAGGCTCAGCCAATTTTCTAGCGCCCCAACTTCTAACTTCTTTCTTTTTGAGATTTCTCATGCGCTTCAATCTTCTTCCTGCTCACTTTACGTCTCGGCTGGTTCGCCGTTCCTTCGCCGGTATTCTGCTCGGAGCTTATGGAATCTGTCTGGCTTCCTGTTCCAAGGAGGAGAAGAAGGGTGATCCGGCCCCTTTGCTGCCAGCCATGCTCACCTTTACAGCTCCTGGCCTCTTTCCGGAAGGGGTGCAGTACGATGCAACCAACCAGGCCTTTCTGGTAAGCTCCCTTACTACAGGCAACGTCGGCCGGGTAAAGGACGATAACACCTATAGCCTTCTGGCTGCCGGCCAGGCTACCGGTATTGCCTCTGCCGTCGGCCTGCATCTGGATGAGGCCCGCACCCGGGTCTTGGTAGCCTCTGCCAATGCCGTAACGGGTAACGTAGCCAAGCTCGTGAGCCTTGACCGCGACAAGGGCACCGTTACCTTTACGGCGGATCTGGGAGCCTTACGCCCTAGTGCTTCCGGGCACTTTGCCAACGACATTGCGGTAGATGAGCAAGGCAACGCCTATGTGACCGACAGTTTCGCGCCCGTTATTTATAAGGTAACTGCGCAGGGCGTCGCCTCGGTTTTCCTGGACGACGCTCGTTTGGCAGCTGGTCCAGGAGCCTTTGGGTTGAATGGCCTAGTATTTCGCGCCGATGCGACAGGCGGCTATTTGCTCGTTGCCAAAACCGATGAAGGAGTCCTCTTCAAGGTACCTCTAAGCAACCCAGCGAATTTTACGCTCATTACGGTCCCGGGCGTCGATCTGCGCGGTGCCGATGGCCTATTGCTGCAGAACGATAACACACTGCAAGTCGTGGCTGGCACCCAGAACAAGGTGTATCGGTTGACTACCAGCACCAACTGGGTATCGGCGACGCTATCGGGCACCTTCGCGACGTCGGGTGATGGCCCAACCACGCTGGCCCGGCGCAACGGTGCGGATAGCTACGTATTGTACGCCAACCTCTCGGCTATAATGACTACCCCTCCACCGACGACATATTCGGTGGGTAAAGTATCCTTTTAAGCTTGAGCTTACCCAGCTAAGATCTTTTTAGGAGTATGCCGGCGTAAGTAGGAGCAATAAAAGATAAGCGGCATAAATTGCTCTCTCGCCTGCTGGATTCTAATTCTTCCCCTATGCAACAGGTTTTGCTACCCGATGATATTATGCCCCGTTCTACCGGGGCCCTCCCAGCAACGTATCTGGTTCCCTACACCACGGCGTTGAGCAGCGTGCGAACGAAAGTTACGATGCGCTATCACCTGTTCAGCTTTCTACTGGAAGGAGAGAAGGTAGTAACCTATCCGACGGCTACGAAACGCATAACGCCCGGACAGTTTCTGCTCTTGCCGGCTGGCAATTGCCTGACCAGTGAAAAGCTTAGCGGCCCAGATGATACCTATAGAAGTGTGCTGCTGTTTTTCTCCGACGAGGCCCTCACTGACTTTTTTCATAAGTATCCGGACTTGAGGCCAGGGGAAGGAACCCCGCCGGTAACCCACCCGTTTCAGGTGTTCGAGCCAGACGACTTTTTGACCAACTTTGTCCAGTCGTTAACCCTGTTGCTTAGCGCTGGCCCGGAACTGAGCCTTGGCTTTCAGCACCTCAAGCTCGAAGAGTTACTGCTGTATGTGAGCCGACAGCAGCCCGCCGCCTTGCACCTGCTCCGGGCCAGCATGCGCGAAATAGCCGAAACCCAACGGATACGCGCCGTGGTAGAAGCCGACCTGCCTGTGCCTATCACGGTGGAGGAACTTGCTTTTTTATGCCACATGAGCCTATCGACCTTCAAGCGGCATTTCGCGCGGCTCTACGGTACTCCACCCAATAAGTGGTTAACCCAGCAACGACTGGCCGTGGCGGCGCAGCTGTTGCGGCAGGGTACGCACAAAGCCAGTGACGTGTATGACCAAGCTGGTTACGAGAGTATGTCGAGCTTCATTCATTCTTTCAAGCAGGTGTACGGGCTTACGCCCAAGAAATTTCAAATGCAGCACGCTTCTTAGCCAGAAGTAGTCCATTAGGTCAGCCCCGAGCAGTGGCAATTCCTACCCAAAAGGAGCTAAGAGTTGCCATACTGTA
Organism: Hymenobacter cellulosivorans; assembly: GCF_022919135.1. NCBI lineage: Bacteria > Pseudomonadati > Bacteroidota > Cytophagia > Cytophagales > Hymenobacteraceae > Hymenobacter > Hymenobacter cellulosivorans. The sequence goes on along the minus strand of NZ_CP095049.1, from coordinate 166,689 downwards.
CCACCTGAAGGAATCCTCCCAGAGGTATTTCTCGCTCTTAGGCATGTGTCGTCCTCTTTGAGCTTCTACAATCGGTGGCAAAATCAGCTGGGGAATTAATTGAATATGGTTATTGTTTTATATGCTGTCGGCCGGTGTTTACATCGGTGGCTGATATTTAACGTATAGCCTATTGTTCGGGGCCTCGGCCAAGAGTAAGACTATATTCTGACAACTGAAATCAACTACGTATCCATGGAAAAGCCCAGTGTAACCCAGCGTAAGCGACTCAAAATCCGGGCCCGCCGCCTGACACGTCGGGTGCTGCCGTTTGTGGCTTCGCTATTTATGGCTACTCCGCTGGCCTCGCCAGTGGCCCGCACGTCGGCAGCCCGTATGGAAACCAAGCTGCCGACTCCCGAGGCTATGCAGGCCGCCTTCTTCGACCAGCGCCTGCACGACCTCTACCGCGACCTGCAGGTAGAAGAGCAGGGTCTGCGCTACGAAGTATTCCAGAAAGCCGTAACGGGCTACTTCAACCTCAAAAATGATGGTAAGCTCAATGACAAGCAGCTACTGACCGTCGTTGACTTTGACCTGCCTTCTACTGCCAAGCGCCTGTGGGTGTTGGATCTGGCTAGCAAGCAGATAGTGTTCAATACGCTGGTGGCCCACGGGCACAACTCGGGTGAAAACATGGCGACCAACTTCTCCAATGAGAACGAATCGAACATGAGCAGCCTGGGTTTCTACGTGACGCAGGCCGAGTACGTGGGTAAGCACGGCCGCTCGCTCAAGCTCAACGGCGTCGATGAAGGCTACAATGACAACGCCCTGATGCGCTCCGTGGTCATGCACGGCGCCGACTACGTGAGTGAAGAGTTCATTCGCCAAAACGGCCGCCTGGGCCGCAGCCTCGGCTGTCCTGCTTTGCCTATGGACCAGTATGCCCAGATAATTGACACCGTAGGCAACGGTACCTGCCTGTTTCTGAACGGCAACGATACCACCTACTCCTCGAAGTATTTGAACCAGGACGTGGCTATAAATGCACTGATTGGCAGCAATAGCTAAGCACTGACAGTTTTATAGATGAAAAAAGGCCACTCGTGCAGACGGGTGGCCTTTTTTTTATGACGTTGAGTTTTACTCTACAGCGTAACGCCGAACTTCTTGCCGACGCTTTCTAGGTCTTTTACCACGGGTTCCAGCAGCGGAATACCGTCGAGCAGGCGGTGCTGGGCCATAATTCGCTCCGGGTCGCCCGGAATAATGACCTGCTTGCCTTCCACGGCCTGGGCGTTGCGGAAAGTGCTGATCCAGTTATCCATATGGGCTTTGAATTCGGCGGCGGGCCGGAAGGCATCCACGCGCATAGCGCCCAGGAAGTGCCCGATGCCCTGGCCTACCGGGTCGGCGGGCGGCTGCAAGAAGGCTACGAACGGTGGTACCCAGGGCCCGTAGTTAGCCCCCGACAATACCGCTGAGAAGATATCCACGATGCTGCCCAGGCAGTAGCCCTTGTGGGAGCCGGTGTCGCCGCCGAGCGGGAGCAGGGCACCGCCGTTTTTCACGGCGTTGGCATCGGTCGAGCCACTGCCGTCGGCGTTCTGTACCCAGCCTTCGGGCACCGGAATCTGTTTGCGCTGGGCAATTTCGAGCTTACCATTGGCGGCGGTAGTGGTAGCGAAGTCGGCCACGAAGTCGGGCTGCTCTCCGGCCGGAATGGCTACGGCAATAGGGTTGGTGCCCAGCAGCCGGTCCAGGGAATAGGTAGGGGCCACGAGCGGGCTGGCGTTGGTCATGGCCATGCCTATCATGTCGTGGGCCAAGGCCTTCATGGCGTGGTAGCCGGCAATACCGAAGTGGTTGGAGTTTTTCACCGACACCCAGCCCGTGCCGGCCACCCGGGCTTTTTCCAGGGCAATATTCATGGCTTTGGGCGCTACTACGAGGCCCAGGCCCCCGTCGCCATCCACCACGGCGGTGCTGGGCGTTTCGTACACCACGCCCACCCGCGGCGTCGCGTTGATGCGACCCGCTTCCCAGAGCCGCACGTAGCCAATAAGTCGGGCCACCCCGTGCGAGTCGATACCACGCAAGTCAGCTGAAAGCAGGGTTTCCGTGGCTAGCGTAGCATCTTCCGGCGGGCAGCCAATGCTCAGAAAGATGGACTCGGTGAAGCTGAAAAGCTGGGTGTAAGAAAAGGTATGGGTCATAGAGGAAAAGGCGAAAACAGAACGTCCTGTCGACCATTCTGCGCATCAAGCGGAGAGAAGATGCCTCACGCTACTTGCAGTACTGAATTACTGCGTCAGCATTTCCTGCAGCAAGCCTTCCTTGAGAGCGTAGGCCGAGGCGCGGATGTGCAAGAAGTCGTAGGTTTTGAGCACGAAATCAATGAGCACGCAGGCTACCACAATCATGTCGGCGCGCATGGGCGTCATGCCGGGCATGGCAACGCGCTGGTCGTGGGTGCTGTGCAGAATCTGGTGGTAGCTCTGGTAGAAGCTGTCCAGCGAAATCGGGGTTTCCGGGGGCGGATTGGGGCCACGTTCCTGTCCGTCGCGGGCTGCCTGCAGGTCGCCGAGCGTATCGAAGGTACCGGAGGCGCCGACCAGAGCCGAGGGGCGGAAGTGCTGCACGGCAGCCGTAAGGGCGGCCAGCTTCTGGGCCAGGTACTGCTGGAGCTCGTGCAAATCGTCCGTAGTGAGCGGGTCGTGCTTGTAGAATCGGTCGAGCAGGCGTTGGGCCCCGATTTCGAAGCTCTGCTTCCAGAATATCGTTTCCTGATTGGCTACAATAAACTCCACGCTGCCTCCACCGATATCCATAATCAGGTGGGGCTCTAGGCCCAGTGGCACAGCCTGGCGCACACCCTGACAAATCAGCTCCGCCTCCCGGGCCCCGGGGATGATTTCAACCCGAATACCGGTCTGCTCGAAAATGTCACGCGCCAGGGCCGGACCATTGCTGGCGTTGCGCACCGCGCTGGTGGCCGTGGCCCGTACTTCCGTAACCTGGTGCAGCTCGATTTCCTCCTGAAAGGCGGCTAGCGTGTGCAAAGCCCGGGCGTAGGCTTCCGGTGAGATTTCGCCCTTGCTGATGCCGTCTTCGCCGAGACGCACGCCCACTTTGGTACGCAGCAATACCACCGGCTCGGGGTGGCGGGCTTCGGGCAACTCTACGATCATCAGGTGAAACGTATTGGTGCCCATATCAATCAGGGCCAAGCGGCGGTGACGAATCATTGGTGTTGGGGTAGTGGTTCTTGGTTTTCGTCGGGGGCAGCTACGGCCGCGTGTCGGTTCTGGTCGAGGTAATCAGCAGAAACAAACAACCCAAAACAACAACTAAAAACTAAGCTCAGGTGGCAAAGCGGCAAAACGTGCCCAGCGGCAACTTACGCTGCCCCCGGTCGTGCAGATAGATTTCCCCGATTTCACGCGTTTTGTGCGTCTTGGGGAAGATTTCCGTTACCAGATTATCCAGAATCAGGGCCGAGAAGCCCAACGAGTACAGGTTGATGAGGAAGAAATGGTCCTGCGGGTCGAGCAGCTGCTGGCAAAGCTTGAGCATCTCGTTGAGTTCATCTTCCAGCTGCCACTTCTCGCCGTTTGGGCCGCGGCCGTAAGCGGGTGGGTCTAAGATCAGGCCCTGGTACTTGTTGCCGCGCTTTACTTCGCGCTGCACATACTTCATAGCGTCTTCCACGAGCCAGCGCACCCCGTCGAGGTTGGAGGCTTCCATATTGTCGCGGGCCCAGAAGTTGACCTGCTTCACCGAGTCGAGGTGGGTCACGTCGGCGCCGGCGGCCCGGGCGGCCAGCGTGGCGGCCCCGGTGTAGGCAAACAGGTTCAGAACCCGGGGCACGGCGGCCTGGCGCTGCTTGGTTTGCTGGTAAATGAACTGCCAGTTGGGGTCTTGCTCGGGAAACAGGCCTACGTGCTTAAACGAGGACATGCCTAGTCGGAACCGCAGCTTGAGCCCGTCCTGCCCGTAGTTGATAATCCATTGCTCGGGCGTGCCGGGCTTGATTTTCCACTGGCCTTTTTCCTGGCTGCCTTTTTCGCGGGTAAAGGTGGCGTTGGCACGCTGCCATTCGCTGGCGGGCAGGTGCGGATCCCAGATGGCCTGGGGCTCGGGGCGGGCCAGCACGTGCTTGCCAAAACGCTCAAGCTTTTCGAAGTTGCCCGAGTCGATGAGCTCGTAGTCAGGCCAGTTGCCGGTGGTCAGAAAAGAATACATACGGGTGCGCTAAAGTGCCGCGCTGCGGCCCCTCAAAGGTAGGGCATCCGAGTTGAACGGTGGTAGTTGCCCATAAAGCTCCTATCTTCCACACCCGACGAGAATCTGTCTTAACCCTTCCTTTTTGACTGCCCCATGACGGAAGCTGACCGTATTACCGACCAGTTGCAACGCGCCTTCGACGGGGCCGCGTGGTCGGGCCCGCCACTGCTGATTACCCTGCACCACCTCACGGCCAGCCAAGCCGCAGCCCATCCTATTGCGCAAGCCCACAGCATCTGGGAAATTGTACTTCACCTCACGGCCTGGATTCGCACCGTGCAGCAGCGCGTGGAAACCCGCCGGGTAACTCCACTAACCCATGACCAGGATTGGCCTGCTCAGCCCTCGGCGCTGAATGAGGAACTCTGGGAAAACAGTCTGCATCACCTGCGCACGGCCCACCAGCAGCTGCTCGGCACTGTAGCGGTGCTAACGGATGCCGACCTGAATGCCGCAGTAGGGGAGGAGCCCGGCGTCGAACCGGGCACCGCGCATTCGGTTTATGTGTTGCTGCACGGAGTTGCCCAACATAACCTTTACCACGCCGGCCAGATTGCCCTGCTCCGCAAAGCCCTGGGCCTGTAACATTCCGTCCTGAATCCCGCTTCGCAACCCGTCCTTATTCCTGCCATCTTTGCACCTATTATGACCATGACCACGCTGACTTTCCACAAATACCAGGGCACCGGCAACGACTTCGTGATGCTCGACGACCGCGCCCAGCAGTTTGATGAGCACGACAACCGCCTCGTGCGCCACCTCTGCGACCGGCGCCTGGGCATTGGCGCCGACGGCTTAATCCTGCTACGCAACCACGCCGACTACGACTTCGAAATGGTGTATTTCAATGCCGATGGCTTTGTGGGCTCGATGTGCGGGAACGGGGGGCGCTGCACCGTGGCATTTGCCAAGCATCTGGGCGTTATTCAGGAAAAAACCCGCTTTCTAGCTGCTGATGGACCCCACGAGGCCCACGTCGATGAGCAGAATCTAGTGCACTTGCGCATGCAGGACGTGCATGGGCAGCAGGAAGTGGAAGGCCAGGGCATTTTCCTTGATACCGGCTCGCCCCACCTTATCCGGTTTATGCCCACCAGCTCCCTGGTCGATTTGAATGTGTTTGCCGAAGGTCGCGCCATCCGCTACAGTGAGCAGTTTCGGGAAAAGGGCACCAATGTCAACTTTGTGGAAACGCCTGTGGCCGCCGACCAGCCCTGGCAGGTGCGCACCTACGAGCGGGGTGTGGAAGACGAAACCATGTCGTGCGGCACGGGCGTGACGGCCGTGGCCCTGGCGGCTTCCCGGCGCGGGGCCAGCAGTCCGGTACACCTGCGCACCCGCGGCGGCGACCTGCACGTAGCTTTTGAGGCCAAGCCCGACGGCTCGTTTTCCAACGTGTACCTCAGCGGCCCGGCTCAGCGCGTGTTCGGCGGCACGATAGAGGTGTAACGGTTTGAGTAGAAGTTTGGCTCCTGACCAACCCAGCAGCAGGCGGTGCTTGGTCAGGAGCCGCTGTATATGCTAATGATGCCGCAAGCCGCAAACGTGACGCTCCGGGCCCTGGAAGAGTCGGATCTGGACTTTCTCTACGCCCTGGAAAACGACCCCAGCATCTGGGGCGTGTCGGATACGCTGACTCCCGTGTCACGCTTTGCCCTGCGCCAGTATTTGCAGCATGCCACCGCCGATTTTTATGAGGTACGGCAGCTCCGACTCATCATCTGTGCGGCAGGCGAGGCCGTCGGAACGTTGGACTTATTCAACTTCGAACCCTTGCATCAGCGGGCCGGGGTTGGGATTACGATACTAGCTGCTGCCCGCCGCCAAGGCTATGCTCGGGCTGCTTTAGAACTTTTGCTGGGCTATGCCCGCCAAACATTACGCTTGCACCAATTGTACTGTACTGTGGCCGCCGACAATACGGCTAGTCTGCAGTTGTTTCAGCAGGCGGGTTTTCGCCGGATTGGGGTACGAAAAGAGTGGTTACGCAAAGATTTTTCTTGGCAGGATGCCGTGGAACTGCAATATATTCTTCAGGTAAAATATTCTGATAACGAATAAGTTAGCTTGTAACCGGGAAACGAGGGGCCTGATACAGTTGAGCTTGTATTTTTTGGTGATTAAACCGAGGTTAAAGAATTTGTATCTTTTTCGGAGGGGCTTACGTAAAGAGTAATGCCGCGGGGATTGGGACTGTGTTGGACACGTCTTTCCGCGTCACATCTACCTTTCCAGCTTCTTTGATATGCCGCTATCTACTCCGGCGGATGCACCACCACGTGCTTCCTCAACCCCTTCTGTCAACCCTACTTCTGCTGCTAGCGTAGCTTCTACTACCGCTGATTTTGCCTATACGCTGCCCGATTTTGTGTGCTTTGCGCATCTGCACTGGGATTTTGTATGGCAGCGGCCCCAGCACCTATTGTCGCGCTTTGCCCAGTATGGCCGCGTATTTTACGTAGAGGAGCCCTTTTTTCACCACGACCAAACGGCGGCTGAGTTTGCACATTTCGAAGTAAAAGAGCGGCAAAACGGTGTAAAGGTGCTGGTAGCTCATTTGCCAGTTGGCTTTTCGGAAGATGAAAATGACCAACTCCAAGCCAAGTTGCTAACTCAGTACTTTTCTGAGAATAATATAAACAAGTACGTATTCTGGTACTATACCCCGATGGCGCTCAGTAAATCGCGCCATTTGCAGCCCGTCCTTACCGTATACGACTGTATGGACGAACTGGCGGCCTTCAAATTCGCCCCGCCCAAATTGCGGGAGCTGGAGCAGGAGCTCTTCAAAAAAGCCGATCTAGTTTATACCGGCGGCCAGAGCCTCTACGAAGCCAAGAGCCTGCAGCACGCTGATGCCCATTCCTTCCCGAGCAGCATCGATAAAGATCATTTTGCTCAGGCTCGTCAGAATCTGCCCGAGCCCCAAGATCAGGCTGGCATTGCCCACCCCCGCATTGGCTTCTTTGGGGTCGTTGATGAGCGACTGGACATCGAATTATTGGGTCAATTGGCAGAAGCCCACCCCGAGTGGCAATTCGTTATTATTGGCCCTGTAGTAAAGATTGACGCGGCTACGCTGCCCCGTTTTGCCAATATTCATTACCTCGGCGGTAAAGAGTACAAGGAACTCCCAACATATTTATGTGGTTGGGATGTAGCCACGCTGCTTTTCGCCGATAACGAAAGCACGAAGTTTATCTCACCCACCAAGACGCCCGAATACCTCGCGGCCGGTAAACCAGTGGTGAGTACTCCCATCCGTGACGTAGTACGCCCCTACGGTGACCTGAATTTGGTTCAGATTGCCTCCACGGCCGACGAATTCGGCCAAGCCATTGCCAAAGCTCTGGTGCAAACCAAAGACGCCGACTGGCGCAAACGCACCGACGACTACCTGGCCACCATCTCCTGGGACCTGACCTGGCAGCGCATGGTAGAGCTCATGCAGGACAAGCTGAAACACAAACAGTAAGCTCGACCGAACAGAGACCCCGCATCATCCGTATTGCCTTCAGCTATCCTTTTCGTAACTGCACATTTCAGCCACCAAGACACCCAGCACTATGTTTGACTATCTCATCGTTGGAGCCGGATTTGCCGGCAGCGTGCTAGCCGAGCGGCTGGCCACTCGCTCAAATAAGAAAGTGCTTATCTTGGATAAGCGCAACCACATTGCCGGTAACGCCTACGACCATTACAACGAAGAAGGCATTCTGGTCCATAAATATGGTCCGCACATCTTCCACACCAACTCTAAGGACGTATTCGAATACCTCTCCAATTTCACCGATTGGCGTCCGTATGAGCACCGTGTTCTGGCTTCTGTAGATGGTCAGATGGTGCCCATGCCTATCAATCTGGATACCATCAACAAACTGTATGGCCTCTCGCTGAACAGCTTCGAAGTCGAGCAGTTCCTGGAGTCCTTGGCCGAGCAGATTCCCGTTATTAAAACGTCGGAAGACGTAGTAGTAAGCAAAGTAGGCCGCGAGCTGTACGAGAAGTTCTTCCGCAACTACACCCGCAAGCAGTGGGGTATGGATCCTTCGGAGTTGGATAAGTCGGTGACGAGCCGCGTGCCCACCCGCACCAACCGCGACGACCGGTACTTCACCGACACCTACCAGGCCATGCCGCTGCACGGCTATACCCGGATGTTTGAGCGCATGCTCGACCACCCCAACATCAGCATCATGCTGAACACCGACTACCACGACGTAGTGGACTTCATTCCTTTCAAGGAAATCATCTTTACCGGCCCAGTAGACGAATACTTCGACTTCAAGTTTGGCAAGCTGCCGTACCGCTCCTTGGAATTCAAGCACGAAACGCTGAACACCGAGAAGTTCCTGGCCGCGCCGGTAGTAAACTACCCCAACGAGCACCTGTATACCCGCATTACGGAGTTTAAGGCCCTGACCGGCCAGCAACACCCCAAAACCAGCGTGGTGTACGAATATCCTAAAGCTGAAGGGGATCCTTACTACCCAATTCCGCGCCTCGAAAATGCCGAGCTGTACAACCAGTACAAGAAGCTGGCCGATGAAACGCCCAACGTGCACTTCGTAGGCCGCTTGGCTACCTACAAGTACTATAACATGGACCAGGTAGTAGCCCAGGCTTTGACGTTGTACAAGAAGCTCACCGATAAAGAAAAAGTGGCCGAGAAGCCCACAATTACCGGCTCGACTTCCATTATGGAGAAACTGGTGCCCCGCGACCCAGCCAAAGAATAGTCAATAGCTAAACCGACGTAAGTCGGCCGCAGGTGAACTGTCATCCTGCACGGCAAGCAGTACTCTTTTCTGCCTCCTGAGCTTGGATCAGGGCAAAAAACTGAACTGTAAGGCCGTGCAGGATGACAGTCCTGTTTTCAGCCGGTCTTAACTGAACACTATCAGCAAGACCGGTATACTGCCACGAACCACTAACTCTGATGGAAAATGTAGAAGTATGGGGCGGGGTAGAGTGCACGATTCGACGGGTTGGCAACGGGTATACCGACCAGCTCGTGAGTAGTGGACACCGCACCCGCCTAGAAGATCTGGACCTGTTTGCCGAGCTTGGCATCCGCAAGCTGCGCTACCCGATTCTGTGGGAACAGGTAGCCCCCGAAAGCCTCGACAACCCCGACTGGACCTGGGCCGATGAGCGCATGAACCGCCTGCGGGAGTTGGGTATCGACCCAATCATTACGCTGCTGCACCACGGCAGCGGTCCGCGCTACACGGCGCTCAACAAGAAAAACTTTGTGCCGCTGCTGGCCCGCTTTGCCCGAATGGTAGCCGAGCGTTACCCGTGGATCAAGCACTACACGCCCGTCAACGAGCCCCTGACGACGGCGCGCTTCAGCGGCCTCTACGGCATCTGGTACCCCCACGCCTTGGACGACAAAACGTTCGTCCGTATTCAGCTCAACCACATCAAGGGTACCCGGGCCGCTATGCAGGCCATCCGGGCAGTAACGCCCGACGCACTGCTGGTGCAAACCGAGGACCTGGGCAAAACCCACTGCACGCCCAAGCTAGTCGACCAGGCCGAGTTTGAAAACAACCGCCGCTGGCTCACCTACGATTTACTTTGCGGTAAGCTCGACGAGCAGCACCCCCTGTGGGGCTACCTGCGCCAGCACGGCGCCTCCCAGCGCGAGTTGCTGGACCTGGTCAAAAATCCGCTTCCTCCCGATATTCTGGGCATCAACCACTATGTCACGAGTGAACGGTTCCTGGACGAAAATCACCATTACTTCCCAGCTCATCACCTCTGCCAGAGCGAGGCCCGCGTCGACTATGCCGACGTAGAGGCCGTGCGCGTACGTCTGGTGCAAATGGCCGGCTTCCACGACCTGCTGCTGGAAGCCTGGGACCGGTACCACATTCCGATTGCCATTACGGAGGTGCATCTCGATTGTACCCGCGAAGAGCAGATGCGCTGGGTGCAATACGCCTGGGACGCGGCCAACAAGCTGAAAGAAGAAGGCGTAGATATGCGTGCCATTACCATCTGGTCGTTGCTGGGTGCCTACGACTGGAATACACTGCTCACGCAGGAGGGGGCCTTTTACGAAAGCGGCGTATTTGATATGCGCGGCGGCGTACCCCGCAAAACGGCTTTGTTTAAAATGGTTAAAGGCTTGGCCACCGAAGGCCATTATCACCACCCTCTGCTCCAAGGCAAGGGCTGGTGGGAACGGGATGACCGTTTCCTCTACCACCACCTCAGTCCTACCTCCCAACACACCACCTAAGCTATGAAAATTCTTGATTCAAATGAGTTGAATACCGGCCCTGCTCAGCCACCCATTCAGCCGCTACTCATTACCGGGGCCAATGGCACGCTGGGCCGGGCTTTCCAGCGCATCTGTGCCATCCGGGGCATCGAAACCGTGGCCCTGGGCCGTAAGGAACTGGATATTACCGACCCGCAGTCGGTAGAGCGGGCCCTGACGCAGTACAACCCCTGGGCCGTGGTCAACACCGCAGGTTATGTGAAAGTAGACGAAGCCGAGACGGACTTTGCCCGGTGCTACCGCGAAAACACGACTGGCGCGGCTATCCTGGCCGCCGCCTGCGCCTACCGCGACCTGCATTTCCTGACTTTCTCTTCCGACCTCGTCTTTGACGGCAACAAGTCGGCCGCCTACGTGGAAAGCGACACGCCGCGGCCCCTGAACGTGTATGGTAACAGCAAGCGTTTGGCCGAGCGCGACGTGCTGCAGTGCATGTCGAATGCCCTGGTAGTGCGCACCAGCGCCTTCTTCGGGCCCTGGGATGAGTATAACTTCGTGTATAACGCCCTGAAAGCCGGGCAGCAGAAGCAGGCTTTCGAAGCCGCCGACGACGTACTCATCTCGCCCACCTACGTACCCGACTTGGTCAACGTGGCCCTCGACCTGCTCATCGACGAGGAGCGCGGCGTGTGGCACCTGGCCAACCAAGGTGCCTATACCTGGGCCGACCTAGCCCGCCTGGCCGCCGACATGGGCGGTATGGACACCTCCTTTGTAACCCCCCGCTCCATGCAGACGTTTGGTTTGGCCGCCACCCGCCCCGCTTATAGTGTGCTGGGCAGCAGACAGGGCAACCTACTGCCGAGCGTAGAGCACCGCCTGCACGGCTGCGTAAACGAAATCATGCACGTGCTGCGTACTACGCCGGAAGAGCCGATGGCCGTGGCCTCGTAAAGCTCGAACTCCGTCACTTGTAGCAGAAACCGCCCTTCCGACCCCAAAATACCTGACATCTTTTCTTTCGTAGAAACCCCGCACACTCTTTGAGGTGGCGGGGTTTTGTCGTTTAAAGGGTCGGAGCGACGCTATGGCCGGGGAATTCCCAAAAAACGCCGTAAATTTGGAGTACGCCCCGGCGTTTCAGTTAAAAACTAGCAGCATGTTTGATTTTTTTGGGAAGACCGTCGCCAAGATTTTCGGGACCAAATCGGACCGGGACTTGAAGGAGATTATCCCGTACGTGGCACTCGTTAATGCCGAATATGCCAAACTGGCACAGCTATCCGACGATGAGCTCCGCCAGCAGACCGACGACGTGCGCAGCCGCATCGATGCGCACCTCAAAGGAATTGATGACCAGATAGGAGCCCTGCATCAGCGTATTGCCGATGATCCAAACCTGGATATCACGCAGAAGGAGCAGGTTTTCGACCAGATTGATGCCCTGGAAAAGCAGCGCAACAAGGAGCTCGAAGTAGTTTTGTTGCAGGTACTGCCCACGGCCTTTGCTATTGTAAAAGAAACGGCCCGCCGCTACACCCAGAACGGGCAGCTGGTGGTAACTGCTACCGATTTTGACCGCGAAATTGCCTCGCGCAAAAGCAACGTCACCATTCAGGGTGACAAAGCCACTTGGTCGAACAAGTGGACGGCGGCCGGCGCCGAAATCACCTGGGACATGGTGCACTACGATGTGCAGCTCATTGGCGGCGTAGCACTGCACCAAGGCAAGATTTCGGAAATGGCTACCGGGGAAGGTAAAACCCTGGTGTCGACTTTGCCCTCGTTCCTGAACGCCCTGGCCCGCCGTGGTGTGCACGTGGTAACGGTGAACGACTACTTGGCCAAGCGGGACTCGGAGTGGAACGCGCCCTTGTTCGAATTCCACAAAATCACTGTGGACTGCATCGACAAGCACCAGCCCAACACTGATGCCCGCCGCAAGGCCTACGCCGCCGACATCACCTACGGTACCAACAACGAATTCGGCTTCGACTACCTGCGCGACAACATGGCCCGCGAAACCAGCGAGCTGGTGCAGCGCAAGCATCACTACGCCATGGTCGACGAAGTGGACTCGGTGCTGATTGACGACGCCCGGACCCCGCTCATCATCTCGGGCCCCGTGCCCCGTGGCGACGTACACGAGTTCTACCAACTCAAGCCCCGCATCCAGATGCTGGTGGATGCCCAGCGCAAACTGGTGCAGAATTACTTGGTGGAAGCCCGTAAGCTCATTAAAGAAGGCAAAGACGGTGTGAAGGAAGGGGAGGGCGGTTTGTCGCTGTTCCGCGCCTACCGTGGTCTGCCCAAGAGCAAGCCTCTGATTAAGTTCCTGTCGGAAACTGGGGTGCGGGCCGTGCTGCAAAAGGTGGAAAACCACTTCCTGCAGGATAACTCCCGCATGATGCCCGAGGCCGATATGCCGTTGTACTTCACCATCGACGAGAAGAACAACCAGATTGAGCTGACCGAAAAAGGCATTGACCTGATTACGGCCCAGGGCGAGGATCCGCACCTGTTCATCATGCCCGACATCGGGATGGAAATTGCGGCCATCGAGAACAATAAGGCCATCAACAACGAGGACAAGCTGCACCAGAAGGAGCAGCTCATGGCCGACTACAACGAGAAGTCGGAGCGGGTGCACACTGTGAACCAGCTGCTGAAGGCCTACACCCTGTTTGAGCGCGACGACCAGTACATCCTGACCGAGGACGGTAAGGTGAAAATCGTGGATGAGCAGACCGGCCGTGTAATGGAAGGCCGCCGCTACTCCGACGGCTTGCACCAGGCTATTGAGGCTAAGGAAAACGTGCGCGTGGAAGACGCTACGCAGACCTACGCCACTGTTACGCTGCAGAACTACTTCCGCATGTACCACAAGCTTTCGGGCATGACGGGTACGGCCGAAACGGAAGCTGGCGAATTCTGGGAAATCTATAAGCTGGACGTGGTGGTTATTCCCACCAACCGCGGTATTTCCCGCAAAGACGAGCACGACAAAGTCTACAAGACTGTGCGTGAGAAATACAACGCCGTAGCCGAAGAAATCCAGACGCTGGTAAAAGCCGGCCGCCCGGTGCTGGTGGGTACGACGTCGGTAGAAATTTCGGAGCTGGTAAGCCGCATGCTTAAGCTGCGTAGCATTCCTCACCAGGTATTGAACGCCAAGCAAAACCAGCGCGAAGCTGAGATTGTAGCCGCCGCCGGTTACCCCGGCACTGTTACCATTGCCACCAACATGGCTGGCCGTGGTACCGACATCAAGCTGCGCGAAACCTCGAAAGAAGCCGGTGGTCTGGCCATCATCGGTACCGAGCGTCACGAGTCACGCCGCGTTGACCGGCAGTTGCGGGGCCGCGCCGGCCGCCAGGGCGACCCAGGTTCTTCGCAGTTCTTCGTCTCGTTGGAAGACAACCTGATGCGCCTGTTCGGCTCCGACCGGATTGCCAAGCTCATGGACCGCATGGGTCTGGAAGAGGGCGAGGTAATTCAGCACTCCATGATTACGAGCTCCATCGAGCGGGCTCAGAAGAAAGTGGAGGAAAACAACTTCGGTACCCGTAAGCGCCTGCTGGAGTACGACGACGTGATGAACGCCCAGCGCGAGGTAGTTTATAAGCGCCGCCGCAACGCCCTGTTTGGCGAGCGTCTGGAGCTTGACATCTGGAACATGATTTACGATGTCTGCGAGGACATCGTGACGGGCCACAAGATCAGCAACGACTACGAAAGCTTTAAGCTGGCCATCATCCGCGTGTTTGGCTACGATACCTACATCACCCCGCAGGTATTCGGCTCGATGCAGGTTCCGGCCCTGGTGCAGAAGCTCTACGACGAGGCTATGGGCTACTACCACAGCAAGAACGAGCACATTGCTGGCAACACCCTGCCGCTGGTGAACGATTTGCTGAGCAACAACGCCCCCTACGAGAACATTGCCATCCCCTTCACCGACGGCCGCAAACAGGTAACGGCGGTAGCCAACCTGCGCAAGGCCCAGGCCAACGGCGGCCACGAGGCCATCCGCGGCATGGAGAAAGTCGTGGTACTGGCCATCATCGACGAGGCCTGGACCAAGCACCTGCGCGCCATGGACGACCTGAAACAGGTAGTGCAGAACGCCGTGTACGAGCAGAAAGACCCGCTCTTGGTCTACAAGTTCGAGTCGTTTGAGCTCTTCAAGCAGATGATTGGCAAGGTGAACGAGGAAACCGTATCCTTCCTCTTCAAGGCCGACATCCCGATGAACCAGGAGGCTGGCCACACCGACGAGGTAGAGTACTTCGTAGAAGATGAGCTGCCCGCTCCGGCTCCTGCGCCCAAACTGAAGGCCCAGAAGGAAACTTCTTCGGTGTCGCTCGGCGCCGGGCCCGAAGACATGGGTCCCGAAGACCTGCCCGTAGCCGAAAAGCAGGTACCTGTACGCAGCCAGAAAGTTGCCAACCGCAACGATAAGGTGAGCGTGCAGTACATGGACGGCCGCGTGGTGCGCGACGTAAAGTATAAGAGCGTCGAGGACGACCTGCTCAACGAGCGGTGCGTGCTGGTTGACTAAGTAAGTCAGATAGATTACCCTTAAAACGGGCTGCCAATCCAAGATTGGCAGCCCGTTTGGTGTTTATGGTCCGGTGTGCATAAGTAAAAACAAGGGCTGTTATGGCTTTCGTCAGGCCTTACCCTGGCCGAGAACAACTGCACTGGCGGTATTACCCAGAAGCAACTGGGGCTCAAATTCATCAGGGGCAGCCTGCTTGATGGGGCGCAGTCTCGCTGTGTGCTGATGAAGTTCTGTAATCAGGCAGCTACCCATGAGCCAATGTACCAGCTCGACTCTTGGGAGTGCTAGACTAGGGGCGGCACTATCTTTGTGCCGGGCGGTTTGCCCACTAGCCGACCTTCGTCTCCCTTCTCCGGCTCCCCGGAAAACGAGTAGTACTACGTGGCAGATGGCTTTGCAAAAAGTCGTCTGCCACTCTTTGTTTCACCTCCCACCCCGCTCTATGAGTCAAAACTCTACGAATTTAGCTGCCCGCATCGATCATACGTTGCTGCGGCCCGATGCTACGGAAGCCCAGATTGCCCAGCTCTGCCAGGAAGCCGCCCAGGCCCGGTTTGCCTCCGTGTGTGTGCCGCCCTGCTACGTGCGCTTCGCCGCCGAGCGGCTGCAGGGCTCGGGCGTACCGGTCTGTACGGTGGTAGGCTTCCCGCTGGGTTACCAGATTACCAAGGTCAAGTTCTTCGAAACCCACCAGGCCCTAGCCGACGGCGCCACCGAAATCGATATGGTCATCAATGTGGCCGCGTTTAAATCGGGGCGGCTGACGGAGGTGCAGGACGAAATCGGGCAGCTGGCCGAGCTCTGCCACGTGAAGAAGGCCATTCTCAAGGTCATCATCGAAACGGCTCTGCTCACGCCCGAGGAAATTATAACGGCCTGCCAGCTCTGCGAATCGGCCGGGGCCGACTTCGTGAAAACCTCCACCGGCTTTGCCAGTCGGGGCGCGTCGGTGGAAGATATTGCCTTGATGCGTCGCCATCTGCCGGCCCACATGCGTATCAAGGCGGCCGGCGGCATTCGGACCCGTACGGCCGCTCTGGCCCTGGTCATGGCCGGTGCCGACCGGCTGGGTTCTTCGAATAGCCTAGCTTTGCTGGAAGAAAATGATACACCTAGTTCGTAACGTGCTCCTGCTTTCCTCTTTCCTGTCGTTGGCGGCATGTGCGGCTTCCACGCCGGCCCGTTCCGGCGCCGTAGCCGCCCCCGACACTACCCGTAAGCCCACCGCCCAGGCGGCCCCCGACGACCTGAGCCGGTTTCGGCCGGTATTTACGGCGCCCAAAACCACCGGGCTGCCTGCCGCGCCCGTCAACCGTGCTCCAGTCACGCCCACGGCCCACGTCAACCCGCAGATTGAGCAGCGCCTGCGCGACCAGGCCTACACCAACCAGAATGTGAAATACGCCCAGGGTTTCCGCATCCTGGCCTACGTGGGCCTGGAGCGGGAGCAGGCCATGGCCACCCGGCGCGCCATCATCAGCCGCTACCCCGAAGAAACCGACTATATCACCTTCAAGCAGCCCGTGTTCCGCCTCTGGGTCGGGGATTATCTGACCCGTCTGGAAGCCGAGCAGGCCATGCTGCGCATCCGGCCCATTGCCCCCAAAGCTGAATTGCAGCCGGCCCAGGTAGTGCTCAATAAATCGGTCTTCTAAGCCGGCATCCGGCTCCTGCTACTAAGCCCAGCGGCGGACTTCTCTAACGAAGAAGTCCGCCGCTGTCGTCTTGACTTAAGTAGGGCTAATTCTAGAGTATCGTTGCTAACCTGTTTTCAGGGTGTACTTTTGCGGGCTGCCCACCTGATAAGGCAACCCAGTTTCGTACCGTCTTCCTAAGCCGCGCGCCCTATGACTTCCGCCGAATCCGTGCTTCAGAAAATAAAGTCCCTGGCAGCCGATGCTGCCGAGGCTACCAATGCCGTGCGCCAGCACCTGCATGCCCATCCGGAGCTGTCCTTCGCCGAAGTCAATACCGCCGCCTACGTCACGGCGCAGCTGCGGGAGCTAGGGCTGCAGCCTCAGCCGCTGGCTACTACCGGCGTGGTTGCCCTTATTGAAGGCCGCAACCCCGCCGCCCGCACCGTGGCCCTGCGCGCCGACATGGACGCGCTGCCCATTCAAGAGCAGAACGAGGTGCCCTACAAGTCAACCAACCCAGGTGTCATGCACGCCTGCGGCCACGACGTGCACACGGCTTCGCTGCTCGGGGCGGCCCGCATCTTGAGCCAGCTGCGCAACGAGTTTGAGGGCACGGTCAAGCTGATTTTCCAGCCCGGCGAGGAATTGCTGCCCGGTGGTGCCTCGCTCATGATTAAGGAAGGCGTCCTGGAAAACCCCAAGCCGGCCAGCGTGTTGGGTCAGCACGTATTCCCGATGCTGCCCGCCGGCAAGGTCGGTCTGCGGCCCGGCCGCTACATGGCCAGCACCGATGAGCTCTACCTGACCGTGCGTGGCAAGGGCGGCCACGGGGCCATGCCTGAGCAAAACGTGGACCCTGTGCTAGTAGCGGCCCACATCATCGTGGCGGCCCAGCAGATTGTGAGCCGCCGGGCCAGCCCCAAGCTCCCCTCAGTCTTATCATTCGGGAAAGTTATTGCCAACGGGGCTACCAACGTTATTCCCAACGAGGTCTATATTGAGGGCACGTTCCGGACGCTAAACGAGGAGTGGCGCCGCGAAGCCCACGGCCACTTGCGCAAGCTGGTGGAAGGCCTAGCCGAGTCGATGGGAGCCACAGCCGAGCTGGAAATCCGCTATGGCTACCCGTACCTGGAAAACGAGCCGGAGCTCACGGCCCGCACCCGCGCCGCTGCTGAAGCCTACCTGGGAGCCGAAAACGTAGTGGAGCTGGACCAGTGGATGGCCGCCGAAGACTTTGCCTACTACTCGCAGGTGGCTGACGCCTGCTTTTACCGCTTGGGCACCCGCAGCGAAGATGGCCGCAACGCTTCCTCGGTACACACGCCCACTTTCGACATTGACCCCAAAGCTCTGGAAGTGGGCCCCGGCCTGATGGCCTGGCTGACCCTGCAAGAGCTGGCCCAGTAGCTCATATAGTTCGTTTACTCGTTTCCCGCCCCGCTTTTCTCGCCTCATGCGCTACTTTTTCCGCTTTCTGCTGCTCACCGGTTTTCTGGGGACCGCCACGGCCACCCAGGCGCAGCGTCGCGTGAGCTACCACCTGATCTTCGTGCCCGAGGTGCAGGCCGAGCTACTGCTGGGCAACAACTCCCTGTTCCTGGGCTTCAACCGGCTGGCGCTGAATGCTAACAACCGAAATGGCAACACCTTCGTGGGCGGGCAGGTGCGGGCTGACTACGAGCATTTCTGGAACGAGCGGTGGAGCGGTGGCGCGACGCTGCGGGTACTACGGAGCCGCGACGAGGGCCTGGGCGACTTCATCGGGCAGCTGGGCAATGTGACGCCCGGGCTGCTGCTGCGGCACCGCAGTACCTTCGGTAAGTTTACCTTCGGGCAGCGGCTTGGGGCCGAATACGGCATTGCCATCCGGCAATTCGAGGGCGGGAATATCAAGGACCGGGCCCTAGGCCGGCTGCGGCTGGATGTGGAGCGGACCTTTGCCCTCAGCGACAAGCTGAGTCTGCGCCCCCGGCTGGCTTACGAGGCGGCAGCCTACTTACGCCTGCAGCGCGACGATAACGACTTCAAGGAACGAGTGGTGGACTTTAGCAACCTGCGGGCCGAGGTAGGAGTGCGCGTTTCACCTCGGTTCGACCTTACCCCCTGGGTAGCTTCGCAGGTGCAGTTCATTAACAGCCTGGGTCAGTTCGACCCAATGGGCCGGCCCGTGGGTGGTGGCCGCACCAACCTGCGCACCCCGATGCTGGGCCTCGATTTGCGCCTGACTCTTTCTCCTAACGAGTCAGCTGCCCCGCTTCAGCTACCGACCCAACACTAGTACAGCCGGAATGCTTGATACTTCGCTAGTGTCAAAATGGCATTGCTTAATTCTGCCAATTTATACATTCTATAGGCTCTAATCATAATAAATGGCTTTATAGAATCAATATTGGTTAGCTCCTATATCACCTAGATATGACCTTTTGTCATTGATTTGGCTGCTTTTGGCGGTTGGTACAGAATTTATAGAGTAAGAGTGTACCGCAAGTGGTACAATCAACTTCTGACCACAACAACTCTACGTTCTTACTACCATGGCAACTATCCTGTATAACAACCAGCCTGCTTTGCGGCCCGCCCGCGCTTTTAATAAAGTTCTGAACGATTTACTGCGCGACACGCTGCCCACCGCTACCGAGCCCTCGCAGAGCTTCGTACCCCTGGCCGATATTCTAGAGTCGGAATACGGCTTTGAGCTGCATCTGGCGCTGCCCGGTGTGGCGAAAGAAGATGTGAAGATTGACTTTCAGGACGGGAATCTCGTAATTAGCGGGGAGCGCAAAGCCCCGGTCGCCGAGGAAAACGGTCCCAAGTTTCGCCGTATGGAAATGGCCTACGGTGAGTTCACCCGGTCGTTCCGCCTGCCCGAAACGGTTGAGGTTACCGCTATTGAGGCCCAGCTTACCGATGGTGTTCTGCGCGTGAAGCTGCCCTTTGACAGCAAGAAGGTGACGAAACACCACATTGAGATTCAGTAAACGCCCGTAGCGTCTGCAAAAAAGACACCCGGCGTGGTGTCTTTTTTGTTGGCGTTGGTGTTAGTAGATAAAAGGAAGCCTGATGCAACTCCGATACTAGCCTTTGCATCTTCTGCGTTAGGGAGCCCAGTGGTTCATTCGGGCCTCATCTTCTTTCCGTAGATTCAATCGTCTTTTTTAAACCCATCTTTTTATTACCCATGCAAGCAAAACAAATGATGCTCGGCCTGCTCGGTTCTGCCATTCTTGGTGGTGGTGTGGCCGTTGGTGGGTATAAGCTGCTGGAGCCTGAGCGCGATAATGCCAATCAGGTAGTGGCGGCCGACCCCAATGTGCGCTACACCAGTGAGCTGCGCAAAAGTGACTATATCGTGCCCGAAGGACTCAACTTCGTGGCGGCCGCTTCCAGCGTGACGCCGGCCGTCGTGCACGTCATGACCGAGTATGCCCCGAAGGCCAGCAGCGGCGGGGGCCAGCGCATGGACCCTTTCCTGCGCCAGTTCTTCGGGGATGATTACGACCAGTACCGTTCGCCGCAGGCCGGTCCTTCGGTGGGCTCGGGCTCGGGGGTTATTATCGCGGCCAACGGCTATATCGTGACCAATAACCACGTAATTGATAAGGCCGACAAGATTGAAGTCGTGCTCGACGACAAGCGCAAGTACAAGGCCGAGTTGGTGGGCGCTGACCCCACGACCGACCTGGCCTTGCTCAAAGTAGAAGCTGCCAGCCTGCCCTTTATTCGCTACGGCAACTCCGACAACGTGAAAGTAGGGGAGTGGGTACTGGCCGTGGGCAACCCCTTCAACCTGAACTCGACCGTGACGGCCGGCATCATCTCGGCCAAGGGACGCAACATCAACATCCTGCGCCGTGAGGACAACATGGGGATTGAATCGTTCCTGCAGACCGACGCCGTGGTAAACCCCGGCAACTCGGGTGGGGCCCTGGTCAACCTGAACGGGGACCTGATTGGTATCAACTCGGCCATTGCTTCGCGCTCGGGGGCTTTCGAAGGCTACTCGTTTGCCGTGCCCAGCTCTATTGTGAGCAAGGTGGTAGAAGACCTGCTCAAGTACAAAGTGGTGCAGCGCGCCCTGCTCGGCGTCAATATCCGCGAGGTGGACGCTACCCTGGCTTCGGAGAAGAAGCTGGCTACCCTGAACGGCGTGTACGTGATGGGCATGGGTAAGAACAGCGCCGCCGCTGCCGCCGGCATTCAGGAAGGCGACATCATCACCGAAATCAACGGGGTGAAGGTGAATACCTCTTCGCAACTGCAGGAGCAGGTGGCCCGTTTCCGCCCCGGCGACAAAATCAAGGTGAGCCTGCTGCGGGCCAATGACAGCAAGACCGTAACGGCCACGCTGCGCAACTCGACTGGCACCACCGACATCATCCGCGAGGAGGTAGCCAAGGCGATTAAATACGAAGGCGCGACGCTGGCCCCGGTGAGCAAGCAGGAAATGAACAAGCTTGGCATTGAGGGCGGCGCGAAGATCAGCGGCGTGAAGGGTTCCAACTTTAAGGAAACCGGCATCGACGAAGGCTTCATCATTACCCGCATCGACAAGAACAAGGTGACCAAGCCCCAGGACGTGCAGCAGCTGCTCGAAGCTGCCAAGGAAAACCAGGGGGCCCTGGTAGAAGGCGTGTACCCCGATGGCCGCAAGGCCTACTACCCCATTGGGCAAGCCGAGTAAGCTGCCCAGAGGATAGCAAGTAACAAAAAGCCCCGTCAGCTAGCTGACGGGGCTTTTTTGTGGGCTTACGGCTGCTTGGCCTGCAGCAGCCAGTCGGTGGCCGGGCCTTCGTCGATGAACGTTTGCAGGCGGTAAGACTGGGAAGGAGCCTGGGCGGCAGCGCTGGCGGCACGTAGGCTGGTGTCTTGCTGCAACAACTCGGCCCGGGCCGGCGACAACAGGTAGGCTACGTGCAAACTAGCCGGGGCAAGACTGGCCGCGGCTTCGGGCAGGAACTGCTGCGCTACCCAGGCCGAGGATGAGGCATCGAGTTCGGTGCGGCGGCGAATGTCTACCAGCCAGTGGGCGGTCTGCTGCTCTTCGGCCATACTCAGGGCCAGGGTGAAGCCGTGGTGTAGCTCCTCAAACGTGACCGTGCGCAGCCACCGGATGGTAAGAATGCCCAGGTCGGAGCGGAAGGAAAGGTCAAGAAAGTCGGAGGAGGAAAGGAGGGGGGCGGGAGTCATACTCCAGCTATACGGGAGGCCCGCCGCGGCGTTAGGCTGCCCGCTCTGGCTACGGTTGCGCTTATGCGACGAATTCTGCATTTTAACTGCCGCTATTGCAATGCGTTCCTATCCTTGAGTTTATCCGCTTGGCCGCCCGCCGCGCTACACCGCTACCCTGGGTCGCCGCTCATCCGTTTTCTCTATCTTTTATCCTCTTACCTATGTACGCTGAGCGTTACGACAACCATTTTCTCAAGCTCCAGGCCTCCCGCGAGGTGCTGACTGACTTCGCCAAGTTTACCATGGAGGCCCTCCAGAAACCTGGCCTCGACCAACTGCTGACCAGTTTGCAGCCGTCCCTGCAAGCGGCCTTTACCGCCTACAGCAAGGGCGTGAGCGGGCGCACTAGCGGCAGCGGCCAGAGCCAAACGGGCACCCAAGCCGAGGAAACCGCGGCCGCGGCCTTCAGCAAGCACGTTAGAATTACGGACGTGAAGCTACTTCAGCCCTACCTGGTGGAGCATTCCGGCGAGGAGACGACCTTTTACCCCGACAAGCTCGGTGGCCTGACCCAAGCCGCGAAGTCGAAGCGGCTAACGCGCTACGCGGCGTATGTGGAAGCCCTGACCGAGCACGAGGACGAGGCTATCCGGGCGGCGGGGGCCACCGCGCGGCAGCTCCTGAATGCCTACAAGGCTGCTACCACGGCCGGCAACAAGAGCGACAAAGCTCTCAAGGACACCATCGTGGACCTGGGCCCCGGCTACCAGGCCCTGGCCGAGGCGCTGTGGGAGGTGCATTGCGCAGCCCTGTTTGTCCACCGCAAAGCCCCTCAGCAGGCGCGGGCCTACTTCGCCTATGACAAGCTGCCGCCGCGGCGGGTAGCAAAGAAGCCCTCCATAAAGCCGGCACCCTGATAGATGCACCTGCTGGCAGGCAATACAAAGCCGATGGGAGGCATTCCGCACACGTGCAGGATGCCTCCCATCGGCTTTGTCATAGTTCTGCACGTGTGCGGGGTGGCTGCCAAGGCCTTGGTAATAGCTTCGCACGTGTGCGGAACCATTCCCAGGACCTTAATAATGACCCCGCACGCGTGCGGAATGCCTCCCAAGAGCTCGGTAGCTACCCCGCACGCGTGCGGAATACCCTTCAAGCCCGGTACTATCTACTCCAGCACTACCCGGGCGGCGCGGGAGGCTTGGCCGGGCTCCTGCACCGTGAGCAAGTAGAGACCGGGCGAGAGGCCGCGCACGTCGAGCCGGCCAGCTACGGGCCGGGCCTCGCGCACGAGGCGGCCCTGGGCGTCGTGCAGGCGCAGGGTGGCGGTGGGGGCCAGGCCGGGCACGCTCAGGTAGTCGTGGGCGGGGTTGGGGCTGGCCTGGGGCGCGGGCAGGGTGCGGGGCGGGGCGGCGGCCAGCAGCGGGCTCAAGGAGCGGGTAAAGACCAGGCGGTTGGTTTGCGTAGTACCGTCGCCGAGCGCCCCTAGGCCATTGAAGCCCGTGCCATAGATGTCGCCCTTCGAGTCAATGGCCAGGCTGAATTGGTTGCCCATAGCCACTGTGCTCCAGTGGCTGCGTCTGTATTCTTGGATCGGGTTGGTCTGGAAAGTAGTCACCCCTATTCCGAGCTGCCCATGCGAATTGCCCCCCCAGGTCCAGAGCGTGCTATCCGATAGCAAGGCCCCGTAGCAGTCGTCTCCGACCGTAATAGCCATCCAGCGGGCCGAAGCCGGGGCCGTACTGGGTATCGGTATCTGCTTCAAAGGTTCATAAACGTTGGTGCCGCCCCAGGTCCAGAGCGAGCCATCCGAGCGCAGGGCTGCCGTAAGGAAGTTGCCCGCCTTAACGTATGTCCAGGTGGTGCCGGCCGCAGCGGTGGGCGGGTCAGGTACCTGTGTAGGGGGCAAATCTTTAAAAGCGCCTTGGTTCTGATACACTCCCAGGACTCCGTAGTAATTATTGCCCCAACCCCAGAGGGTTCCGTCGGAACGCAAGGCCATGCTGTATTCGTCGCCTGCGCTTATATGCGTCCAGTATGTGCCAGGAGCTGCACTGGCAGGGGTTGGTACCGGCACGGGCACGTTACTATATTGATTAATACCATTAGCCGTATAGGTAGGACCGCCCCAGGTCCACAGCGAGTGGTCGGAGCGCAGGGCCAGCATGTGGCGGGAGCCCGCAGAAAGCTGAGTCCAGACGGTGCCCGGTGCGGCCGTAGAAGGAGGTGATATGAGCCTAGGTAGCGACCCATAGGCCCCGGTAGGACCGTGGCCAAAAATGTCGCCCCAGGCCCATAGTGAGCCATCGGAGCGCAGGGCAAAGACTGCATTAGTGGCTATCGTAAAGTGCGTCCAAACGGTCCCCGGCGTGGCAGTGGCGGGCGTGATAATCTGTTGGGGTGTTGGGTAAGCCCCCAAACCACCGGATGTATTGTAGCCCAGCTGTCCGGCTTGGTTTACGCCCCACGACCAGAGGGTTCCGTCGGCCCGCAAGCCCAGCGAACAGGCATAACGGTCAGGCGATACCGTACCAGCTACCGTAACGTAGGGCGAGGAAGCGGCGGTTTGGGCGCGGCTAGTCCCGGTTTGCAGCGCCAGGCATACAGCCAGGGCGCCGGTTATAAGGTAAGAGTGCTTCATGAAAGAGAATAAAGTAGGAGAAAATAGAAACGTCACTGCTCACTAGCGAACCAAGCGGTAAGATAGAGGGCCGTAGTGAGACTATAGCAAACACCGTGGCTTCGCGGCCCCGCGCTTGGCGCAGCGGTACAAGCCCGCGCCGATTTGCTAGCTTTACACCCGGTACCCTTCCACCCGAAGCAGAACTCCCATCCAACCTTTCTCAGATATGAAACTCGCCATCGAAGAAGCCGCCGCCACCGGCGCCGACGTGCAGGAACACGACCCCCACAACATCCAGCAAGTACTGCGCGAGCTGGGCATCGAGGCCGAAAACGCCGCCTACAGCACCGGTTTGCAGTGGGGCGGGGCCGGCCAGAACCTCAAAACCATCAGCTCACCCACCGATGGCCGCCGCATTGCCGCCGTCGCCATGGCCACCGAAGCCGACTACGACGCGGTGGTGCGCACGGCCCAGGAGGCGTTCAAGACCTGGCGCCTGGTGCCGGCCCCGAAGCGGGGCGAGATTGTGCGCCAGATTGGCAACAAGCTGCGCGAATACAAGGAGCCCCTGGGCAAGCTGGTAAGCTACGAGATGGGCAAGATCCTGCAGGAAGGCCTGGGCGAAGTGCAGGAAATGATTGACATCTGCGACTTTGCCGTGGGCCTCTCGCGCCAGCTCCATGGCCTGACCATGCACTCCGAGCGGCCCGCCCACCGCATGTACGAGCAATACCACCCGCTGGGCATCATCGGCATCATCTCGGCCTTCAACTTCCCGGTGGCCGTGTGGAGCTGGAACGCCATGCTGGCCGCCGTCTGCGGCGACGTGAGCATTTGGAAGCCTTCGGAAAAGACCCCGCTGGTCGCCGTGGCTGTGCAGCACATCATCAAGGACGTACTGACGGAAAACGAACTGCCCGAGGGCATCTTCAACGTCATCATCGGCGGGCCCGAAGTAGGTGCCGCCATGGCCGCCGACACCCGCGTACCGCTGGTATCGGCTACCGGCTCGACCCGCATGGGCAAGAAGGTCGGCGAAGTAGTAGGCGCCCGTCTGGGCCGTGCCTTGCTGGAGTTGGGTGGCAACAACGCCATCATCCTGACCCAGCACGCCGACCTCGACATGGCCATGCGGGCCGTGGTATTCGGGGCCGTGGGCACGGCCGGGCAGCGCTGCACCACCACGCGCCGCCTCATCATCCACGACTCGATTTACGAGGACGTGAAGAGCCGTCTGCTGAGCATTTACCCCAAGCTGCCCATCGGCAACCCCCTGCAGGATGGCAACCTCGTAGGTCCGCTCATCGACAAGCAGGCCGTGGAAGGATTCACCAAGGCCCTGGAAGCTGTGCAGGCCGAAGGCGGCACATTGCTGACCGGTGGCAAAGTGTTGGAAGGCGAGCAGTACGCTACGGGCACCTACGTGCAGCCGGCCCTGGTGGAAGCCAAGAACGAGTACCACACCGTGCAGGAAGAAACCTTCGCGCCCATCCTCTACCTGATTAAATACTCGGGCGGGGTAGATGAGGCCATTGAGCTGCAGAACGGCGTGAAGCAGGGCTTGTCCTCATCTATCTTCACCCTGAACATGCGCGAGGCCGAAGCCTTCCTGGCCGCCACCGGCTCCGACTGCGGCATTGCCAACGTGAACATCGGCACCTCAGGGGCTGAAATTGGCGGGGCCTTCGGGGGCGAGAAAGAAACCGGCGGGGGCCGGGAGTCCGGCTCCGACGCTTGGAAGATCTACATGCGCCGCCAGACCAACACCATCAACTATTCCGACCAGCTCCCGCTGGCCCAGGGCATCAAGTTCGACGTGTAGTAAGAAGGTTGCGTAACGCAAAAGGCCCGTCCGGATGATCCGGGCGGGCCTTTTGCGTTACGGAAGAGGCCGTATGTCGCTAAGCAACGGAGGATCAGCGTGCCTGGGACTTTTTACCGCTACCCAGCCACAACAGCCCGTCGAGGATGAACTGAGTTTGGGCCGCGCTGCCGAAGGTGGCCGACAGCGTCTGGTTGGTACCGCTCTCGTAGTCCATGTCGTTGTGGCCCATGTTCACGTAGAGCATGCGGTACTTGCGGTTGGTCCAGGCCACGGGGTAGTAGCCGCTGCGCCAGATTTCGTGGGGCTTGGGGCCGGTGCCGAGCGGGAAGCTGGTGGAGTCGACGGCCAGCAGAATCTCGATGTCGGGGTTGCGGCGCAAATCGGTGGTCCACTTGTACCACTCGTTCGGGGCCGAGCGGAAGGTAGCGGGCAGGTCCTTGGTTGCAGGATGCTTAGGCGCTTCCACGCGCAGGGTAGCCGCAGTGGGCCGCCAGGTGTTGCTGGCGTACTGGTCGGAACCGAGCAGCTGTTGGTGGTACCAGTCCCAGTTTTGGGGATAAGCCGAGGGGGTAAGGGCAAAGGCGGCGAAGTGAAAGCCCAGCCAAGCCCCGCCCTTTTCCATGTACTGTTGAAAAGCGGCCCGCTGGGCCGGCTTGTCGGGTCGGGTGTCCAGAAACACGACCACCTGGTAACGGGCCAGGAAGGCTGCATTCAGGTTGTCCCAGTTGCTGGTTGTGTCGTAGGCAAAGCCGTGCTGGGCGGCGGCCTGCGGAAACCAGCGGTTAGCTTCCCGCACAAAGCTGATGTGAGCCAAATCGTTCTTGGCCGTGTAGAAAGCAACAACCCGGAAGCGGGGCCGGGGCTGAGGCGGCACGGTGGCCAACGCGGCGCAAGGCAGGCTCAGCAGACTGAAGCTCAAAAGCCAGAGGCGGAATAGCAAAAGCATAGCAGCAGGATAAGGACCACCGGCAAAATTATGGTTGAGCCGGCGTACTCTTCTTCGGAAGGTTTCCCTCAACAACCTGGAAGTCGCGGTTGCGCTTTTCCAGCAGGGGCCACTGTCCTTTCCGGTCAACCTGGTTGGGGCGGTACACCCGGATGTAGTCAATCAGGAAAGGGTCGTTGGGTGGGGGGCAGTGCTGGTCGTTGGGAGTTACCCCATCAGGTAAAAAGGCGCAGTGGTTGTTGCTTTTGCAGTCCCACAGAAAGTGAGTAGAAAGAATCAGGTGCAGCTCGTTGCGGGGAATGCCGGCCCGATTGGCTTTGCGCGCCCAGCGCGAGTTGCGCAGCACTTTGTACAAGTTGCCATCGGCGTACCAGGCCAACAGGTTCTCCGTCCAAACCAGGGTGTAGGTATGATATTGCTGGTCGGGTTGGGAGTCTTTGTCGAAATAGTAGTAGGTGAAATTAGGTTTGTGCCCGATATAGGCATTGGGTTGGAGGGTGCTGAAAAAGTCGCGCCGGCCCTCAATCCTACTGGTTTCGAACCCGTCAATCTCCCAGGTGTCGCGGCCAGAGTCCCAGTTGGGCGTGCGGACGTTGCAGGCCCCTTCCCCGGTATACAGCCAGAAAGCCGCCAGCAGGCCCTCGGTAGATGGCACCTTGCAACGGATTTCGAATACGCCATACTTGAATCCGGTATCCGGGCACAGCGAATCGCCCTGAAACAGGGCGCGAACCATGCCGCTGGTACGGTAAATAACGCCCTTATTGACGTAGCCCGTGCTGGAGACAACCGAATCGAGCGGTGGGTTGTGGTAGGTGTAGTCCAGGGCCAGCACCTGGTCGTTGGCCTCGGCCGAATCGGGGTTCAGATGCATGTCCTGGGGCAGATAGGCGTAGTTGTCGGGCCCTATATTCTCGCAGGGAGCTGTCGGTTTCCACGTGGCGTTGCCCCAGCCGTGCTCCGGCGACCATTTGTTGAGGCCCCGGCCCAGCAGCGAGTCGCGGGAGGAGTACTGGAAATCATCGGCAAATACTAAGTGGTAATCCTTGTCCAGGTTGGGTAAGCGGGAAGGTTGGGCCCACCCTGGCAGGGCGGCCAACAAGAGCAAAAAAACGAACAAACGCATATAACGGTAACGAAAAAGCTAGTACGAAGCATCTAAGGTAAGGCTGCGCAACTCCAAATGGTGCGCTCCCAACGGGAGAGAACCGGTTATGTTGCAGCGCCCGGCCATGATTGAACTCTTGCCTCAGCCCATGAGGTTGGCAAAGTGGATGTTGGCTGAAGCGTGCAACTTTTAGTCCGGCCCACTGTCTTTCATCTGCTTACCCGTCATCACTAGCAGCACAGCCCGGAAAGTTGGATATTTACGGTTCTCCTGATTCTCAACTTCCGCCAACCGAACAGCAACAGCATATGGAGGCATTTGCGTACACCGATATCAACGCCCCTTTGGTGGAGCGCTGCCGCCTGGGCGACCGGCGGGCCCAGGCCGAAATTTATAAGCGGTATGCCAAGGCCATGTTCAATGCCTCGTTGCGCATCACCGGCGACTATGCCGAGGCCGAGGACGTACTGCAGGAGTCGTTTCTGAGCGCCTTCCGGGAGCTGCACAGCTACAAGGGCGACTCTTCGTTCGGCTCTTGGCTCAAGCGCATCGTCATCAACAAGAGCATCAATTGCCTGCGCAACCGGCGCCTGCAGCTGGTGCCCCTGGCCGACCAGCACGACTCGGTGGGCACCGAAACCGAGAGTGGCGAGTACGACACGGAGGAGCTGGGCTGGCGCGCCGACGTGGTGCGGCGCTGCGTGCAGGAGCTGCCCGACGGCTACCGCGTGGTGTTGTCGCTCTACCTGCTGGAAGGCTACGACCACGCCGAAATTGCCGGCATTCTTAACATCACCGAATCGACTTCCAAGTCGCAGTACAGCCGGGCGCGTAAGAAGCTGCTGGAACTGGCCCGACAGCACGGTCTTTAACGAAATAACGTATCAACTACAGTAGCCGCCGCAACCCGCCACCCCAGAGTACGCATCGGGGCGCGGCCGGCCCGGGGAGAAACGTGCGAATAACCACCTGTATGAAAGAGAAAAAAACCGGACTTGAGGACTTTGTCGACCGCCACCGCGGTGACTTCGACGCGTTTGAGCCCCGCCCGGATTTGTGGGATGCCATTGAGGCTGAGCTGAGCGCGGCACCCGTAGCTGCGCCCGAAGCAGCCCCTTTGCGCATTGTGAAGCTGCAACCCGACGAAGAAGTTCTGCTCCCAACGGCCGCGCCGGCCCCGAAGATTACCGCGCCGCGCCGCTACAACTACGGCGTAGCCGCCGCTCTGGCTCTGCTGCTGCTAGCGGGCCTGGGCGCTATCTGGTCAAAGTCGGCCACATCGACGGGAAGCTGGATCAAAGCGGCTTCGGCGCCGCTGGTGCTTAGCCAGCCGGAAGAAACCACCGGCTCGGTACCCGGCTTTGGTGCTTCACCCGTGGGCATCGAAGCCGCTAGCCCACAAAAGCGCCTGGCCGTGGCCGTGCAGCGCATGGAAGAGTACTACGCCACCCAGATTGGCGAGAAAAAAGCCGAAGTCAGTGTCCTGGGCGGCCCATCGGCCACAGCTACGGCCGACTGGCATAAGGAGCTGACCACGCTCGATTCGACTTACAATCAACTGAAAGTAGAATTGTACCGCAACCCCGAGCCCGACGTGGTGCTGGAAGCCATGAACCGTAACATGCAGATCCGGCTCGACATCCTGAACCAGCAGCTGCGTTTGCAGGAGCGGATGAAGGAATACAATGCGGCTACCCCGGCCACGGAAAGTGAGGTCAAACCATGAAGACTAGCCTGAGAAACCCCGGGCGGAGCTGGCGGTATCTGCTGGCCGGCGTGGGTCTGCTGGCCGGTTCGCTGAGCAGTGTGGCCCAGAGTCACGCTGAAGCGGCTGCCCAATACCGCTACCTGGCTAGCCCCGAAACGGAAGCCTTCCTGCACCACTACGACGACCTCGCCGAGCCGGAGCAAACGGGGCAGAATGGCACCCAGGGCCCCCAGCAAGGTCCGCAGGAAGAAGCCAGCAGCACGGTGCCCGCCGTGGAAAAAAGCCGCAAACTGAGCCGGACTTACGCCGCGGCCAACAAGCCCTATAACCTGGAAACCCGCTACGGCCGCGTGCAAATCAACACCTGGAGCCGCAACGAGGTCCGCACCGACGTGGAGATTATTACCCGCGCCGACACCGACGAGAAAGCCCAGCAGCTGCTGGACATGATTCAGGTGCAGATGACCGAGGCCGATGCGGCTACCGGTGGTATTGCCGTTCGTTCCCGGTTCGGGACCATGCCCCGGGAGTGCTGGAGCCGTACCAAGCTCTACGAAGTAAACTACACAGTGTGGCTGCCCAAAAACACGCCGCTGCGCGTGTATAATACCTTCGGCGACATCAGCATCACCAACGACCTGAGCGGCCCGACGGAGCTGGCCGTAGAGTACGGCACGCTACGGGTGGCTCGCCTCGAGGGCCCGCAGAACCTGCTACGCGTGGGCAACGGCCAGGGCGCTATCAGCTACGCCCGCACGGCCAGCATTGATGCTTCCTACTCCAAACTGCGCCTAGACGCGGGTCAGACGGTGGATTTGCGCAACAACTACTCCGACATCGACGTGGGCACCGTGCAGGACCTGACGGTGCACAGCAAGTACGGCGACGTGGCCCTGGGCACGGTGCGCAACCTGCGGGGTACCTCGGGCTACTCCAAGTTCAGCATCGACAAAATCAGTGAGCGGCTGGATATGACTGTGCAGTTCTGCCCCTCGTTTGAGGTGCGCAACACGGGCCGTAATTTCCGCCAGATCAACGTGGATGGGGGCTACAGCACAATTCTGCTCAACTTCCCCGATGGGGCCGGCTTCAACTTCGACGTAAACACCCAGCACGGCAAGCTCCTGCTCGATAAGCGCCTGGTGAAAGTAGAATCGGAAGAGAACAGCCCCTCGTCGAGCGACATGCAGGGGCAGTTCGGAGCTATTTCGGTCCGCAACCCGGCCAACGTCAACATCAAAGTCCGCTACAGCGACGTGCGCTTCAACCGCTAAGCCGTTTTGGCCTGACACTATCGAAAAGAGCCGACCAACGTCGGCTCTTTTTTATTGCGTAATCTTGGGGCGGACTTGGCCCACTAGCTCCGCTTTTTGAGGAGGTGGGCCGGGCTAGCTGTTGCCGGTTATGACACGAATCCTTCTTTCTTTGGGGCTGCTGTGGCTGAGTGCCACGGCCGGCTTTGCCCAACAATCCATGCCTGCTGCCCCCGTTCCGGCTTTTTCTTCTCCCATGCGCACCTACGCGCTGCGCCTGCGCCCCGGCCAGGACCTGCGCCAGCAGCTCACGGCCTTCGTGCAGGAGCACCACCTGCAGGCTGCGGCCATGGTGACCTGCGTGGGCAGCCTGACCACCACCACGCTGCGGCTGGCCAACCAGAGTGGGCCTTCAGTGTACCATGGCCACTTCGAAATCGTGTCGTTGGTGGGCACGCTCTCCGTCAATGGCAGCCACCTGCACCTAGCCGTGTCCGACTCCACCGGGCGCACCATCGGCGGCCACTTGCTCGACGGCAACATCGTGTACACCACGGCCGAGCTGGTGATTGGCGTGCTGGAGGAGCTGGACTTCCGGCGCGAAACCGACCCGGTATCAACTTACCAGGAACTGGCGGTGTACCCACGGGCGGCTGGCAAAAAGAAACCGGTCGGTAAGAGCCCGGAAAAGAAGGGCGGCAAGCAATAATTAGCAGCTAAAAACATTATTTTCCTTAGGGGTGGAGCGGGGCTTTTCAGAGCGCCGCCGAATGAGTATTATTGTAAGATTACCCTGCTTGTGAAGCCGAGCTTTTTGCTCGAATTGCCTTTTCTATTGTCCTTAGCTTAATGCGAATTTCTACCTGCGGCGCGCTTCTGGCGCTTTGCTCGATGACGAGCGTAACGGTAAGCGCCCAGCAGCGCCCCACGTTGGCCAACTCCACCCAAATCCTGAAAGACGCCGTTGAGCTCCACGATAAGGGTAACTACGCCGGGGCTATTGCCCAATACCTGACTGTGCCGGCCAGCGACACGGCCTACGTGCGTATTCAGCACGAACTGGCGTTGTCTTACCTCTACAACAAGCAGTACAAAGAAGCCGTGGCAGCCGGGCAGCGCGCCCTCGATTTGCACCTGCGCGACCCACAGATCTACAATATCGTGGCTACGGCCCAGGAAAAACAGGAGAATGTGCCCGCTGCCCTCAAGCTCTATACCGAAGGGCTGCGCCTGTACCCCTATAACCAGGCGCTGTGGTACAACCAGGCCGTGAGCCAGGTGAAGGCCGGCGACATAAAGGGGGCGGTGGCCAGCTTACAGCGTAGTGCCGAACTGGCACCGCTGCACGCCAATACCCATTATACTATGGGACATTTGGCCTTGCGCCAGGGTCAGACTTCCCACGCCCTGCTTGGCCTGCTGACCTACCTGGCCATTCAGCCCGAGGGGGAAAAAAGCAACTCGGTGCTGGTGATGGCCGAGCAGCTGGCTTCCAACGCCGTGGAAATTGAGGCCAAGGAAAAGCTACCGGCCACGCTGCCCAACAGCGCGTTTCAGGAGCTCGATGAGCTGCTCAACTCCAAGGTGGCCCTGCGTAAGGACTACGCCAGCAAAGTCAAGTTCAACGCCAACGTA
Source organism: Hymenobacter cellulosivorans (assembly GCF_022919135.1). Taxonomy (NCBI): domain Bacteria; kingdom Pseudomonadati; phylum Bacteroidota; class Cytophagia; order Cytophagales; family Hymenobacteraceae; genus Hymenobacter; species Hymenobacter cellulosivorans. The sequence continues at coordinate 133,717 of NZ_CP095049.1, read as the reverse complement.
GTGAAGCAGCTACAACTGCTGGTAGAGAAATTTCCGGCCGCCGATGCCGACCCCAACGACTTCTGGCTGCGCCTCTACAGCCCGCTGATACAAGTGCTGCGGCAGGAGGACAACCTGACCGCCTTTACCTACCTGACCCTGCTCTCGGCCGGCGACAAACAGGCCGCCCAGTGGTTGAAAAGCAACAAGGGCCGGGTCACCAAAATGGCGGAAGTCGTGGGGGTGGCCCTCAACGAGCTGCGCGCCACCCAGCTCATGCAGCGCGACGGAAAGCTGACGCCGGTAAAAGGCTGGTACAACAGTGACGGTCACTTGGTCGGACTGGGTGCCGGGGAAGGCGACGCGAAGAAAACGACGTTCCGCGGGCCCTGGCTGTTTGTGGACGAAGCCGGCGCGCCCGAGGAAGAAGGCGTTTTCTCGGCGACCGGGCTGCGCCAGGGCACCTGGAAGTCGTACTTCCCCGATGGCAAAGTACGGCTCGTGAAAAACTACGACGAGGCTGGTAAGCTGCACGGCGCCTACCTCGAATACCATGACAACGGCACCGTATCGGTGGAAGGCAGCTACGTACACGGCGACCCTACCGGCGTGGTGAAGCTGCACCGCTATTGTGGGTCGGTGAACGAGGTGCGAACCTACAAAAACGGCGAAATTGACGGAGAAACCACGTATCTGACGCCCGACGGCAAAACTGAGGGCCGCACCCTGTACCGGGCCGGTAAAAAGGACGGTCTGGCCCAAACTTACTACCCCAACGGCGTGCTCGAAGCCGAGTACACTTACGTGGCCGACCAGCGCCAGGGACCTTTCACCGTGTATTACGCCGACAAAGCCCCGGAGCGGAAGGGTGCCTACGACAAAGGCGAGCTGCATGGACCGTATACCGCACATTTCGCCAACGGCAAGCCCTACCAGACCGGCACTTACGACCATGGTAAAAATGTGGGGCTGTGGCGCACCTATTACCGCTCGGGCAAGCTCAGTCTGGAACAGAACTACAACGCCGCCGGTGAGCTGCACGGTACCCTGCGCGACTACGACGCCAACGGGGTGGTTACGGCCGAGCTGGAGTATGAGCAAGGCCGCGTAACGCGGGTAACGGCCCTGGACAAGACCGGCAAGACGCTGGCCAAAGTTGAAGTAAAGAAGGGTAAGACGCCGGTGCAGATTCTGCGGGCCAACGGCCAGCCCCGCTCTACGGGAACCTACCTGAACGGGCAGCCCGACGGTGAGTGGCGCTGGTATTACGGCACCGGAGCCCTCGAAACGGTGCGGCACTACAGCAACGGTGGCAAGCTCAACGGCCTAGTAGAACAGTATTACACCAACGGCCAGGTACATACCCGCCAGAGCTACCTCAACGACGAGGCCGACGGTTACTTCGAGCGGTTCAATGAGGACGGGCAGCTGAATCAAACCGGCTTCTGGCAGCACGACCAGCGCCAGGGCCTCTGGCGCGACTATTACGTAGATGGCCGCCTGAGCGAGGAGTATTACTACCGCAACGACGAGCCCGAGGGCCCTTCGCTCAGCTTTTCGCCCGGTGGCAAGCCTACCGGAGAGCGGCAGTACCTCGACGGCCGGCTGGTGCTGGTCACCAGCCGCGACTCGACCGGCAAGGAAATCAGCCGGCAGCTGATAACGCCCGACACCAAGGAGTACATTCTGCGCTACCCCAACGGCAAAGTTCGGTACCGCATGCCTATGCTCTGCCTGGATGAGCAGGGCACCGGCGGCTGGCTTACCCCGAGCGGTACCCCCGAAGCTACCGTCAGTATGGTACAAGGGCAGCGCGAAGGAGCCTACAAAGCAGTGTGGCACACCGGTAAAACCTCGGTGGAAGGACAGCTGCGGCAGGGCCGCCGCGAAGGCGAGTGGAAAACCTATTATCCCTCCGGGGCCCTGTCGAGCCGCGGCGTTTACTACCACGGCGAGCAGGACGGCGAGTGGACGACCTACTTCGAAAACGGCAAAACCGAGTCGGTGGGGCAGTACCTTGACGGGGAGCTGCATGGCACGTTCCGCAGCTACAACATGCTGGGCGAGTTGCTGGTGGAAAAGCACTACGAGGCCGGCAACCTGGTCGGCTACCGGGCCGGTGGCGCTGATGGGCAGCCCCGCGGTGAAGTCACGGCTTTCGAAACCGGCAACGGTCCGCTGAAAACCCAGTTTGCCAACGGCAAGCCCGCCGTGGAAGAAAGCTACAAGGGTGCCTACGTGGATGGCCCGCGCACACTCTACTACAGCACCGGGCAAGTATACCGCCGCTCTCAGGTGCTTAATGGCGTGCTGACGGGCAAGCTGGAAACTTTCTACCCCGACGGCAAGCCCATGGAGGAAGAATATTACGCCCACGATGAGCTGCACGGCCGGGCCCGTTACTACCGGCCCAACGGTACGCTGGAGCGGGAAGTAACCTACCGCAGCGGCGAAAAAGCGGGTCCCACGGTGTACTACGACGCCCTGGGCAAGCCGGTCAAAACAGAGTTCTACTGGAATAATTTCGTGTATGACAGCAAATAAACGAACCTGGCTCGGGCTGCTAGTCGGTGGCCTGCTGCTGACGCTGCCCGGCCGGGCGCTGGCTCAGCAGCCGCTGCAGGCCCTGCTGGCCGCTCAGAAGCAGTATCCCGACGAGAAGGCCGTCTATCTCGATTACCGGCAGGACGTGACCGTGGAGCTCAAGGGCGACTCGGTGCAGGTGCTGGCCCGCCACCACTACGACATGCTTCACCTGGCTCCGCAGTCGGCCTTGTACGCCCGCGACAAAGTGTACAGCTCCCACTTCAACCGCCTGCAGAAGCTCGAAGCCCGCACCCTGGTACCAGCCGGCAACGACTATAAGGCCCTGCGTATCTCCGATTTCAAGGAGAAATTCGAAGTGCAGGAAGGCATTTTCTTCGACGACACCCGCTACACCACCTGGACCTTTCCGGCCGTGGCCCCCGGCGTGCGTACCGTCGTCGACTATACTGTGCGTCACCCCGATGCCCGGTTTCTGTCGCCGTTTTACTTCGCCAACCACGTACCCACCCGTCACGCGGAAGTCACGCTGACGGCGCCCAAGTCGGTCAAGATTAACTATAAGTTGTTTCACGTCGAAAACACGCCCGTTACCTTCACCAAGCAGGAGAAAGGCTCGTCGGTGGTGTACCGCTGGACCGTAGACAACATGCCCAGCCCCTCGCGCGACGACGACGGGCCGGAAATAGCTTACTACGCGCCCCATCTGGTGTATTACGTCGAGGAAGTGCCCGCCGCTGGGCAGCCGCGCAAGATGCTTTCGGGTGTGCCCGAGCTGTATTCGCTCTACTCCGGCTTCGTGGCTGGCCTCGACAAAAAGGAAAGCCCGGCCCTGCGCCGCGTGGTCGATTCGTTGGCCGTGGGCGCCGCCTCGGAAGAGGAGCGGGTGCGGCGCGTGTATTATTGGGTGCAGGACCACGTGCGCTACGTGGCCTTCGAAAACGGTCTGCGCGGCTTCGTGCCCGCCGATGCCGGCCAGGTATACGCCCGCCGCTACGGCGACTGCAAGGACATGGCTAACCTGACCCACGAAATGCTGCGCATGGCCGGCGTCAAGTCCTACCTAACCTGGATTGGCACCCGCGCCCTGCCGTACCGCTACTCGGAGCTGGCCACGCCCGGCGTCGACAACCACATGATTGCCACCTGGGAGCCCAAACCCGGACAGTACGTGTTTCTCGACGCCACCAGCAAGCACAACCCCTTCAACATGCCCACGTCCATGATTCAGGGCAAAGAAGCGCTGCTGGCCCTCGACGGCAAGAACTGCAAAGTGGTAAGCGTACCGGTGATGGACAAGGAGAAAAGCCACGCCGTGGATGTTTCCACCCTGGCCCTGAGCGGCACCACGCTCAAGGGTAAAGGCCAACTGGCCTTGTCGGGCTACCCCAAAATCACCCAGGCCTACGCCCTGGATGGCATGGACAAAACCGAGGAGACGAAGTACGTGAAGCGGGTGCTGGAGCGCGGCAATAATAAGTTCTTCGTCGACAGCTACGCCGTGCGCAACGTGGCCGCCCGTGAGCAGCCCCTGACCATCGACTACGAGTATCGCCTGCAAGACTATGTGCAGCAGGTCGACGACGAGATTTACCTGAACCTGAACCTGGAGCAGCCCTACGCCAACGACCGGATTGATGCCGACAAGCGCCGCCTGCCCCTGTACAACGAGTATACCCACTCCGACCGGACCCGCACCGAGTTTGAGATTCCGGCCGGCTACGACGTGGAGTACCTGCCAGCCAATGCTTCCACCAAGGAAGACGTGCTGGGCTTCAGCATCCGCTACGAGCGCAAAGGCAACAAAATCGTGCAGGAAAAAGACCTGTACGTGAACTACCTGCTGCTCCAGCCCACCGAGTTTGCCAAGTGGAACACCGTAGTCGACAAGCTGGGCGCGGCCTACCGCGACGTTATCATCCTGAAAAAGAAGAAGGTCTAAGCCTGACTTGCTCCCGCTCTTATCCTAGTGCCTCACGCATTTTATGCTGGCTTTGCCCTGCGGCTAAGTCAATTTTCTGCTATGCTGAAATCCTCTTCCCGCCTTTTCTGGCTGACCCTGGCCCTGGGGTGGCTGACCGTGCTTGATATCTGCGCCCAGGCTGTTCCGGCCGGCCTTACCCACGCCGGATACAGCTGGGACGCCAAACGAAAACGCCTGCCGCTTACTGAGGCCGAAACCCAGCTGCCCGCTCTATTGCTGCTCGACTTCACGGCCCAGGAATACTTCTACGACGAGAAAACCAAGAAGCTGGGCTTGTACTCGACCAGCCACAGCATTGTGCGCGTCAACAGCACCGACGCCATTGAGCGTTTCAACAAGATTTATGTGCCCGTGCAGGACGGCGCCCTGCTCTGGCTCAAGGCCCGCACCATTAGTCCGCGCGGCGAAGTGGTAGAGCTGAATCAGAGCAACATCAAGGAGCTGAAGGACCAGGACGGCGGCCGGGGCTTCAAGATTTTCGCGGTGGAAGGCGTGGAGAAAGGCAGCGAAATTGAGTACGTGTACATGCGCCAGCGTAGCCCCAACTACTTCGGCCGCGAGTACCTGCAGTCCGATTTGCCGGCCCGCTCCGTCACGTTCGAGCTGATTTCGCCCGAGCAGCTCACCTTCGATACCCGCGTTTACCACGGCCCCCAGGCCAGCCGCGACACCGTTATTGGCGGTAAACACATCGTGCGTATGGTCCTCAAAGACGTGGCCCAGACCCGGGAAGAGGCGTTTGCCAACCCCCAGGCCGAGCGGATGCGCATCGAGTATAAGCTGGCCTACAACGCCAGCCGGGGCCGGGAGCGGCTCTTTACCTGGGCCAAAGCCAGCCAGTACATTCACGGCACCCTCTATGGCTACTCCAAGGACGAGCAAAAGGCCCTGGATAAGCTTCTGAAGCAGATGAAAGTGCCCGCTGGTGACGTAGCCGAGCAGGTTCAGTTCGTGGAAAACTACCTCAAGACCAACTTCAATCCCGCCGAAGGCTACGTCGAACCGGAGCTGTCGAGCATCATTAACACCCGCAACGCTACCGATTTGGGCTTTGCCCGTCTGTTTGGCGGCGTGTTTCGCAAGCTGGGCATCGAGCACGAAGTGGTAGTAACCTCCGACCGTAGCGTGTCGCCCTTCGATGAGTCGTTCGACACCTGGAACTACCTGGATAACTACATTTTCTACTTCCCGGCCACCAAGCAGATGCTGGCCCCGGCCCGGTCCGACTACCGCTACGGCATGGTGCCTTCGGAGTGGACTGCCAATCCCGGCCTGTTTATCCGGACCGTAAAGCTAGGCGCTACCGAATCGGCGGTGGGTAAGGTGAAGGACATCCCGACCCTCACGGCCGACCAAAACCCGAGCGACCTGGATATCAAAGTGCAGTTTGCCCCGGCCCTGGATAAGTCGACAGTCAACATCCGCTACATCCTGGGAGGCTACAACGCCCAGGTGATTCAGCCCTTCTATTCCCTGATTCCGGAGGAAAAGCGTACCGAAATAGCCCAGGGATTCATCAAAAGCTGTGTGCCCGACGCCACGTTCAAGAGCCTGAACGTTATCAACGGGGAGCGGGGATTGAGTCCTTTGGCCAAGCCCTTCATCGTGGAGGCCGGCGTAGAGTCGGCGGCGCTGCTGAACCGGGCGGGTCCCAAGTATCTGTTCAAAGTCGGGGAACTGCTCGGGCCGCAGTCGGAGCTCTACCAGGCCGATGCCCGGCAGTTCGACGTGGAAAACGAGTTTAACCGTCGCTACAACCGCGTCATCACCTTTGAATTACCGGCCGGCTACAATGTTCGCAACCTGAAGGACCTGAACTACAACGTGAAGGCCGGCCCCGATGCCGCCGCCCCGCTTTACCTGTTCCAGTCGAGCTACGCCGTAGAAGGGCAGAAAGTCACGGTGACCATCAAGGAGCACTACCAACAGATCCGCTGGCCCAAGAAGGACTTCGAAGCCTTCCGGGAAGTGGTAAACGCCGCTGCCAACTTCAACAAAGTGGTCCTGGTGCTGGAAAAGAAAGGCTAAGCGCACCACTGACAGCCGCAACGCGCCTCACTTTCTTCGGAAGGTGAGGCGTTTTGTTTGGACAGCATCAGCAGAAAACTGCCGGAAGTGTTCGGCATGCCGAATGTTTTTTGTTCTTTGCAGCTCTCACTCAGCCCGTTTGCCATGTCCCAGTCTGCCGCCGTGCCCGCCCCGGTCGATACACCCCAGGCCGCCGCGTTTCGCCGCACCATTTCCAATCCGCTCAAGCTGCGCCTGTTTATGCTGCGCAGCCTGCCCATGGCCTACCTGGCCGGCCTGCGGGTGCGCGAAATCACGCCTGCCCGGGCCACCGTGACGGTGCCGTTTAAGTACCTGACCAAAAATCCGTTTCGCAGCATCTACTTCGCCTGCCTGAGCATGGCGGCCGAAATGGCCAGCGGCGTGCTCTCGATGATGAACACCACCAGCGGCTCCCCGGTCTCAATGCTGGTGGTGGGTATGGAAGCCGAATTCACTAAGAAAGCCGTGGGTTTGATTGCCTTCACCAGCGAAGACGGCCTGCGCATTGCCCAGGCCATAGCCGAAAGCCGCGCCACCGGCGAGGGCCGCACCGTGGTCTGCACCAGCACCGGCACCGACCAAGCCGGCGACACAGTAGCGGTGTTTCGCATTACCTGGTCGTTTCGGGCGAAGAAAAGGTAAGGTACTTAATAATTAATAGGGATGTGCGGAGGTGGTAATGTGTCCTTGCGAGCAAAGCGAAGCAACCCATCCTCTGAAATGTGCCGAGCCTTCTAAATTGAAAAGCCCTTTACTCCACGTGGAATAAAGGGCTTTCTGGTAAAATAACAGGCCGTACTTTGTAGAGGACGGATTGCCGCGCTTCGTTCGCAAGGACAAGAGACTAGCGCCTCGATATAACTGCTACTCCCGCTCCAGCAGGTTGTCTTTGGTGATGACGTCCACGAGACCATCTTCACTCACAACGATGGCCATGCACGGATACGGGCTGCTTTCCACGTAGCGGATGGCCGAATTGTAGCGGGCACCGCGGGTGCTGGTGCCGTGGCCCGAGGCCTTACCGTCCAGGATGACGCCGATAGAGTAGCAGTACGCGTCGGGGTCGACGAGCACGGCCCCGTCGATGGCGGTGACCAGGCGGGTGATGAGGGGCGTGAGTGGCACAGGCTCGATAAGGGTGCACTGGAGCTTAAGGCGGTCGGCTTCGGCCAAGGCCTCGGTGGTGACGACGACCAGCGTGCCGTGCTTTTGGCGGCTGGCTTCAACTACCACGTCCCAGAGGCGCTCTACTTTGTCGGGCGCGGTCAAATCGAAGATGCGGCGCAGGTCTTTGCGGAACTGGGCGCGGTTGAGGCGGGGTCGGGGCAGGCTGGGCTGGCCGTAGTGGCTGCGCATGAGCACCTTGCCATCGTGCTGAAACTCCCAGGCGTAGTGGGTCACGAAGTTAATCATGAACAGATCCTCCCGGCTGGCGTCGTAAGTGCCTACCAGGCGGCCCAAGGCATACACGTTTTCACCGTCGGCCAGCAAACTCACGTCGGGCGTGGTCATTTCCAGCAGCTTGCGCACGGCCCGGTAGTCGGTCAGGGGCGTGGGACAGGTCAGGGCAAATACTTCTTCCAGATTAGGGTGACGGCGGCGGGCCAGCAGCAGCTTGCCGATGCCCTCGGCCCCTTCGTAGCGCAGCGACGAAATCGTGTTGCAGGTGGCAAACAGCTTGGCCGTCGAGGGGTTGATGCCCAGAGCCTGGGCCGGCGTGTCCATCAGCAGCTTGCCGGCGGCCCGTACCAACTCGTCGGTTTCACGGGGGCGGACCAGCATACCAGCACCGGGCTCGGGCTCATTCAAAGCCTTTAGGCACTCTTCCTGGAAGCGCTGCACGGCCGCCAGCACCAGGGAGGGCGCCACAGGCTTTCCATCGGTGTAGTAGCGGTCGGGCCGCAGCGACTGGTGGCTCTTGAGCACCTTCTGGTTGAGCTGCAGCACCGTCACGACGAAGAACTTACCGACCAGAACGGGGAAGCCAGCGAAGAACTGGTTTTTGCTGCCCAAAGCATTCAAAGCCTCCTGCATGGCCATTTTCAGGCCCACACCCTGATAGCGCTTACGAATAGTTTCCTCGGTGAGGTGCTCCCGGTCGGCCAGGCTCCAGGAATACGAGTGCTGCATTTCCTGACCCCGGGCCAGGATGTTGCTGAAATGCTGGAAATCGAGGCCACAGTCGGCCGGCTCCAGGCACACTACCTCGGTGGAGTGGCCCTGCTCGGCGGGAATGCCAATGAGGGTCACTGTCGGGGCCAGATCGTCGTCGAGGACGTTGAAAATACCTTCGGCCATGGCCTGAGCCGCCTGCTGAAACCGCGCTTGGTAGGGCCAGATAGTGAGCGGACCGGAAACCGGCGGCGCGGGAATAGGAGCTACCGGCGGAGCAGATAAGAGGGGTAACGGGGCCAGCATAGGAATAGAAACCAGGTGAAAGGAAAGGGCAGGGGAGCAGGAGCGGAAAGCCGAAAAGGAGCGGTGCTGACTGGGCCGGCCGCACGGAGGCAGACGAGCCGGGCGTCGGAATATTTTACAGAAGCGTGAAGAGCACCGGCAGCACCATTTTCTGCCGCACCGGCTTGCCTTGGTAGGTGGCGGGCTCCCACTTGGGCGCCGCCTTAATCAGGCGCAGGGCTTCCTCATCGAGACCGGCGCCGAGGCGCTTAACGAGTTTGACATCGGTGAGCGAGCCATCGGGCTGCACCATGAATTCAACCAACACCTTGCCCTGAATGTTCTTTTTGCGGGCCAGGGCCGGGTACTTCTGGTTTTTCTGAATCCACTCGAAGAAAGCGTCGGTGCCGCCCACGGGGCGGGCAGGCTGCTCGGGCTTCACCACTTTCGGGCCGTCGGCGGGCTTGTTTTCCGCCGGTGAGTCGTTGGCATCCATCTGAGGCGCGGGGCCGCCGGCCCCCAGAGGCATGCGGAAGCTGACCGGGACCGTAACGCGCTGCCGCACTTTCTGGCCCTTGTTTTCGGCCGGCACCCACTTGGGGCCACCTTTAATCAGGCGCATGGCTTCGGCATCCAGGGCCGGGTCCAGAGCGTTTTTGACGGCAATACTGGAGATGCCGCCCGACTTTTCCACCACGAACGTCACTTCAACGGTGCCTTCCTTGCCATTTTGCAGGGCCGCCGTGGGGTACTGCTGGTTTTGCTCCAGGTAGTCGGCATAGCCCTGCAGGCCGGTGGTAGGCACGGCGGGCTTGGCCACGGCGTCATAAATTTCGTCGGCCTTGGTTTTGGGATACTTCAACTTTTGCTGGGCGTGAGCGGAGGTGAGGGCGGCCGTGCTCAGGGCAAACAGCAGCGCAAAGCGGCGAACAGTGGAGCGCATAGAAGACAAGGTTAGCGGGACGGTGGAGCCAGGAGGCAACAACCGCACCAGCTCAAAAACGGACGATACTCCTACGCATTGCGTCCGAATTCGGTAGTTTTGACGGTATGCAACCTGACGAAACCTCTACCGCGCACAATTCTTCCCGGGCTCCGGAGCCCGTTGGTCTGTATCCGCACGCCCGCCGGGTGGGCAATCTGCTGTTTCTGTCGGGCGTGGGGCCGCGGCAGCGGGGGCAGAAAGCCATTCCCGGGGTAGAGCTGTCGGAAGATAAGCAAATCCTGCGCTACGACTTCGAAAGCCAGTGCCACGCCGTATTCCAGAACGTGCGCTACATCTTGGAGGAAGCCGGCTCGCGCTGGGAAGACCTCGTGGACGTAACCGTGTTCCTGACCAACATGAAGGACGACTTTGCCACCTATAACCGGCTTTACGCCGAGTATTTTCAAACCAACCAGCCTTGCCGCACCACGGTGGAAATCAACTGCCTGCCCACGCCCATTGCCATTGAGCTCAAGTGCATTGCCGTGGTAGCAGAAGGCCGCTGACCCTCCGGTCGTTATGCTTATCTTTGAAGTTAATGCAACTATCAGGTCAATGAAAAAAACGATACCCTTCGTATTTGCCACGTTATTTGGATTTGAAGAGGCCACGGCCCAAACCGCCCGACCCGACACATTGCGGGTCATTAGCCTAAGCGAAGTAGTGGTGTCGGCCAACCGGGTGCAGGAGCGCAAGGCCGACATTCCCCAGCAGATTGACGTACTGCCCGCGGCCCAGATCCGGCTGCAAAACCCGATGAACACGGCCGACGCGTTGGTCAACACCGGGCAGGTGTTTGTGCAGAAGTCGCAATTTGGCGGCGGTAGTCCGGTGCTGCGCGGCTTTGAGGCCAACAAGATTCTGCTGGTGGTAGATGGGGTGCGCATGAACAACGCCATTTACCGGGCCGGCCACCTGCAGAACATTCTCAGCACCGACGCCAACGCCGTGGACCGGATTGAGGTGCTCAGCGGCGCCGGCTCGGTTATTTACGGCACCGACGCGCTGGGCGGCGTCATCAGCATCCTGACCAAGAATCCGCAGCTCGCCGACAGTGCCACGGCTACCCAGCCCCGGGTGCACACCAACAATTTGGTGCGCTACGGCACGGCGGCCCGGGAAAAAACGGTGCACACCGACTTGAGCCTGGGCTGGCAGAAATTCGGCTCCCTGACCAGCATTACCGCCTCCGACTTCGACGACCTGCGCAAGGGCCGCCGCGACTACAAGTCGTTTCCCGGTTTCGGCGAAAACCTGCGCTACGTGGAGCGCCAGGATGGAAAGGACGTGGTGGTGCCCAACGACAACGTGAACATGCAGCGGCAGTCGGGCTACCGGCACCTAAGTGTGCTGCAAAAGCTGCTCTACCGGCCCAGCACCAGCCAGCAGCACAGCCTGAACGTACAGTATTCGACTACTTCCAACGTGCCCCGCTACGACCGGCTCCAAACCTACCGCAACGGCAATTTGCGCTGGGCCGAGTGGAACTACGGCCCGGAAAAGCGGTTTTTGGCCAGCTACCAGTTTCAGTATTCCCGGCCCACGGCGCTGTTCGATTTGCTCCGCTTCACGCCGGCTGTGCAGAAAGTGCAGGAAAGCCGCCTGGTGCGCGAGTTTGGCAAAGACCTGCGCGACGAAAACGTGGAAGACGTGCGGGTGCTGTCGGCCAACCTGGACTTGTTTAAGCAACTCGGTGAGCATGAGTTGCGCTACGGGGCCGAAGTAACCCACAACGATGTGGAAAGCACCGGCACCCGGGTAAACATCGTGAGCGGGGCCACTACCGGCATTGCCACGCGCTACCCCACCGGCTCGACCTACGCCACGACTGGCGTGTACGCCTCCCACCGCTGGGAAATTACGCCCCGCCTGATTCTCTCCGATGGGCTGCGCTTCAGCACTGTCAAGCTCAAGGCTAACTTCAACCCCGAATTTTTCAAGTCCAATCTGCTCAATTCCGACCAAGAGTCCTCGTCGCTCAACGGCAACCTGGGTCTGGTCTGGATGCTGCCGGCCGGCTTCCGGGTGAGCGGCCTGGTTTCGACGGGCTTCCGCAACCCCAACCTCGACGACGTAAGCAAGACCTTTGAGCAAAACAACGGCACGCTCATCATTCCCAACCTGGAGTTGAAGCCCGAGCAGATTTTCTACCGCGAAGCTGAGGTGTCGAATACCATTGAAGGCAAGCTGCAAGTGGCCCTAACCGGCTTCTACAGTACCCTGACCGACGCCATTGTGGTGCGCCCCTACACCGCCCCCGACGGCTCTACCAAAACCGTCTACAACGGACAAACCTTCACGACCGTGGCCAATACCAATACTGGCAAGGCCCGGGTGTATGGCTTTAGTGGCCGCTTCAACGCCGCTTTGGTAAAGCACTGGAGTGCCCAGGCTTCGGTAACCTACACCAAGGGCCGGGACCTGAGCCTGGACGTGCCGCTGGACCACATTCCGCCGGTGTATGGCCGCGGGGCCATTATTTACCAAAATCAAAAGCTCACGGCCGAGGCTTCCGTACTGTTCAACGGCCGCAAAGGCGTGGCCGAATACAGCCCTTCGGGTGAGGACAACCTGATTCAAAACACGCCGGTGGGCGCCTTGGGCTGGCAAACCTTCAACCTGCGCACCACCTACCAGATTACCCGGAGCTGGAGCGTGCAGTCGGGCCTGGAAAACATCCTGGACCAGAGCTACCGGCCCTTTGCCTCGGGCATCAACGCGGCGGGCCGCAACTTCTACCTAACGGTGCGCTTCGAGCGGTAAGCTACTGGCAAGCTGGCCGGAAAGAGGGTGAGAGTGTTACTTTTGACACTCTCACCCTTTTTTGTGCCCGTGCCCGTCGCCTCCTCCGCCTTCCGTCCGCTGACCGTTGCTCCCGCCGAGCTGTTCTCCGAAAACCTGGCCGCGCACACTGCCCAGGAGCAGTATTACGCCGGACGGCACCGGGTGGTGGCCTGGGTGCGGCTGCTGGCTTTTGGGGCCAGCATTGCGGCGGTGTGGTGGCTCTTTTCGCGTGGTCAGCTCGGGGCGGCCTTTGCCGTGGTGGCCGGCGCTTACCTAGTTTTCCTACTGCTGGTGCGCTGGCACAATGCTGTGGGCTACCAGCGGGAGCATTTTCGGCTGCTGGCCCAGCTCAACCAGGAGGAGCTGGCCCGCCTCGAAGGCAAGCTCTCTGGCTTCGACCCCGGCCTGCGCTACCTCGACGCCGCACATCCCTACGCCGCCGACCTCGACGTGTTCGGGAACCACTCGTTGTACCAATTGCTGAACCGCGCTACTTCCCGCCTGGGTCACGACTGGCTGGCCGGCTGGCTGCTGGCCGGTTCGGCTCCGGCTGTAATCGGGCAGCGGCAGCAGGCCGTGGCCGAGCTGGCGCCCAACGTGGCCTGGCAGCAGGAGTGGCAGGCCCGGGCCAAGCACTACCCCAAACAGGATGCCGACCCGCGCACGTTTACCGAGTGGCTCCGGCAGCCCGATTTTTTCCAGGGCAAAGGTTGGCTGAAAGGGCTGATGCTGATTTTGCCGCCGGTGGCTGTGGGCAGCGTGGCACTGTGGCTTACCGGCTACGCCGGGCCGGCAGTACTGAGCGTGGTGCTAGTGCTGGCGGGTCTCAACGCCGTGTTTCGGGTGGCCCGGGCCGAATACTTCTTGCACAGCAGCTCCATGCGCGACGCCCTGCGTGCGTACCGCGACCAGCTGGCCTGGTTTGAGGCCCAAGCCTGGACGTCGGCCCACCTCCAGCAGCTGCACGCCACCCTGCACGCCAGCGCCGAGCATCAGCCCGCTTCCGCCCTGATTGGGCAGCTTTCCCGCATCACCGGTCTGTTCTCGGCCCGGGAAAGTCCGCTGGTAGCTGCTCTTTTCAACAACCTGCTGCTCTGGGACCTGTGGTGCATGTGGGGGCTGGAGCGGTGGAAAAAACGCCTCGGCGGCCAGCTCAACGCCATGCTGGAAGTAGGAGCGGAGCTTGAAGCCTTGGTCAGCTTGGCCGGGTTTCAGGCCGCCAACCCAACCTACGCTGTGCCCGAGCTGAGCACTACGCCGCTGGAAGTCACGGCCACCGGGCTGGGCCACCCGCTGATATTTGCCCGGCAGCGCATCACCAACGACTTCAGCACCAAAGGCGCGGGTCAGACGGGCGTGATTACCGGCTCGAATATGTCGGGCAAAAGCACCTTCCTGCGCACTGTGGGCCTGAATATGGTGCTGGCTCAGGCCGGGGCCGCCGTCTGCGCCCGGCACCTGCGCCTGGCCCCAGCCCAGGTATACACCGCCATGCGCACCCAAGACAACCTGGCCGAAAGTACCTCCTCGTTCTACGCCGAGCTGAAGCGCCTGCGCCTGCTGCTGGAATTGACAGTTACCAAGGAGCAAGCAAGAATTGATAACAGTCTAACAACTGACGACGAGCAACCAGTAACTAAACCTGCCCCCGTTTTCTACCTGCTCGACGAAATTCTGAAGGGTACCAACTCCCTGGACCGGCACCGCGGGGCCCAGGCCCTGATCCGGCAGCTGCATGCCCGTGCGGCCAGCGGCCTGGTTAGCACCCACGACCTGGAATTGTCGGCTATGGCGGAAGAAATGCCCGGGGCCGTGACCAACTACAGCTTCAACAGCACCATCGAGGGCGACGAAATTCGCTTCGATTACCACCTCACGCCCGGTCCCTGCCGCGAATTCAACGCCAGCAAGCTCATGCAGCTCATGGGCATCGAGGTGAAGTTGTGAGGTGATGAAATGGCGTGTTTCTCGTTCTATCGTATACTCAACCAGGCATTTTCAACACTATGCTTGAGCTGTCGTAAGTAGTAACCTGCACCGTAGTGCACCTAACGTGAGACGCCTGGCAGGCCAGAACGAAACTCACTATTTCACCACTTCACCACCTCACCGCTCGTGTACATCCGGGAAAATCTTCGTTGGCGCGTCATTTGGAAATATGCCTGGCGCAGTGTGCTGCTCTTTACACTGTACTCGCTCTTTATCTGCTTCCTGTACGCCGTAGTCGGGCTGCGCTTCTTTGCTATTCCCTGGCAACCGGTGGCCACGCTCGGTATTGCCGTGTCGTTTTACATCGGCTTCAAGAATAACGGTTCCTACGACCGGTTCTGGGAAGGCCGGCAAATCTGGGGCGGCATCGTTAATGCCAGCCGCACCTGGGCCATCAAGGCGCTAGAGTTCGTGACGTCGGTGGTAGATGCGCCCAACGTGCAGGCCCCGGCTGCCAGCGCCTCCGAGCTGAGCCACCGCCACCGCCAGCTCGTGTACCGCCACATTGCCTGGTGCAATGCCCTGCGCATTCAGCTGCGCCGCCAGCCCGAGCTCTGGGACGAGCAAGTAGCGCCTTTCCTGGACCAGGACGAATCGGCGGTGATGCGAACCAAGCAGAACCCGGCGGCTCACCTGGTCCGCAAGCAGGCCGCCGAGCTGCGGATTCTGCGCGAGGAGCGGGGCCTGCTCAACGACTTCCAGCACGTGTCCATGGTCGAGACCTTAGAGCAGCTCTATACCCTGCAGGGCGGCTGTGAGCGAATCAAGAACACGCCGTTTCCGCGGCAGTACGCCTTTTTCAGCTACCTGTTTGTGTGGCTCTTTATTGCGCTGCTGCCCCTGGGCCTGCTAGGCGAGTTTGCCAAGCTTGGCCCTACCCACGTCTGGCTCACGGTGCCGTTTTCGGTGCTGGTGTCCTGGGTGTTTAACACGATAGAAATAGTAGGCCACACCAGCGAGAACCCCTTCGACAACCTGATGAACGACGTGCCGATGACAGCCCTGTGCCGCAGCATCGAAATTGACTTGCGCGAAATGCTGGGCGAAACCGAGTTGCCGTCCCGGCTGGAGCCCATTGAGGATATTCTCTACTAATGAGGAAGCGCCAGCAGCCAGGGTTTTGGTGTAATTAGAAGATTATTAGAACGATACTCGCGCCGGATCGGAGTCGGGAGCCAACGGGTGGAGCAGGCGGTTTTGTGGGTTTACAATCAGCAAGCTCGTTTTCTGGCGGTAGAGCTTGCGGCAACGCAGTGCTGGAATAGTAGTTGGCTGAGAATTGTAATAATCTAATTGGCAATAGGATTAGGAAACTATTAATTTAGTAATGAGCGTCTTACGGCTGAAAATAATATATTCGGGCCGTATACTATTTGTGGTCAGAATCGTATTTGACTACCATCAATGGAGGCGGGCTACCTGCCGCCAGCCCGCGTGCTTTTTCGCTCTGCTTACCGCCCTGAATACCCCGTCTTGCCAAACCCGCCAACCATTCTTGACCATTGCGCATGGAAGTTTATCGTGAGATTCTGCCGGAAAGCTATTTGCTCATTCTGGCCGATGACGTGCCTGTTTCACCCGAAAACGAAGACGATGCCCTGGACCGCGCGCTAAGCCGGGCGGCCCGCAGCGGCAAGTCCAGCGTTTGGGTCGACTGCAGCCACCTGCACCACTTGCCCTCGGATGCGGCCGAACTGCTCACCTATTATTACCACAAGCTCAGCAAGCACGGTATGAGCCTGGTGCTTTGCCACCTCAGCGACGGTATCCGCCTCGAACTGACTGCCCTGGCGCCGTCGCTCAGCATCCCGATAGTGCCCACGCTGCTCGACGCCGAAACCTACTGCCGGCAGCTGGTCAACCAGCGCGACACCCAGACCGACGCGGCCTAAGACCGGTACTCCGCCGTTTTACCAAGCCTTTTCCACACCGGGAAAGGCTTGTTTCGTTTTGAGGACCAGCGTACTTAGCCTGCCCAGTCCCGGGCAGCCCCCGAATTGGCGGCCCGGAGCTGGGCCGTTTTGCCAACAGCCCTTACCTTGCCGCCCGTATAAGGCTCCTGAACCGCCCCGAGCTGGGGCAACCACGCGGCAATGAACGAGCAAACCCGGAAAATCCACTACTTCTTCTTTGGACAGGATTTCTCCGACGGGCTGCGCATCACCTTCGCCATTCTGCTGCCAGCCCTGGTGTGTTCCTGGCTCGGGCAGTTCGAAACCGGCCTGACGCTTTCTACCGGCGCCGTCTGTATCAGCATCACCGATTTGCCCGGCCCTATCGAGCACAAGCGCAACGGCATGCTCTACGGCAACCTGTGCATTTTTCTGGTGGGCTTGCTGACCGGGGCGCTGAACTACTCCAACTGGCTGCTGGGCCTGGAGGTGGCCGTGCTGACTTTCTTCTTTACCATGTTTCTGGTGTACGGCGCCCGGGCCGGGGCCATGGGCTCGGCAGCTCTGCTGGTCATGATTCTGAACATGGACAAACCCCTGACGGCGGCCCAGGTACTACCCCACAGCCTGCTGCTGCTGGCGGGCGGTGTGTGGTACACCGTGCTCAGCCTGCTGCTCCATCAGGTGCGGCCCCACCGCGCTGCCCGCCAGGCCCTGGCCGAGTGTATCCACGCTATTTCCCGGTTTTTGACCATCAAGGCCGACTTTTACACGCTCCATACCAACCTGGACGAAGACTATCGGCGGCTGGTCGCGCAGCAGGTTGTGGTCAGTGAAAAGCAGGATGCCGTGCGGGAAGTGCTGTTCAAGAGCCGGCAGATTGTAAACGAAACCACCAACCGAGGCCGGCGTCTGGTCGTGACCTTCATCGACGTGGTGGACCTCTACGAGCATATCACGGCCACCTACTACGACTACGCGGCCCTACGCGCCCAGTTCGGCCACACCGGCATTCTGGGGGAGGTAGCCGAGCTGATCCGGCACATGGCCGTGGAGCTGGACCATATTGGAGCCGCCATTCAGGCCAACCGGCCCTACGCCACCCGGGCCACGCTCAAAACCCAGCTCGAAACCCTCAAAACCCGCATCGACGCTATTGGCGAGGAAGGCACGTCGGGCAGCAACTTGGTGCTAAAGAAGATCCTGGTAAACCTGCGCAACCTCACCCAGCGCGTCAATGATATCCTGAACTACTTCGACTCGGCCAAAACCGGGCAGACCTACGGGCGGGAGCTGGAGTATTCGCGCTTCGTCTCGCACGACGAAGTCGACCTCAAATCCATCCGCGACAACCTGACCTTCAGCTCCTCGGTATTCCGGCACGCCATCCGCATGACGCTGGCCTGCTCGGTAGGCTTTATTGCCTCCAAGCTGCTGTTTCCGGGCTACCACAGCTACTGGATTCTGATGACGACCACCTATATGCTCAAGCCGGGCTTCAGCCTGACCAAGGAACGCAACTATCAGCGCATCCTGGGCACGTTGGCTGGCGGCGTTATCGGAGGGCTCATTCTGTGGCTCATACCCGACAAAAACGTGCAGTTTGCCCTGATGGTGGTGCTCATGGTTATTTCCTACAGCTTCCAGCGCACCAACTACATCATCACCGTCACCTGCCTCACGCCCTTTATCCTGATCATGTTTAGCCTGCTGGGCGTGGGGTATTTGGGCGTCATTGAGGAGCGGATTACCGACACGTTCATCGGCTGCGCCATTGCCTTTTCGGCCGGCTACCTCCTGTTTCCGAAGTGGGAGGCCGACCAGCTCCAGGTATTCATGCGCGACGTGCTGCAAGCCAACCTCAACTACCTACTCAAGCTGGCCGAAAGCATTTCGGGTGTGGCCTACCGCCAAACCGACTACAAGCTGGTGCGCAAAAATGTGTACGTCAGCTCGGCCAACCTGTCGGCCGCCTTTCAGCGCATGCTGTCCGAGCCCAAAAGCACCCGGCGCAACAGCAGTGAGGTCTACGAATTTGTGGTGCTAAACCATATTCTGGCTTCCAACATTGCCTCCATTACCTCCACCGAGCCCGGACAGCCCCTGGCGCCGGCCACCCGCAAGCCACTGCGGCAGGCGCTGCTGGGGCTGGCTCGCAGCCTGAAAAAGCTGAACGAGGAAGCCCAGGAGCCCGCCACCGACTTCCTGGCCGTGGAGCCCGAGGCGTTTCCTAAACAGGTGCTCACACCCGAAGAAAACCTGCTGCGCGAACAGCTGGAGTTTATCCAGAAAATAAGCAGCGATATCAGCAAGACCACCGACGCTGTTCTGACCAAGTAAGGTTTAACTAGGCAGCTGGGCTGGGGCTTCCGGCAGCTGCGGGCGGGTTTTTACCAAGTAGCGGTAGTAGAGGAAGTCGTATAGCTATATATTGCCCACAGGTAGAGCCTGCGTCTTGTATACCGCTCATCGGTCAGGAAGGCAGAAATCCATAGTGCGACGGGCACACTACCCAGCACCAAATACACGAGCCAGGACCGATGAACGGGAAAAAGCAGCCTGATTACGAGCTGGTAGGCAATAGCGGCAAAGGCGTAGACAAACCAGAAGCGAAACAGCTCCACTAGTGGAAGTAGTAGTAGCATAACTCCGGCCCGCCCAAGCCACCGTAGCCCGGGCTCAGGTGCCAAATCATACCAATCTACCCAGCTAAGGCCCTGAAAGCACATGCGCAACCAGGAAACCACTACGGCACTCAGTAGAATAATTTGCAGCTGCTTCCAAAGTGGCCTCATGGCGAGTTGGGCATAAGTAGGACTTAAAAACCACGAGGCTCGAATGCTTTACAAGCCGTGGTCGAAGGCAAACTGCAGCAGGGCGGCCATATTGGGTAGTTCCAGCTTGTGCATGATGTTGCGGCGGTGGGTGCCCACGGTAAACTCTGACAACGACAGCCGGTCGGCAATATCGCGGGTGGTCAGGCCGGTCCGGATCAGGCCCACAATTTCCCGCTCCCGGCTCGAGAGGCGGTGCAGGCGCAGCAGGGGCTCAGTGGCCTCTCCAGAAGCGGGAGCTGCCCGGCGGGAGCCCGGCGGAAACACTTTTTGCCCAGCATGCACGCTCCGGATGGCTTCCAGCAGGTGCTCCGCATCAGCCGACTTGGCCACGAAGCCCTGAGCACCGGCCGCGGCCACCCGCTCAATCAGCTCCGGCGAGGCCGCCGTGCTGAACACCAGTACCCGCAGCTGCGGATACTGCTGCAACGTAGGCAGCAGCGTCAGCCCATCGGGGCCGGGCAGGTGCAGGTCGAGCAGCACCACGTCGGCGGGCGGCGTGGCGGCAGGTATTTGGGCCAGCCATTCCAGCAGGGCCGTTCCCGAAGCCAATTGTCCTACCACTTGCATGTCGGGCTGCCCGGTGAGCAGTAGCGCCAGGCTCTGGGTGAGCATGAGGTGGTCATCGACGATGAGCAGGCGGCAAGGGCGGGAGTGCATGCAGGAGGAAGGCGTGAAGAACGAGGAGTGGGGCTAGTTAGCAAGGAATTCTGACAACGATGCTACTGCCCTGCGGGGAGCTGTCGATGTAGAGCTGGCCGCGCAGATAATCGGCGCGGGCCCGCACGCCGCGCAGGCCAATGCCGCCGTTGGGAGGGGGCTCGGTGAAGCCCCGGCCGTTGTCTTCCACCATAATTTCGAGCTCTTGGGAGTGGCGTAGCATCTGCACCGATATTTCCGTGGCCCGGGAATGGCGAATGGCGTTGTTGAGCAGCTCGGCCCCAATGCGGTAGGCGGTCTGCTGAACAGGAGCCGGCAACTCATCCACGGTGGCGTCGCAGTAGGTGCGCACGGCCGGGCTGCCGTGCAGGTTGTGCAGCTTGCCCAGTGCCGCCACCGACTCGCTCAGCGTGCCCAGGCCCGGCTCGGTGGGGAGTAGCGTGTGGCTGTAGGTCCGCACTTCGTCGCGCAGGTGGCGCAGCAGCAATTCGGTGTGCTGCCCCACGGCGGCGGCGGCGGGCGAAGTAGACAGGGCCTCACGCATGGCCGGCCCCTGCCAGGCCATGTGGAGCGCGGCCAGGTTAGGGCCCAGCGCATCGTGCAGCTCCCGGGCCAGCTGAGCCCGTTCTTCTTCCTGGGCCGCAATCAGGCGGGCACTCTGGGCATTGCGCTGCCGCAGCTGCCGGATCCGCAATTTTTCGTTTTGCCGCAAGGTGTGCCGAAACCGGCCGGTGAGCAGGCCGCTAAGCACTAGTAGCTCCAGCACCAGCCCCCAGGCCAGGGCGTTGGGCCGCACCAGGTTGAAGTTGGTCAGGCCGAGGTGGTTTAGCCAAAACAGCATAAAACCCACGAAAAAGAAGGAGTACGTCAGGGCGTAGTAGGCGCCCAGCTGTCGGCGCCGGCGCGACAACAGCACGCCCAGTAGCGTTACCCAGCTATACATAGCCAAGGCTCCCAAGAGTACTTCCCGCAGCCCGTTGAGTATAGTCGGAAAAGTAGGCCCGGCTTGCACAGCCCGCGGAAACAGCAGCGCATACACCAGCACAAATACTGCCGCTAGGCCCGCCAGCCAGTTGCCCACGCGGTAGAGCCGGGGCCAGCTGGCCCGCAGGCCCAGGAAGGACTGCATAATCTGCACGCCGCAGGCGGCGGCCAGCAGCAGGAAATTGAATTGTCCTACCGTCCACACCAGGCGGTAAAGCCCCGCGGGCAGCACCCAGGCGTCGAATCCGTCTTCCATCAGCAGGAAAAGCGTGATACACACCACGTAGGCCACGTACCAGATGTGGATTCGGTCGCGCAGGAAGGTAAACAGCACCAGATTGAACAAAGCGCTGCTTACGTAAAAGCCCAGCAGCCAAATCCAGTACCGCTCGAACGGGGCCTCGACTTCCGAAGCCAGAAACTGCTCAGTCGTTTCGATGTAGGTGGGCAGGTACAGGGCCCCGGCCCGGTGGTCGACGCGCAGGTATAGCACGGCCCGCTGCCCGGCTTCCAGAACGAAGGGGAAGCTCAGGGACCGGGCCGGGAAAGGACGTTTATCGGCTTCCTGCCAGGAACTGGCCTGTACCCGCCGAAACTGCTCGGAGCCATTGGGCCGGAAGTAGAGCGTGGCGCTGTCGGTGAAATTGTAGATACTCCACACGTAGCGGCTGCGCTGACTCGACGTATTGGCTACGGCAATGCGTACCCACACGCGCTGGTGCAGAAAACCCAGACTAAGCGCCTTGTGCCAACGGCCAGGCCGGAAAGCCCCGGCCTGCCACAGGCTGTCGGCCCGCTCGGGGCTGGGCTTTACCGCAAACGGCTCGGTGTAGTAGCGGTACACCTCCGACACGTGCCGGTGATTCTCGTCCTGCAGGAACAGCGTGTCGAGTACGGTCTGGTCATCGGCGGTGGCATCGGGAGCCTGGGCCCGGGCCGGTAGCCAGCAGCCAAGTAGCAGGGCGCAGAGAACAAGCAGGCGAATAGGCACGGTGGGTTAGAATAGAGGCAGCAACGGTCAGGTGTGGACGGAATATACCCTGTACTTACCTGACCCCAGCTGCGTTGCATCCCTGGCAAATTACCCCGCTTATTTGCTGGTGCTGGCTTTCAGCTGCCACGCCAAAACAGGCTGTGCTACTGGCCGAAACGAGGGCAACAGGAAATCAGGGTTTCCATTGCTGTGCTGGCTGTTAGCGGAGGGGCGCCTTAGTCGTAGTACTGATAGTGGTACTGGTAAAAAGTGCGGGCGCCGGTGCGGGCATTTGTGGTTTCACCCGCCAGGAGCCCAGATTCTAAATAGGAGTATACCGTGTAGGTGGAAAGGGCAGACGCACCGGCACTAGTAAAGCCACTTTCGCGGCCGATGAGCTGGCCCAGGTTGTTATACGTGTAGCGGACGGTACTACGAAAAGAAGGGGAATCATTCGACTTCGTGAATTCCTCCCGAATAAGGCGGCGCTGGGAGTCGTAGAAACGGCGGTTCTGGGGCTGAAGCCCGGTTCCCCGCCGCAGGGCTGCCACTGCCTGCTCCGGGGCCAGCATTGCCGCGCCGGCAGCTTTCGTTTCTGGGCCGGGTTTGGGCAGCGTTATTTTGCCCGTTTCGAATAAACGGCCGCGCTGGTAGAGCAGATAATCGAACTGGTGGCTGCTGATTTGCTGGTCTTTGTTGTAAAAGTAAGTCAGGCTCAGCGTCGTGTCGGGATGAAGGGCCAGGCGCAGGCTGCGCTGCACATACTTCGGGTAGTAATAGTTGCCTACTTGCAGCTCGTGGGCCTTTATTTCGGTCAGCAGCGTGTCGCCGCTGTGGTAGAGCTGCTTTTCCTGAACCAGGGTGTGGGTGCCGTTGCGCTGGAGTACTTCCTGGTGGCCCCGTTGCAGCGCAGGATTGTAGGTACTGATAACGGTGTAGGGGCGGGCCGACCGGGGGTGCTCTATTAGCGCCGTGCACTGGCCGGCACTGTTATAGCTCCATTGCCGCTGCACCTGACCTTTCCAGGTGTTTACTTGCGTCCAGCGGCCTTGTTCGTCAATGGTGAGGTACTCAATAGTGTCTAGTACTTCGCCCTGTTTATTGAGGCGGGTTTTCAGCACTGAGCGCACCCGATGGCGGACATACTGGTGCCGGGTAGCGGAGTCGGGTTCGGGCCTAATAGAGCCGTCAGCATCGATGGGAATCGTCGGCGCCACTACTATTTGCCTTGTAGCCTGATGCTGAGTTGGCGAGTATAATTGGTGGAAGTTTTGCGGCTGATAAAGTTGCGGATGATAAATCATCTGGCCCTGCACATAGCCCGAATAAGCTGTCAGCAGACCGGGCAATAGGAGGGTACGTAGCAGAGGAAGGCGCATGGGATAATAGACTTATAGAAATAGACACCAAAAGATAGGACAGCAAAATCAGTAACCCAAAAAAGAAACAGACCCCACCGGAGTCGGCAGGGTCTGTCGTTAGGCGGTTGGGTCGGGTTACTTTGCCGCTTGAGCGTCGGGCTTGAGCGTGCGGCCCAGCCAGTCGAAAAACACCCGGTTCCAGAGCACCGCGTTCTGGGGCTTCTGAATCCAGTGGCCTTCGCCGGGGAAGTACAAAAAGCGGCTGGGGATGCCGCGCAGCTGGGCCGAGCCGAAGGCTTCCATGCCCTGGCCCTCGGGTACCCGGAAGTCCTTGCCGCCGTGAATTACCAGGATGGGCGTATCCCACTTGCCCACGAACTGCTGGGGATTAAAGTCGGTGTAGCTCTTGTGCTGCGGCATTTCCCAGGGTGCAGCCCCGATGTCGTGCTTGGCAAAGAACATTTCCTCGGTGCTGGGGTACCAGCTGGTTAGGTTAAACAGGCCAGCGTGGGCAATAAAGGTCTTGAACCGACCCTGGTGATGACCCGCCAGGTAATACACCGAGTAGCCCCCGTACGAAGCCCCCACGCAGCCGCGGCGGTCCTTGTCTACGTAGGCCTCCTTGCTCACGTCGTCAATGGCCGAGAGGTAGTCCCGGATGGGCTGCCCGCCCCAGTCGCCGCTGATGCTGTTGTTCCACTCGGTGCCGAAGCCCGGTAGGCCGCGGCGGTTTGGGGCCACCACGATGTAGCCGTTGGCGGCCATCAGCTGGAAGTTCCAACGGTAGCTAAAGCTCTGGGTGACCGGGCTCTGGGGGCCACCCTGGCAGTAGAGTAGGGTCGGATATTTCTTGCTTGGGTCGAAGTCGGGCGGGTAGATGACATAGACCAGCATTTGCTTGCCGTCGGTGGTCGTTACCTGCCGGCTTTCCACCTTGCCCATCTTCAGGCCGCCCAGCTCGTCCTTGTTGATAGATGTTAGCGGGGTTTCCTTGCCGGTTTTCAGATCCACGCGCACTAGGTCGGCGGGGCTGCTGATGGTGGTTTTGTTGGCAATAACCTGGTCTTTGCCGGCCAGCTCAAACGAGTTGTAGTTCTGAGCGCCCTTGGTGAGCTGCTTGACTTTGCCACCTTTGCTGGGCACCGAGAAAATCTGGTCGGTGCCCTGAATGACGCTGGCGAAGTAGATGGTTTTGCCGTCGGCGCTCCAGCGGATATTGGCCGCGGCCTGCTCCGAGCCCTTGGTAATATCCTCGCGCTGCTTGGTCTTGAAGTCGTAGACCACAATGCCGTTGCGGTCCGACTCGAAGCCCGGCGTGGCCATGCTCAGCCAGGCTACTTTCGAGCCGTCGGGCGAAAACACAGGCTCAATGTCGTAGCCTTCCAAGCCTTGGCTCAGGTTTTCAGTTTTGCCGTCCCGGATGCTGTAGAGGTAGATGTCGGAGTTGGTACTTTCGGCCTCGGCCTTGCCCGTGAGCTTGCGCGAGGTGTAAGCCACCGAGTAGCCGTCGGGGGAAAAGGCCAGCTGCTCGGAGCCCGCCAGGGGCTGCAGGGGCGCATCAAACTTCTCGCCCTGCATGGCGTCCTTGCCGTAGCCGGTCGGCTTGCCATCGGCCCCGACGGGCTGAAAGAACACGTGGGAGACCTTGTAGTCGTCCCACACGTTCCAGTGGCGGTAGTTCAAGTCGTCGATGATGCGAGCGTCGGCCTTGGGCAGGTCGGGGTACCAGTCCTTGACCTCCTTGCCCGTTTTCACGTCCTGGGTGTAGAGGATAAAGTTGCCCTTGGGCGCGTACTTGAGGTTGCTCAGGCCCTCTTTCGGAAACTGGCTAAGCTGCTGCTTGCCCGAGCCGTCGGCGTTAATGACGTAGAGTTGGTCGGTGCCGCCTTCGCCCGAGAGGAAGGTGAGCTTGCCGTCGGGCCGCCAGTTCAGCGTGTTTTCGGAAACGGCCGGCGTGTTGGTCAGCTGCTTTACGGCGCCGCCGGCCACGGGCACCAGGTAGATATCGGCGCTGCCCTTGTTATCACCCAGGCTATAGCGCGTCACGGTGAAGGCCACCATTTTCTGGTCCGGCGACACCTGCATTTCGCCCAGGCGGCCCAGCTGCCAGAGCTTCTCCGGCGTCAGTACCGATTGTTGGGCCGCGGCGGCCAGGGGCAGAAAGGCCAGCGCGGCAAGGAAAGGTTTTCTCATTGGGAAAGGTGGAAGTGGGAATTGCAAGTGCAAGGTAGGGCTAGTTGTTGGTTGTTAGTTGCCCGTTGTTAGGTGTTCGATTAGCCAATTAGTTGTCTGTCATCTGGAACACAGGATGACAGCTCTGCTGACTGACAACGGACAACCAACAACTAATAACTAGCCCTACCTTGCAGCCATGCCCGATTTTCGTCTTCGCGTTTTTCAGTCGGTGGCCCGACACCTAAGCTTCACCAAAGCCGCCCAGGAGCTGTTTATCACCCAGCCTGCCATTACCAAGCATATCCGGGAGCTGGAGCGCAGCTACGGGCAGCGGCTGTTTGAGCGCCGCGGCAACCGTGTTACCCTCACCGAAGCCGGCCGCCTGCTGCTTACCCACGCCGACGCCGTCGAAACCCTGCACCAGCAACTCACCGACCAGCTCCACGGCCTGCACGCCGAAGCGGCCGGCCGCCTGCGCCTGGGCGCCAGTACCACGCTGGCCCAATACGTGTTGCCGCCCATTCTGCCCGGCTTCCAGGCCCGCTACCCCCACGTCGAGCTGACGCTCTACAATGGCAACTCCGAGCAAATTGCCGAATCCCTGCTCTACGGCCACATCGACCTGGGCTTCGTGGAGGGTCAGGTTAAAAATCGCGACCTGCACTATGAGCCCGTGCTGGACGACGAGCTGGTAGCTGTGCGCCGGGCCACGCTCACCGGGCCGCCCCAGGTGCCGCTGCCCTTGGCCGAAGCCATGCGTCACCCTTTGGTGCTGCGGGAGCGGGGCTCGGGTACTTTGGAAGTGCTGGAGTTTGCCCTACGGGCTCAGAAAATCAAGCTGGCCGATTTACAGATTGCCCTCTACCTCGACAACACCGAAGCTATTAAGTCTTACCTGGAGGCGGCTTCTCACTGTCTGGGGTTTATTTCCAAGCAAGCCTTGAAGAAGGATATCGAAGCCAGCCGACTGGAAATTGTGCCCGTCGAAAATCTGAGCTTAAAGCGGCAGTTTGAGGCCGTGTGGCTGCAAGGGCAGCCGCTGGCAGTGCCGGCCCGGCGCTTCCTGCTGTATGCCCAACAAACGCTGAGCACGGATTAGTATAACCTAAAGTAATAACTGATAATCATTTTTGATTATCGAAAGGGGTGGGGTCGGCGTACTTTTGGGGTAGTTATTGCTACCGCCCCACCCGTGAAAGTTTCCCACCCCGCCCCACCCGTACTGCCCCACCCGGCGGAAGCCCGCAGCGCGTTTGCGGCTTTCCTAACGCAACCTTTCTTCATTTTTGGCTTACCCGTCACGCTCCAACAGCTGATTTTTGCTGGGGCCGTGCTGGTGTGCGTGTCGCCGCTGGGTTCTCCGCCCCTGGCGTTGCTGCTCGGGCTGTTAGTGGCTTTAGTCGTCGGTAATCCATTCCTGAGCTTGAGCCGCAAAGTGACCAGCAAGCTGCTGCAGTGGTCGGTTATCGGGCTGGGCTTCGGCATGAATGCCCAGGCGGCAGTGCAGGCCGGGCGCGAAGGTGTCCTGTTTACAGTGGCCTCCATCGGCACTACGCTAGTGCTGGGGTATTTTCTGGGCCGTTGGCTGAAACTGAATCCTAAAACTTCCCACCTTATTGCCAGCGGCACCGCCATTTGCGGGGGCAGCGCCATTGCCGCCGTGGGCCCGGTGCTCAAAGCCGACGAGTCGCAGATGTCGGTGGCCCTGGGTGCGGTATTTATCCTCAATTCCATTGCCCTGTTCGTGTTTCCGGCGCTGGGCCACGAGCTGCACCTGAGCCAAAACCAGTTTGGCCTCTGGTGCGCCCTTGCCATTCATGATACCAGCTCGGTGGTGGGCGCAGCCAGCCATTACGGCGACCAGGCCCTACAGATTGCCACCACCGTGAAGCTGGCCCGCGCCCTGTGGATTATCCCGGTGGCTCTGGGTACGGCCTTTCTTTTCAAAACGCCCGGCGCCAAGCTTAAGCTACCTTATTTCATTCTGGGATTTATCGGGGCCATGCTGCTCAATACCTACGTGCCGGCCCTGCAGCCCCTGGCGCCGGTAGCCGTGAAGCTGGCCAAAATCGGCCTGACGCTGACTTTGTTCCTGATTGGGGCTGGGCTCTCGGCCCAAGTGCTGCGCTCGGTAGGTGTACGGCCCTTTGTGCAGGCCGTGCTGCTGTGGGTAGTTATTTCGGTGGCCTCACTCTACGCCATCCTGCATACAGTTAGTTAGCCGGTGCGGTGTTTTACCGAAACGGCTACCAACGAAAATTGCAAAAGGGCCTCTTCAGGATAGGAGAGGCCCTTTTACGGTTACGAGTGGTCAAGAAGAGTCGCCTTATTTATCGTCGGCTTTCTTGCGGCCCGAGCCGCTCTTTTTGCCGCCGCCGTCCTGCTTGTTGACGGTGGCCCAGGCACGGCTTTCGGCTTCTTCTTCCGAGAGGCCGCGCTTTTCGTAGCTTTCCTCAATGTGCTCGGCCTGCCGCTTTTGCTTGTCGGTATAAGCTGATTTATCTCCTTGTGGCATGATGCAAGTGGGAGTTAGGTGAGACAATAATCGGATGTGAGTTTTGTACGCGGCCCCTGGGCGGGTGTTATGCCGAGCTTGCCGGCAAGGGAGTTGCGCGGGGCTGCCTATCTTCGCCCGTTCAACCCAGTGCCAACCCCTGCTGCTATGCGCCAGCTCGCCGATATTCCGCATCCGGAAGCCAAAATCACGCTCTTCTCCTGGAATGGGAAATATCTCATCAAGCTCGAAAAAGGGCCTTTCGAGCAAACCTACAAAGTGAGCGAAATGGACGTGACCAGCGAGGCCGAGGTGCGCGAGCTGCTCGACGACGAGTTCATTGCCGCCGCCGTGCTGCGCTTCACCCAGATGCGCCAGGATTTGCAGGCTGCCTTCGAACGGCACGATATTTACTAGTTCGCGGCCCCGGCTGCTTTCTTTACTGCCTGATATTCTTTTCCTATGAAATTCTTCTTCGCAACTCTTGCGCTGGCCGGGTTAGTCGGCTTTGCGGCCCCGCAGGCCAGCGCCCAGCTCTACGAAGCCCGCACCAGCAGCGTCAACTTCGAGAAAAAGGAGCGGGCCGCCGTTAAAGTGCAGGTGGAAGGCACCGCCGCCTGGACGCGCGACTTCTGGCAGTCCTGGATTAAGGACACCTACAACATCCGCCTCAAGGGCGACGGAGTCTTTGGCGTCGGCAAAAAAGACGTGCTGGCCGCCAAGCAGACACCGGCTTCCAGCGTGTCGGGCAAGCTCATCGACTTTTACTCGATGATTACCTCGCCCTCGGATACGACCTCGGAGCTGTCTATTTTCGCCGCTTTCGGCCCCGATACTTTCCTGGATCCGGACAAGACCACAACCGAGTTTGCCGCCCTGCGCACCATGGGGCAGAGCTTTGCTGTTGCCGCCCGCCAGAAGGCTTATAAGGAGAAGATTGCCGAAGCCGAAAAGCAGCTGAAGGAAGCCGAAAAGGAAAAGGAACGCCTGCAAAAGGAAATTTCCACCCTGGAAGCCAATACCACCAGCAACCTGGCCCGCATTGAGGCCCTAAAGCAAACCAACGCCAGCAACGCCCTCAAGGCCCGCGAAGACTCCGTGAAGCTCGTCACCAACGGCCAGCAGATGGAACTGCGCAAAATTCAGCTGCAAAAGCGGCGTGACCGTTTGTCGGCCCTGGACCGTAAATAACCCCCGGCCCCATAGCCCCAACCGCTGCCTTGTATGGAAAAAGACCCGTCTCCCCTCGATACCCTGCGCCAGCTCAAAGAGTGGCTCGACGCGGGCACTATTACCCAGACCGAATTCGACACGCTAAAGCGCAAGCTCCTGTTTAGCGAGCAAAACCCCGGCGCAGCCACACCCTCGGCCCCAGCCGCCACAACGCCGATGCCCCCGGTAGGTACGCCGCCGACCACTACGGTATCCGGCTCCGGTACTTCCTTCAGCCCGCCTAGTCCGCCCACTGCTCCGCCGGTCATCGTACCTATTGTGTCGGAGCCGGAGCGGCCCATTACGCCGCCTATTGCGGATTTGCCGCCCGTAACGCCCACCGCCCCGCCCGTGGTACCCGTGAATCCGGTGTCGCCCACCGAAACCTACAGCTACACCCGGGAGCGGCCTGCCGAACCCATTTACACCAATGTGCCCGCCGAAAGCTTCGAGGCCAATGAATTGCCCGACGAGCCCGACGAAACGCCCTACGTAGCCCCAGCCCGCAACCCGCTGTCCACGGTACTTATCGTGGGTGGTATCCTGGCTTTGCTGGCTTTGATTGGCTACCTCGCGCTCGGCAACCGTGAGTCGGAACACCTGAGCAGCCAAAGCCGCACCGAAGCCGACAGTGTTAGCACTACTCCGGAAGTAGGCCCCCAGGCCGAGCAAATCGACCTGCCTCCCGCCGCCGCGCCCGAAACCGTGCGGGTAGCACCCGTGGTACCGCCCACTACGGCCCCGGCCCAGGATACGGCTACCACCGCTCCCGCCACCACGCCCGCTGAAGCTACAGCCCCCGCTCCGGCGGCCGACGACAGTGCCGTGCGCAGCCGCATCGAAAGCACACTGTCGGCTTACTACGAAGACATGAAAGCCGCGCCCTTCAGCGCCGCTCAGTACTTTTCGCCCTCCGTCGAGCGGTTTTATACTCTGCAAAACACTACTCCGGCGTCCATCAACGAGGAACTGACCCGTAGCCACTTTCCCGAGTTTCTGGAAGCTTCCACCGAAATTGAGCCGGGCAGCCTGCAAATCAGCGACGCGGCCGACGACGGCTCGCGCGTGGTAACATTCCAGGAGAAAAGCCAGGCGTTCCGCCAGTCGCAGCAGAAGCACCAGCAAACCCGGGCTCAGGTGCGGGTGCGCTTCGATAAGAACTACAAGATTAAGTACCTGCGCCAGGAGCGTTTGCTCGAAAATACCTTCACCGATTAAGCAGAGGAGGCAGCTGCACTGTCGGCTGCCGTTTCAGGCGGGAGGCGAAATTCTACCGGCCGCAAACCTGCTCAGAAGAAGAATAGCTCCCGCAACCGGCTTGCGTGAGCTATTTTTGTGTTCCCGCTACTGTTACTCATGCAAATTTCCGTTCTATCCCGTTCCTGGTATCTGGGCGCGGTGCTGCTGGCCGCCAGTAGCCTGAGTTCCTGCTTAAAGGTCATCAAACCCGGCAAGCAGTTCACGGCCTACCGTCCCGCTACTGCCCCCGACTACGCCCAGCCCGATACCTGGGCTGCCCTGCCCACCCGCCGCGACTCGGCCGACGTAGTACCGCTGGGCTCCGGCCTGCACGACCAGCAGCGGCAGGCCGCCGCCGACGTGTTCTATGTGCATCCTACCACGTACTACAAGAGCTTCTCCTGGAACGCCGACCTCTCGGATGAGCGTCTGAACCGATTCACCGATAACAGCACCATCCGCAAGCAGGCCACGGTGTATAATGCTGCGGCCCGCGTCTACGCCCCGCGCTACCGCCAGGCTACGCTTTACTCGTTTTTCGACGAGAAAAGCACTAATGGCAAGGAAGCTCTGGACTTAGCTTACTCCGACGTAAAAGCTGCTTTCCAGTACTACTTGGCGCACTATAACCAAGGTCGGCCTATCATCATTGCCGGCCACAGCCAGGGTACTTTCCACGCCACGCGCCTGCTACACGAGTTTTTCGACACCAACCCCAAGCTCCGCAAGCAACTCGTCGTGGCCTACCTCATCGGCTTCAAGGTTAAGACCGACGAGTACCAGACTATGCGGCCCTGCCAGGATTCCACCCAAACCGGCTGCTACGTAGGCTGGAATTCTGTAGAGTCGGGCAACGAGTATCCGCCCTTCGCCGGCGGCCTGGCTACCAACCCCCTCACTTGGACGCTCGACACCGCCCCAGCCCCGGCTCAGCTGAACAAAGGAGGCGTACCGCTCAACTTTGCTCGGATTGATACCGCCGTCGTCGGCGCCCAGGTGCATAAGGGCCTGCTGTGGATCAACGTGCCCCAGCCCATTGGCTACCCGCGCTTCCTGCTGCCCGGCCAGCCCCAGCTCCGCCACTCCTTCCACATTGCCGACTACGGTTTGTTTTACCTCAACCTGCGCCGCAATGCGGTTACGCGGGTGCAGGCGTATACCAGTCAGCCGCAACGCCCGTAAAGCCCTGCTATGAAGAATATCAATTGGCCCCGCGTCCTGATTGGGCTGCTGTTTCTGTTGTTACTGGCCGCGCTGGCGAAGAATTTGATTGGAGGCGCCAGCCGGCGGAAGCATTCGGTTGAGCAAAGCCGCTAATCAATCTTTTGCTGGCATTACTCTGTCAAGCTCCTGTATATAGCAGTGCCTGATAGACCAAAACGAATCAGTAGGCGTCTGTTTACGCATTACTTCGTATTCTTGCCACAGATGCTCCTCAATGAAGCCTTGGAAATCAATTGCTGAATAGAACGCTAGTTTCTCCAACCATCTGGCAAAAAGACTGATTTCTTTTACAAGTTGGTAATGTCTATACCACGAGGCTGGGTTGTAAATCTTAAAATCATCTGAAGCGCAACAAATGGCGATTAACTTAAAGCCATGTTGCAAAACGGCGCGTAGTGCGTATTTCTTCTCTTCCGTCATAGCCACGAAGTACCAAGGAAACTTGGTACACACAAAAAAGGCCCGCCGGTTTTCACCAGCGGGCCTTTTCAATAAACTAAACTTCTTAAATCTTAGGCACCGATGGCCACCCGCTTGAAGTCGGTTACGGTCATGCCTTTCGACGTTTTGTCGAGCAGCTGAGCGATGGTCAGCGAGTTGTCTTTCACGAACTCCTGGTTCAACAAGGTGTTCTCCTTGTAGAACTTGTTCAGCTTGCCTTGAGCGATTTTCTCCAGCATAGCCTCGGGCTTGCCTTCGGCACGCGCCTGCTCTTTGCCGATTTCGATTTCGCGCTCGGTGATCGAAGCGTCCACACCGTCTTTGTCAACGGCTACGGGCTTCATGGCTACGATCTGCATGGCTACGTCGCGGCCAACGGCGGCGGTGTCAGCACCACCTACGTTCTTCAGGCCTACGAGTACGCCTTTCTTGCTGTCCGAGTGGATGTAAGAAGCTACTTTCTCGGCGGTCAGGGTGGCGTAGGTCAGGTTCAGCTTCTCGCCGATTTTGCCCATCAGGTCGGTGATGTGCTCCTGAATGGTCAGGCCATCTTCTTCCTTGGTAGCGAGCAGCTCTTCCTGCGACGTAGCATTGGTACGTACGGCAGCATCCAGGATGCGCTGTACCAGCTCGCGGAACGAGGCAACTTTAGCTACCGATTCCGTTTCGCAGGCCAGGGCCACTAGCTTGCCGGCGGTGCCGTCTTCGCTTACGGCTACGGCTACAAAGCCTTCCGACGTTTCGTTGTCAGCACGCTTGTCAGCAATTTTCTGACCCTGCTTACGCAGAATGTCACGAGCAGCTTCGAAGTCGCCATCGGCTTCGGTCAGCGCTTTTTTGCAATCCATCATGCCTGCACCGGTCATGGTGCGGAGCTTGTTCACGTCTGCGGCGGTAATTGCGGCCATTCTTGTGAGAGTTAAAAGGAGGGGATGTTATGAGAGGAAAGAACCGCTAGCGTACCAGCAGGTTCTCAATAGGCGAAAAAGGGGAGGAGTACCTAAAGAAAAAGGGAACACCGGAGCCGAGTGCTTCGCATGTTCCCCTCTTCTCAATAGGTAGCCGGACTATTCGTCGGCGGCCAGCTTCTCTTGGATGCCTTCGTCTTCCGACTGCTTCTTGTCCGCTTCGTCTTTGTCGACTTTGCGCTCCGACAAGCCTTCTTCGATAGCCTTGCTGATGATACCTACGATCAGCGAAATCGACTTCGAGGCGTCGTCGTTAGCAGGGATGGGGAAGTTTACCAGCTCAGGGTTCGAATTCGTATCGCAGATAGCGAAAACGGGGATACCGAGTTTCTGGGCTTCTTTAACGGCAATGTGCTCACGCTTTACGTCCACTACGAACAGGGCAGCGGGCAGGCGGCTCAGGTCGGCAATGCCGCCCAGTACACGCTCCAGCTTCTCCCGCTCGCGCGACAGCATCAGACGCTCACGCTTTGCAAGTGCTGCGTAGGCCGTGTTTTCCTTCACCATCTTGTCGATGGTGCTCATTTTCTTCAGCGACTTGCGAACCGTGGCGAAGTTGGTGAGCATGCCACCCAACCACCGGTCGGTAACGAATGGCATTTTCAGGCGCTTGGCCTCTTCGGTAACGATTTCCTGAGCCTGCTTCTTGGTAGCAACGAACATTACTTTCCGACCGCTCTTGGCGATGTTGCGGATAGCAGTGGCAGCTTGCTCCAGCGAAACCAGGGTTTTGTTCAGGTCAATGATATGGATGCCGTTCTTCTCCATGAAGATGTACGGCGCCATTTTCGGGTCCCACTTACGCGTAAGGTGACCAAAGTGGGCACCTGCGTCGAGCAGTTCTTTATACGTGGTGGACTGAGCCATGATAAAATTCCTCTGGGTTTAGCGTTTCGAGAACTGGAACGAACGACGAGCCTTGCGCTTGCCGAACTTTTTGCGTTCCACCATGCGGGGGTCACGGGTCAGGAAGCCTTCTTTTTTCAGGGCGGGACGCACTTCGGCGTTGTCACCCACGAGGGCTTTCGAGATGGCCAAACGGATAGCCTCAGCCTGAGCCGAGATGCCACCACCGCGCACGTTCACCTTGATGTCATACTGGTTGAGTTGCTCAACCGTATTCAAAGGCTGGTTCACGATGTTTTCCAGGAGTTCATTGCCAAAGTAGGCTTTCATTTCCCGGCCGTTGATAGTGATATTCCCTTGCCCGGCTTGCATGTAGATGCGAGCCACCGAGGTTTTTCTTCTACCAGAGGTGTTGGAGATTTCCATTAATGAAAAATTAGAGAAAAAAAGGAAAGCTGGTGAGGCTTACAGGTTCTTCAGATCAACAGCTACCGGCTGCTGAGCTTGGTGGGGATGCTCGGCACCTTCGTACACGAACAGGTTGCGGAATTGCTCACGGCCCAGACGGTTGCCGGGCAGCATGCCGCGTACAGCGTGCTCGATAACGCGGGTCGAGGAACGCTCCATGACCTCACGCATCGACTTGCGCTTCTGGCCACCGGGGTAACCAGAGTGCGACACGTAAATCTTGTCGGTCATCTTTTTACCCGTCACGCGCAGTTTGTCGGCGTTGATAACGATAACCGAATCGCCGCAATCAGAGTTGGGCGTGAACGAAGGCTTGTGTTTGCCGCGCAGAATGTTGGCAACTTGGCTGGACAGACGGCCCAGGGTGTTGTCACCAGCATCAATCACGACCCAGCCCTTGTTGGCGTTGGCTTTGTTGACGGACACCGTCTTGAAGCTCAGATGATCCATTGGGGAGTTGAGTAAGCGTTTGAAAATGAGATAGAACCCAGCAAGGGTTCGGGAAAAACGGACACAAAGTTACCCTTTTTCACTTACGAAGCAAAGGGGCAGACAGAATTATCCGCTTAAAACCCATTCACTTACCAGCTTTGGCCGTTTCGGGTGCTTGCTATTCAAAGCAAAACCCGCGGGGTTTCGGGCCAAAGAAGCATTAAAGCCTAGCTATACTGCCGCAACGTATCGACCAGCACCCGGAAATCCTTGGGGTAAGGCGCTTCCACGGTTACTTCCTCGCCGTTAAGCCGGGTAAATGTGAGCTTGGCGGCGTGCAGGGCGAAACGCTTAATAAAGGGCTGTTCTTCCTCGCCTTCCTTCATATTGAACTTCTTCTTCAGCGTCGACAGGTAGAAATCCTCGCCGCCGTATACCACGTCGCCCACGATGGGAGCCTGCAGGTACATCAGGTGCAGGCGAATCTGGTGCATGCGGCCGGTGATGGGCACGCACTGCACCAGCGTATGGCGCGCAAAGGGTTCCAGCGTGGTAAAGTAGGTCTCGGCCGGCTTGCCCTTGTAGGCCAGGCGCGCTTTGCCTTTGGTAGTGGTTTCGATGCTGCGGTCTACCAGCTTGTTGTCGAACTGGTGCACGCCCCAGGCCACGGCGTGGTAGAGCTTCTTGACCTCCCGGTTCTCAAACTGCATCGAGAGGTGGCGGTAG
The DNA here is from genome assembly GCF_022919135.1 of Hymenobacter cellulosivorans. Taxonomy (NCBI): domain Bacteria; kingdom Pseudomonadati; phylum Bacteroidota; class Cytophagia; order Cytophagales; family Hymenobacteraceae; genus Hymenobacter; species Hymenobacter cellulosivorans. Next base: position 98,077 of record NZ_CP095049.1, on the reverse strand, counting down.
GCTTCCGGATTTTTGGCCAAAGCCAGGGCCCCGGAGGTTTCTTTGTCGAGGCGGTGGCAGGCCTGCATGTCGTCGGAGTACTCCCGGGCCATGCGCAGGATGTTGGGCGCGCCGCCCACCCGCTCGTCGAGCGTGGCCAGGAACGGGGGCTTGTTGATGACCACGAAGTCGTCGTCCTCGAACAGAATCAGGTCCTTAAAATCGATATTCTTCTTCATAGCGGGCCGCAAAGGTACGCCGAAGTCTTGGGAAGCTTAGGCCTCGGGCGCACTTACTTCAGTAGGCACTTCACTGGCTGCTTTAGGCAAGCGGGGCTTGGGTAGCTTAAATTCCAGCGTAGTGCCCACGCCCATCTCACTGCGCACCCGAATCACTGACTTATGGGCTTCCACAATATGCTTGCTGATGGCCAGGCCCAGGCCCGAGCCGCCGGAGTCGCGGGAGCGGCTTTTATCGATGCGGTAAAACCGCTCGAAAATGCGGTTCTGGTGCTGCTTCGGAATGCCGGCCCCGTCGTCGCGCACGGCCACACGTACCGTTTTGCTGCTTTCTACCAGGCTCACCGTGACGTGGCCGCTGTCTTTGCCATACTTAATGGCGTTGTCAATCAAATTGACCAGTACCTGCCGTATCCGGTTCCGGTCGGCCAGCACGGGCAGGGAGTCGGTAGCTAGGCTGGGCGGGAAAAGCTCCAGCGTGACGTTGCGCTGGGCTGCTTTAAGCTCCAACTGCTCAAAGATTTCCCGAACCAAGGCCGCCAGGTCGAAATTCTGCTTCCGCATACGAACCACGCCCTTTTCCAGTTGGGAGATAGTGACCAGGTCCTGCACCAGGGCATCGAGGGTGTCGAGGCTGGTGGCAGCTTTGTTCAGAAACTTCTGGCGGAGGAAGTCGTCGTCCATGTCGCCGTCCAGCACGGTGTGCAAAAAACCCTGAGCGGCGAAGATGGGCGTTTTGAGCTCATGCGACACGTCGGCCAGAAACTCGCGGCGCAGCACCTGCAGGCGCTTGAGCTCGTCAATTTCCCGCTCCTTGCGCTCGGCCATTTCCAGGATTTCATCCCGCATCCGCTTCAGCGGCTCCGGCCGAAACAGGAACTTGTTGGAAAGTCGCCGAAACTCCTTGCGCTTAATATTCTCCAGCCCGGCGTAGATGTTATTGATTTCCCGAAACAGCAGCGCCTCAAACGACAGATATACCAGCAGAAAGCAGGCCGCCACGGTGATGCCCATAGCCAACGAAGCCTCTTGAAACGGCAGCGTGGGCGCTATCCAGGCAAAGGTGACCAGCACGCCGGCCACGAGCAGCGCAATCAGAATGGCAATGGTGCGGGAAGAAATGTTCACTGGATGAACAGAGTAATTAACTGCTAAAAATACGACTGTCACCCCTGGAAAAGAAGGGTGACAGTCGTTCATTGAAAAGTCGGTAAGGGCTTAATCGGCGTTGAACTTGTAACCGACGCCCTTGATGGTCTGGATGTGGTGGTCGCCGACTTTCTCCCGGACCTTGCGCACGTGCACGTCCACGGTGCGGGCCAGCACGAAGACGTCGTTGCCCCAGATATTCTGGAGCAGCTCCTCTCGGCCGAAAACCTTGTGGGGCGAGGCCGCCAGGAAAGCCAGCAGTTCGAACTCCTTCTTGGGCAACGAAATCTTGCGGCCTTCCTGAAACACGGCAAAGCCGGTGCGGTCAATGGTCAAGCCGTTGATTTCAATGGTTTCCGACACGGCCGAAGTTTCATGGTCGCGGCGGACGAAGGCAGCCAGGCGGCTCATCAGGGCCCGGGGCTTGATGGGCTTGGCAATAAAGTCATCGGCGCCGGCGTCGAAGGCGGCTACTTCCGAAAATTCCTCGGCCCGGGCCGTGAGGAAGATGATGTAGGTTTCCTTGAAGCGGCTCATAGCCCGCAGCTGCCGGCAGGTGTCGATACCGTCGAGGTGGGGCATCATCACGTCGAGCAGAATGATGTCGGGCCCGAACTGGGGCGCTACTTCCAGGGCTTTGCGGCCGTCGGGGGCGCTGGCCACGAGGTAGCCCTCTTTGCGCAGGTTGTACTCAAGCAGTTCCACGATGTCCGGGTCATCATCGACTACCAGAATCTTGTAGGCGTTGGAGGAAGGAGTAGGGTGCACGGGTCGTGGGGTTTGGGGGTAAAAGAAAATGCGCGAGGACAAAAATACTTGCTGCCGGATGGTAGCGCGTGTTACCTTTTTGTGAACCGGGCTTACCCCAGTGGCCCCTGGGCGCAGGTTTTGCACGGGCCGCACCACAGCCGGCGGGCAATGCCGGTTGGGGATGAGGTTCTGCAGAAGCGGCTTAGAGCTTTTCTTCGGCAAGGTTTCAGTCAGCGGCATAGCGTGGAGCTTGGTTGATCAACAGAAAGAATGAACTCGGGCAAGGCAGCAGGGTATAAAAAAAAGCGACTCGGACGGAGTCGCTTTTAGAAACAGAATCAATTTTTGGCCACCAGATTCAACCGGTTTCGCAGGCCTTGGTACTTGTACATATCGACTTTCACGGAGCCGACAAACATTTCTGCCTGAAACAGCACCGGGATTTTGTTCCGGTCGTCAGAGAGGTACACCGATACGGCGTTTTCCCCTTTAAACAGCTTATTCTCGGGCATTTTCGGGACGAGGCGAATAGCGCGAATGACACCGGCTTTCGTTTCGACCGTTTCCTTGCCCTTGTAGGTCACGTCCATGTTGAAGACCTCGTCGTCGAAGAAGCCCTGGACCCGGATAACCTCCCCAACTTTGCGGTTGTCGTAGTTCAGGGTCCGCAGGAAGTAAAAGCCGCTGACGATGTCCTGGATGTTGTCGGGGGTTTTGAATGAGCCTTTCTTGACCGGATCCTGCTTGCGGTGGGTTTCGACCTGCACTAGGTTCTTATTGTGGTCGAAATCCATGTATTCCTTTTTGCGAAAGCTGTTCTCCTCGATATTCTGAAAGAAGCGCTGGGGCAAAATGCTCGTCGTGTCGATGTAGGAGCGCCACGTGTCGCGAATGCGCAGGAAGAAGTCGAAGGAGCCGGTGGTTTTGCCCGTGACGGTGGCCTTGTAGCAGGGCCGATCATTGACTTTGTGAATCTCGTCGGACAGCTCCACGGTGGCCTCGGCGGCGTTGATCAGGCCGTAGTGCACTTTATAGCGCAGCACCTCGCCCTTGGTAAAGCTGTTGTTGGGAATACTGCGTTCAGTTTTGGCCGTATCAAACGACCACAAAGCAGCACAAAAAGCGAGAAGCAACGGAGAAAACAGAAGCCAGCGACGGTTCATGGAAAACGGCAAAATGGTTTTGGCCGATGCTTATTCAAACGAGGTGCCAGCAAAGATACCAGTAACCACAGAAACTACATCGTACTTGGGCAAAAGGAACGCAAAAGTGCGTGCCGAGTTATTTTACCCACTTTTAGCCCAATAAGATACGCACAAAAAAGCCTTCCCACTTTCGCAGGAAGGCTTTTTTAGATGAACCGGGAAGTTTATTCCTCGTCGTCCTCGTCCGTCGACTCGTCGGTGGGAATGGCGGCCAGCGCAGCAGCGGGCTCCCCTTTCACCATGGCGCGAATCTTCTGTTCGATTTCGTCGGCCAGCTCGTGGTTGTCGAGCAGGATTTGCTTCACTCCTTCGCGGCCCTGGCCGAGGCGGTTGCCGTTGTAGGAGAACCAGGAGCCCGACTTGACGATGATGCCCATGTCAACACCCAGGTCCAGAATCTCGCCGACTTTGCTGATGCCTTCGCCGTAGATGATGTCGAACTCAATCACTTTGAAGGGCGGAGCTACTTTGTTTTTCACCACCTTCACCTTGGTGCGGTTGCCGGTTACGTTGTCCTTGTCTTCCTTGATCTGGCCGATACGACGGATGTCGAGACGAACCGAAGCGTAGAACTTGAGGGCGTTACCACCGGTCGTGGTTTCGGGGTTACCGAACATCACGCCGATTTTCTCGCGCAGCTGGTTAATGAAGATGCAGCAGCAGCCGGTTTTGTTGATGGTACCAGTAAGTTTCCGCAGGGCCTGGCTCATCAAGCGGGCCTGCAGACCCATCTTGGAGTCACCCATGTCGCCTTCCAGTTCGCCTTTGGGCACCAGAGCGGCTACGGAGTCAATTACGATGATGTCGATGGCACCCGAAGAAATCAGGTGGTCGGCTATTTCCAGGGCTTGCTCACCGTTGTCGGGCTGAGCAATCAGCAGGTTAGTAGTGTCGATACCCAGCTTTTCAGCGTAGGTTTTGTCGAAGGCGTGCTCGGCGTCGATAAACGCGGCAATACCGCCTTTCTTCTGGGCCTCGGCGATGCAGTGCATCGTGAGCGTGGTTTTACCGCTCGATTCAGGGCCGTAGATTTCAACGACCCGGCCGCGGGGCAGGCCGCCGATGCCAAGCGCAATATCAAGGCCGAGCGAGCCAGTGCTGATGGCCGGGATATCGACCACGCGCTCATCGCTCAGCTTCATGACGGTGCCTTTGCCGTAAGCTTTGTCAAGCTTGTCCATCGTGAGCTGAAGCGCCTTCATCTTCTCGACGTTGGCATTGACAGCTTTATCAGTGGTGGGTGCAGCCATTGGAATGGGGTTAGGGATAAATGCTTAGGTTTGGTGAATGTAGGCGTTTTAAGCCGCTAAAACAACCCGGTCAGGGCCTTTTACGGTGTCTGACGTGGGGTGTTCCTGGTCGGCAATGGGTAACACAGCCGGGCTATATTTTGTCCCCACAATGCTAAAAAAATTTGCTGAATTTCGGGGTATAGATCAATGCTAAAATTTTTGTCAAAGCTAGTGCCTGATTCCCAGCTAAAACCAGCGGGATTGGCTTTTCTGGGGCTGTTTTTTTTGTTGGCCGGTGCCCCGAAAAGTTGGGCCCAACTCAACAACCGCGCCTTTTACCGGCCCATTGACCTTCGCCCCGAGTACGACCAGCAGCTGCGGTTGCAGGTTAGCGCGCTGCTCTTCAACAAGGACAACGAGTATTTCAACAAGATTGATGACGGCCTCACGTATTATGGTGCCCAGCTGGCGCCGCGGCTGATTTATTTTCCTAGCCCCAAGTTCCGGCTGGAGGCGGGCGTTTTTCTGCAGAAGAACTACGGCACCGATAAGCTGCGCATCGTGCAGCCTTTGTTTACGGCCATATACCAGCATGGTCCGCACCGGCTGCTGCTGGGCAATATTCAGGGCCACGTGCAGCACGGCTACATCGAGCCCCTGTTCGACTTCGAGCGGGTATTGACCAACCCATTGGAAGAAGGCACCCAGTACTTGCTGACCACCCGCCGGCTGACCCTGGACGCCTGGGTGAACTGGCAGCGGCAGCAGTACCGCTTCAGCAACTACCAGGAGGAAGTAGCGGGCGGGCTGGCCACGGAAGCCACGGTGCTGCAAGACTCGTTGGGCTGGCGCGTGGGTATTCCGTTTCAGTTTACTGGTAAGCACCTCGGCGGGCAGATTGATACCCTGGATAAACCCCTGCAGACGTACTTTAACCTGGCTACTGGGCTGCGGGTGCGCAAAAAGCTGCCTTCGGACCTGTTTCGGGCAGTTTCTTTTGATGGCTACCTCACTCAGTTTATTGACTATTCCTTTACCCAGGAGTTGGCTTTCGACAAAGGCTACGGCATCTATCTGAATGCCGGGCTCAATACCAAGTTGTCGGATCTGCAGGTAGCGTACTGGCGGGGCAACGGCTATTTTTCCCCGCTGGGCGGGCGGCTGTATCGGTCCATTTCCTCTACCGTCAGTGACCCCCAATACACGGAGCGGCATCGGGAACTGCTGATTCTACGGGTGCTGAAGGATTACCAGTTGGCTGACAACATCGTCCTGACCACGCGCTTTGAGCCTCTTTACGATTTGGGCAACAAGTCCATTGACTTCTCTTTTGCGCTGTACCTGAACTTCAACCAGGAGTTTTTGCTCACTACCCTCAAGCGGAACAACTAGGTAAGAATCGGGCCTGGGTTAGGCCGCCTCGGCTGATAGGCTGTAGTAGTAAATTTCCGGCTGATTGCGCTGTGGCCACAGCCGGGGCCGGGCTGGTAGCCGCCGGAAGCCAATTCGCTCGGCTACGGCGCAGCTGCGCGGATTCGTGGCGTAGCAGCGGATATCGAGGCGGGTAGCACCCAGGGGTTTGCTAAATCCGAAGGCTACGGTGGCGGCCAGAGCTTCCTGGGCATAACCCTGACCCTCGGCTTCGGCAGCTAGGTAGTAGCCGATTTCAGCTGTAACGGCACGGCCCCACACAGGCTTGAGGCTGATATCCCCCAAGTAAGCGCCCGACTCGGCGTGCCAGATACCCAGTACCAGCAAGCGGCGCGAGGTCCAGTCCTGGGAGTAGCCCAGCAGGACCTGCCGGGCATCGGCCAAGGTCTGGACGGCGGCTACACGGGAGGGAAAGGCCGGCCGCAGCCGCAGCCGGTTCTGGTCGATGACGGCAAAAAAGTCCTCGGCGTCGGTGGGCTCATAGGGGCGGAGCATGAGGCGCGACGTGCGGATCGGCGTACGGGAAGGGGCTTGGGGCAGCTCAGCAATACTCATAAGGACACGGCCGGAACACCCTAGGCTACACGTAGCCGCGGCCGGAAAGTTGGGGCGCGGTGCCCAGCTTTTGGCATAACCTGCCCTGCAGAACGCCGTTAAGATTTAGTGTCGCGGCAGGCAGTGGGCCACAAAATCAGGGTCATTTGCCAACTACCGCGCAAATCTATCTACCCAACCAAGCACCCATCATGACCAGAAGATTAGAAGGCAAAGTAGCTATTGTTACCGGCGGTGGCGCCGGTATTGGCGAGGCCATCAGCAAGAAATTTGCCCGGGAGGGCGCCGCCGTAGTTGTCGTTGGCTTTGCCGAAGACCCCGTGGGCGACGTAGTAGAGGAAATCGTGGCTGCCGGGGGACGGGCGCTGGCCTTCACCGGTGATATTTCCAACCAAGCCACCGCCGAAGCCTGTGTGCAACAAGCCGTAAGTCAGTTTGGAAAGCTCGATGTGCTGGTCAATAACGCCGGCGTGTTTCCCGCCACCGACGAGCTGGACAAGTACCCGGTAGAGGCATTCGAGTACATGATTAAAAACAACATCTACACCGTGTTTCATATGAGCCGGGCCGCCCTGCCCTATCTGCAAAAGACGCGGGGCAACATCATTTCGGCGGGCTCGGAAGCGGGGCAGATGGGTTCCCCCAACATCACGCCCTACGGCGGGACCAAGGCCTGGGTCATGACGTTTTCCAAGGGCCTGGCCGTGGAGCAGGCCAAGTACGGCGTGCGCGTCAACTGCGTGGGACCGGGGCCTATTGATACAGCCTGGACGCACAAGGAAACCGGGCCGATGGACAAAAAGATGGAAAAGAACACGGTGGAAGGCGTCCCGATGGGCCGCCGCGGCACCCCCGAGGAAGTGGCCAACGTGTACCTGTTCCTAGCCTCCGACGAAGCCAGCTACGTGACGGGCGCAACCTACTTCGTGGATGGCGGTGTGACGTCTTCTAAGAGCCTGTCCGGCGAAGAAGTGCCGAGCGAGCTGAAAAAGGAGCCGGCTGGGGAGCTGGTTTTAAACCACTCCCAGGATGGGCACGCCGAAATCCGCTCCGAGGATGGCGGCCACATGAGCAGCTAATTAGGGCTGTAGAGCACTCACCAACAAAAAAGCCGCCTCGGGTTGAGGCGGCTTTTTTGTTGGCTTAGGTACTATAGCGCTACTTTTTCAGGGCCACGCCAGTGCTTAGGTGCGGGTGCTGGTATTGCACGGGGCTGCCCAGCGCCTGCTGAATCCGCATCACGTTGACCAGGCGGGCCGTTTCGTTGAAGTACTCCAGGCGGCGAATCAGCATTTCCTTGGTCAGCACGCGGCCTTCGGGAGTGCGCATAAAGGAGCGTTTGTCTTCCAGAATGCGGCGCATAATGGTTTCGGTTTCGGCTTCCTGGCGCAGGTACTGCTCCTCAAACTCGGCCAGCCGGGCTACGCCTTCGGTGGTAAGGCGGTACGTGGCTCCACCCGTGTTAAGCACTTCGCAGAGCACGTAGACTTCCAGGGGCAAAGAGGTTTCCAGGGGTGTCGTGCGCAAATCAAGGCCGGCCCGCAGCGCGTCGAGGATGATTCCGATGTTGCGCTCAAATTGCTGATAGTAGCCAAGAACTTCCACTGTGGAGAATGTTGAATGGTGAAGGGTAAATGTTGAATGGGGCGCTGACTAGCAGAATGTAAAGGTCATTCTGCGCTTAGCATCCGAAGGCCAAGGGGCTAAAGGAGCTCCTTGACGATTTGGTCGATGCTGATACCTTCGGCTTCGGCCTTGAAGTTGCGCACCAGGCGGTGGCGCAAGATCGGACCGGCAATGGCTTTCACATCCTCAATATCGGGGGAGTATTTGCCGTTGAGCAGGGCATTGCACTTGGCGCCTACAATCAGGTGCTGTGAGGCCCGCGGCCCGGCACCCCATTCCAAGAGCTGATTGACGCGGGCCGAAGCCCGGTCGGTGTTGGGCCGGGTTTTGTGCACCAGGCTCACGGCGTATTCCACCACGTTGTCGGCTACGGGCACCCGACGTACCAATTGCTGATAGGCCTGAATATCGTCGGAATGCAGGATTTTGCTGACGCTCGGCTTTTTGTCGGACGTCGTGTTTTTCACAATCTGCAACTCGGCCTCGTAGCTGGGGTAGCCCAATTCAATGTTGAACATAAACCGGTCTAGCTGGGCCTCGGGCAACGGATAGGTGCCTTCCTGCTCAATCGGGTTTTGGGTGGCCAATACGAAGAACGGGCGCTCCAGCGGGTAGCGCTTACCGGCCACCGTTACGGAGTATTCCTGCATGCTTTCCAGCAGGGCGGCCTGGGTTTTGGGCGGCGTCCGGTTGATTTCATCAGCCAACACGATATTGGCAAACACGGGACCTTTCACAAATTGGAAGTCGCGCTGCTGGTTCATCGTTTCCGAGCCCACGATGTCGGACGGCATCAGGTCGGGTGTGAACTGAATCCGGTTGAACGACAAATCGAGCGAGTCGGCAATGGTCTGAATCAGCAAGGTTTTGGCCAGACCCGGTACGCCCACCAGCAGGCAGTGGCCCTGGGAAAAAACGGCCGTCAGTACCAGCCGGACAACCTCATCCTGGCCAATAATGACCTTGCCAATTTCCTGGCGCAGCGTACGGTAGGAGGCTGCCAGGGCATCGGCGGCTTCTTTATCAGAAGAGAAAGTGCGCATGAATAGGTGAAATTGTGAGATGGTGAAATTGTGAGTTGAGAAGCCGTGAAACAGGAGCTTATGTTCGACTAACGCGGCTTGACGCCTCCAGAACAAAAACTCACTATTTCACCACTTCACCATTTCACCACTTAATAAACCGCGTCCAGTAGTTTGCAGTCGGCGTACTGCGGGTCGGCTTCGAGGTATACGGAGCCGCGGTTTTTAAGGAACCACTCGTCCAGCGCCTTGTTTTTCTTTTCGTTCAGGGCCGCCTGGGCAATTTTCTGGTAGTCGTCCTTCAGGTTGGCCTGGTGGGGCGGCGTGTTCGATTTAAGCCAGATAATGCGCATGGCATCCTTGCCATCGTCGGTGCGGTAGGGCAGGGGCGGGGTAATGTGGCCCACTTTCATCGTGTCGATGGTGAAGAAGATGGCCGGATCAAGCTTATCGAGGGGCAGGTAGTTGCCGCCATCCTGACGGTTGGCCAGCAAGCCGCCATTACCGCTGGTTGGCTTATCGTCCGACATTTCCTTGGCCGCCTTGGCAAACGAGATACTGTCGCCTAGGATGCGGCGGCGCAGCTTAGTCAGCTGCTTGGCTGCTTCGTTGACGTCGTTGCCACCCGCGGCGGGCTTGAGCAGAATGTGACGGGTGCTGTAGCTGTCGCCTTTGCGCTCAATGAGCTGAATCAGGTGAAAGCCGAACTGCGACTCCACGATGGGCGAAAGTTGACCGGGCTCCAGCTTCAGAGCGGCGGCTTCGTACTCGGGCACCAGCTCCCGGCGCTTGAAGAAGCCCAGGTAGCCGCCCTGCGACCCGGAGCCGGGGTCTTCAGAATATTGCTTGGCCAGGGTTTCGAAGCTTTCCCCACCCTGAATTCGGGCGCGGAGGTCGTTGAGCTTGGCAATGGTTTCCTGCTTGGCCTTGGGATTTACCTGCGCCAGCTTCACAATCTGGCCTACTTCTACCTCGGTAGAATAATAAGGCAGGCTGTCTTTGGGAATCCGGTTGAAGTACTGGCGTACCTCGCGCGGAGTCACGGTGACCTTACCGGCAATGGTTTCCTGCATCTTCTGCTGAATCAGCTGCTCTTTCACCTGGGGGCGCAGGTCGTCCTTGAGCTGCTTGAGGGGCTTGTTATAATACTCCTCCAGCTTTTTCTCAGAGCCAATCTGCTGCACGAAATAGGCCATGCGGCGGTCCAACTCATTCTTTACTTGGCTGTCCTCGACCACTACGGAGTCGGTTTCGGCCTTGGCCAGCATCAGCTTGTTGAGCACGATGCTTTGCAGGATTTTGCAGCGCAAATCGGGGGGCAAGGGCTTGCCCTGAGCCTGCTGCACCTGCTGGGCGTAGGCAATTTCCAGGTCGGAACGCAACACAATCTGGTTGTCGACCTTCACAATAATAGCATCCGCAATCTGCCGACCGACGGGGCGCCCAATGCCAAGCTGGGCGAAACTTGTACTAACGGTGCCGGCCAGCAAACCCATGCCAAGCAGGGCCACGCGGGCCGACGTACGAACGAATTGAATCATGGAATCGAAAAGAGTAATGCCCGCGGCAGCCGTGCGTGCTGCACTTGCCGGAGCCAGCCGACTTCTGAAACGCAGAAAGTCGCCCGTAAATTTCAACATAAATCCTTTCTCCGGCAAAAACAACGGTTTAGGTAGTCTTACGGGCCGGAAAGTAGCCTAAGGAGTCCGGCGGGGGCCGGGGCGTTGCATGAGCAGGGCCGGTAAAAAAGAAGCCCCGGCAACAACCGAGGCTTCTGTAACGAGTAGCGCCGGAAAACCAGGCGCCCTATTTAGTAACCAGCTTGTCGACTTCGGGCTGGTTGACTTTCACCGGGTACTGCTCACGCAGCTGCGAAATCCACTGCTTTTCCAGGAAGTTCTGGTAATCGGAAGTAGCTTGGCCACGGGCTTCGGCCAGCGTTTTGGGACCAGCGGGTAGCACCTTATCGATAGTTACGGCGTAGTAGCGCCCGTCTTTGTTAACGCTGTAAGTGCCGGGGCCTTTGCTCAGGAGCTCATCCACCACCTTGTTGTCGCCTTTCTGGAAGCTGCGCTGCTGAATCTGCACGGCCAGCGGGTTCTGCTCATTGAGGCTTTCCTCCAGAGCCGTGGGGTTGGTGCTGGTCAGGGCCAGTACGGCGGCGCCATCGGCAGTAGCGGTCTTGCTGGGCACCGTCGTGATGCGCCGTGCCAAGGCCCCTTTGGCTACCAGATACGATTTTACTTTGGCCGCACGTGAGGTTGCCAGGCTAGCGGCTTCCCCGCGCTTGGGGTGACCCGTAACTGTAAGAGTCAGGGTCGTGTCAGTGGCCAGGCGGTTGGCCAGGCGTTCCAGATTAAGCAGGGCCGCCTTGGGCATGGTCACTTTACCGGGCAGGAAGCTTACCGTTTGGGGCACTACGCGCTTTACTTCGTAGCGGCCGGACTTCAGCTGCGCCTGGGCTTGCTTGAGCAGCTCGGGCGTGGCCGCGCTGATAACGGTACCCTGCACGCGGGGCTCCCACTGGTACTTGCTCTGGTTCTCAGTAAAGAACTTCTGCAACCCTACCGAGTCCTCAATGGCCTTTGACCACACCTTTTCGTCCATGAGCTGGAACAGCAGAATACCGTCGCGGTACTCTTTCACGAGCATGCGGTAGTCTTCGTACTTGGTTTCCAGGTTAGCCTTTTCAAAGTCGGTCAGCGTCTGGTCGACGTACTGGTCGTAGAGCTGCTGCATGCTGAACTTGGGGTCAGCTCCGGCCTTGGCGCGCTGGTTTTGCTGCACGTACGTCAGGAAATCCTTGGCCAGATATGGCTTGCCCTTGATGGTAAACAGTGGCGTGTTGTCGCCTACGGTCTTGCTGGCCTTGGCTGGTGCAGCCGGAGCTGTGTATTTGAAGCGGCCGTTAACCAGGGACGTATCGGCCTTGGCAAACACAAAATCCTTACTGGCTTTATTCTCGGTAAACTGGTTTTCGGTCCGAATCCGCTTCAGGAAAGCGGCGCGGTTGAGCTCCGAGCGGGAGTCTTTCGACACCTTGCTTTTCAGCGACGCCTCCATGTCCTCGAACTTGGGCACGGGCTGCTTCTCAATCAGCTTGATGATGTGCCAGCCGTAGGGCGTCTGCACGGGCACCGACAAATCGCCGGAGTTCTTGAGGCGGAAAGCGGCTTCCTCAAAAGACGGAATCATGCGGCCGGTGCCGAAGGGTGGCAGCTCGCCACCATTGGCCGCCGAGCCGGCATCTTCCGAAAACTGGGCTACCAACTTGTCCCAGGGCTCCTTACGCTGCAGGCGGCTGTAGATTTCGTCGATTTTCTTCTTGGCCGTCACCGAGTCGGCTTTGGGCATGTTGGGCGTAGCCCGAATCATGAGGTGGGCCACTTTGATTTCGCCCTGGGCCGTGCGCACATCATTCACCTTGATGATGTGGTAGCCAAAGCGGGTGCGCACCGGCTGCGATACTTCGCCCACCTTGGTGCGGTACGCGGCCGACTCAAACGGGTACACCATCTGCATAGCCGTGAAATAACCCAGTTTGCCGCCATTATCGCGGGCCGAAGGGTCTTCCGACGTCTGGGCTGCAACCTGGTTGAAGTCCTCGCCACCGGTCACGCGCTGGCGTAGGGCCATGATCTTGTTGTAGGCCGTCAGCGTATCGGCTGGAGCCGCGTCGGGAGCCAGGCGAATCAGGATGTGAGAAGCGCTTACCTCTTTGCTCATCCGGTCGTAGGCTTCGCGCACCAGCTGGTCAGTAACGCTTTTTTCCGTTAGGTAGGGCTGAGCTAGCTGCTGCTTATAGCCTTCCAACTCGCGCTTAAAAGCCTGGGTGGTGTCGAGGCCGCGCTGCTCAGCTTCCAGCACTTTAAGCTTGAAGTTGGTGTACAGGTCCAGGTATTCCTGGACGCTGGCCCGGGTGCCAAACTCGGGCGCGGTACCGTTGTTCTTGCGATACACATAGGCAAACTCCCCAGCGGGCACCTCGTGGGTGCCGAGCGTTTCGATAACGGGTTGTTTGGCGGTGGTAACTGATTTGGTAGTCTGGCAGCCAGCGGCCAGCAGTGCAGCGGCCAGCGGGCCGGCGTACAAAATGCGTTTGTGCATACAATAAGTAAGATACTACAAAGCGTACAGCCATCGAAACTCGGTAGGATGGAAGGCTGACTGACGCAATTTTACGCATTTTTTTCGGCCCGCCGCTGCCAAGCTAAGTCGGCTGTGGGCATAAAAAAAGCCCTTCCGATGGGAAGGGCTTTTTCGATTGGGTTTGGGGCTTACCCAAGGCGTTTGTAGAGGCGACACACATTGTGGGTACCGGTGGTGGTAAACTCGACGCGGTCCATGATGCGGTTCACCAGTGTCATGCCCACACCGCCTTTTTTCCCGATGCGGATGTGCTCCTGCAAATCTGGCTCCTTGTACAAGGAAGGCTGGTAGGACGAGTTGCTGTCGTCTTCAATTTCGATTTCGAAGACCTGATGCTCTATCGTTATGCGCAGGTCCAGGAACTGGGATTCGTCTTCGTGGTTGGCATGAATAATCAGGTTGGCCACTACTTCATCGACGGCCAGAATGATCTGGTTAAGCTGCAAGTCCGACAGGCCGTAAGCAGCCAGATAGCTGCTTACAAAATCGCGCACCACCTTGAGGTTGTGGCGGCTACAACTGATGCGGATTGCGTTTTTCATTCCCTCCTGTACCCCTTGAAGCTTAAATGGCGGTGGCTTCGGCCTCGGAAGGCACAATAGTCATCAAAGCGTCCAAGCCCAGAATTTCGAAAACGTTGTGGACTTTTTCCTGCATGTTGAAGAATACCAACTTCACGTTGGCATCCTGAAAACGCTGCAAGTGGGAAATAAATACCCCCAGACCCGCTGACGAAATATAGTTGAGGCGCTGACAATCAATGAGCACCTTTTTATAGTCGAGTACTTCGGGCTTGGTCAGTTCCGTATCGAGCAAGACGGAAGAGCTGGCATCTAGTTCTCCGTCGAGGCTGAGCGTGAGGGTATTCTCGGTAGTGTGTTGATTAATTTTCATGCCTCCACTGTACGTTAGATTGTTGCTTCTGGTTGAGCTGCCTTAAACTTGATAACCAGTAGCGTCTGGTCGTCGTGCATGGGCTGGCCCTTGCTGAACTCGTTGAGGTCGTCCAGAATATGCTGTTTGATTTCGTTGGCCTCCAGGTAGTACGTGTGTTCGAGTTGCTGCTTGAGCCGCTCTTCGCCGTATTCCTCCTGGTTGGCTCCCCGTGCTTCTACGATACCATCGGTATAAATGACCATCACGTCGCCGGGATTGTAGTCGTAGAACTGGTTTTTAATGTGCTTTTCGTACGAGTCGTTCCGGATAATGCCCAGTCCCAGGCCCGCGGTGTGGAAGTACGATACTTCCTCCTTGATGGAGTGGTAGTACAGCGTGTGGCAGTGGCCGGCCCGGGCAAAGACGAAGCCTCCATGCTCATAGTCAATGATGTAGAGCGAGGCTGTGATGAACGACGACTTTTCCAAGCAGTGGGTCAGCGCCCGGTTGGCCATCGACATGAACTTGCTGGGCACCGGAAACTTCTCCCGGTCATCCTTGGCCAAGGGGTTTTCCTGCATCAGCGCGTGGAAAATACCCTTCATCTGGGCCATGTGGAAGGCCGCCGTAATGCCCTTGCCCGATACGTCGCCGATGAGAATGGCGAGGCGCTTGCCGGGTAGGTGCAGGAAGTCGTAGAAGTCGCCGCCCACTTCCTTGGCCGCCAATGCGTGGGAGCCGATTTCAAACCAGTTGTCGATGGGCAGGTCCTTAGGAATCAGGCTGTCCTGCACCGAGGAGGCAATTTTGAGCTCTTCCTTTACCCGCTCGTTCTGTAGGGAAGCGGCCACCAGCTGCAAGTTCTCGATGCTGAGTACCGTTTGGCTGGTGAAAGTTTGCAGGATGCCCAGGTTTTCGCGGTCAAAGCTTTGGCGCTGCTCCTTGAGCATGTAGAGGGCCCCGTAATGGCGTTTGGCCGAGCGCATCGGCATCACAATCAGGGAGCCGTAAGGCAGCTCCAGGCCACGGAAGCCGCTGCTATTGGCCAAATCGTTGTTGAGGTACTCAATCTGACCCAGGTTGTAGTCGGTGAGCAGGGTACGGATGGCCGCTACGTGCTCCTCACTAATCTGATAACGCTGGCCTACCTGTAGCTGTCCGTCGTTTTCCACATCGAGCCAAGCGGCATCGGCCCCTACCGTCTGAATAGCGGCCTCAAACAGCATCTGGTAGACTTCTTGCTCGGTTTGACCTTTCTGAATGAGCTGGGTAAGGCGCTGCAGGCTCAGGATTTCGTCGCGCTTCTGCTCAAATACGCCCGCCGTGGGCAAGTTGAAGAACGTTACCAGCAGGCCGGTCAGGGAATAGAACCCGGCAAAGAAGACGGTAAGCAGCAGAAAAGCGTGCTGAGGTTCGGGTGCCACGATCTTGGAGTCCTGGGCGATGCGCAGGAAGTACATCGTGAAAATGCCCAGGCACAGCAGCAAGGCCAACTGCAGAAACACTACTTCCCACTTCTGGCGACGATTCAGATACGCCACCCACTTCTGATTGCCACTCAGATACACCCCGTATACGGCCAGGCCACCCAGAATAAAGTAGGCGGCTGGCAAAGGTGGAGTCCAGGAAAACAGGCGGAACAGCAACGTGCCGCCGAGCAGCAGCTCAAACCACAGCCAGGAATGGCGCAGGCGGGCCGAGGAGCGGAACAGCACCAAGGAGCGCCAGCAATAATTAGTATACGCCAGAAAAATGACGAACAGTGCCAGGTTAATGGTGTAAACGCTGGCAAAAAGCAGCCGGTCGGCACTGGGCCGCTCATACTGGATAAACCGCTCCAGCAGATGCAACACCACGCACACCGTCGCCAGTAGACCCGGGCCCAGCACCAAGCGCCGTAGCAAGCCCACAAAGTCGGTGCCGCGCAAGGGATCCGGACGGCTGCGCTGGTACACAAACACGCCGGCCACGAAAGCAGCCTGCGCCAGCAGCGTAACCCATCGCGGGAAAAAGCCGAAAAGGTCTGCTGCTTCCGGACTGGCGTGCACCAGCGTACTGATAAGCAGTATCAGCCAGCTCAGCACGGTGAAGGGCAATACAATAGCTTTCAGCTTCTGTCGGAAGGGCATGAAAATGAGTAAAATACTAACGGCGGCGCGAAAGAAACCCCACCGGGATATAGGCGCAAGATACAGCCTGATTCGCAAATAAGCCGGAATGCCCGGCCATGGGCACGGTACCGGTACGAAATTGCGAAAAAAGAGGCCAACTGCCCAGTAGGACAATTGGCCTCTTATACAATATTCTGCCGGAAAGGTTAGCGGCTGCTGTAGTTGGGCGCTTCGCGGGTTATCTGCACATCGTGGGGGTGACTTTCACGCAAGCCAGCTCCGGTAATACGCACCATCTGAGCTTGCTGCAGGTCTTCGATAGTAGCGGCTCCACAATACCCCATGCCGGCCCGCAAACCGCCGGCCAGCTGGTAAAGCACCTCCCCGGCCCCGCCCTTGAACGGCACCCGGCCCACAATGCCTTCCGGTACCAGCTTTTTCACGTCGTCTTCGGCATCCTGGAAGTATCGGTCCTTGGAGCCTTCCTCCATGGCTTCCACCGAGCCCATACCGCGGTACGACTTGTACTTGCGGCCCTCGTAAAGCGTTACTTCACCGGGCGCTTCCTCGGTGCCGGCCAGCAGCGAGCCCACCATGATGGTAGAGGCTCCGCCCGCCAGGGCTTTTACCGCGTCGCCGCTGAATTTTACGCCACCGTCGGCAATGAGCGGTACGCCGGTACCTTCCAGGCCGCGGGCTGCTTCCATCACGGCCGAAAGCTGGGGTACGCCAATACCGGCAATGATACGAGTGGTGCAGATGGAGCCCGGACCTACGCCTACTTTCACAGCGTCGGCACCGGCATCGGCCAGGGCGCGGGCCCCTTCGGCGGTAGCTACGTTGCCGGCAATTACCTCCAGCTTGGGAAATTTATTCTTAATGCTACGCACCGCATCAAGCACACCTTTGCTGTGGCCATGAGCCGTATCGACGCTTACTACATCGACGCCGGCTTCTACCAGGGCGGCAACGCGGTCCAGCAAATCGGGGGTTACGCCGACGGCGGCCCCGACGCGCAGGCGGCCGAATTCGTCTTTGCAGGCGTTGGGGCTGCGGCGGCGCTTCCGGATATCGCGGTAGGTGATGAGGCCCACCAGGCGGCCTTCGGTGTCGACTACGGGCAGCTTTTCTACTTTTGAATCTTGCAGAATCTCTTCGGCGTGGGCCAGTTCGGTGCCGGCCGTGGCCGTTACCAGCTTGTCCTTGGTCATCACCTCCGAAACCGAGCGGTCCATGTCTTTCTCGAAGCGCAGGTCGCGGTTGGTCAGAATTCCCTTGAGGCGGCGCTGGCCGTCTACAATCGGAATACCGCCGATTTTATTGTCGCGCATCAGGCGCTTGGCGTCGCCGAGGGAGGCGGTTTCTTCCAGGGTAAACGGATCCAGGATCATCCCGCTTTCCGAGCGTTTCACGCGCCGCACCAGTTCGGCCTGGGCCTTGATGCTCATGTTCTTGTGAATGATGCCGATACCGCCTTCCTGGGCCATGGCAATGGCCATTTCGGCTTCGGTCACGGTATCCATGGCGGCCGAGACGAACGGCAGCTTCAGGCGGATGTTGCGGGTAAGCTGGGAGCTGGGGTCCGCGTCGCGGGGCAATACCTCCGAATAGGCAGGTAATAGCAGGACGTCGTCGTAGGTAAGGGCCTCGAAGGCAATTTTGGGCAGCGCGTTGGCCATGGCAATAAGATGATTAGGTACCGCTTATTGCCGGGTAAAACTACGACGAAAAATCGGGTAAGTCGGTGTTAAGGTTTTATAACCCCTGACTTTTAGCTTATGGCCTTACTTTGCCTCAGCCTCTTTAGCCGCCGCCACCAAGGCCAGGGGCCGGAAATCCGGGTTGAATTTCAAGCCTACCTGCACTGAATGAGTATTACCAAAGCGGCCGATGCTAGCGGAAGAGGCAAGCTGGTTCTGGTAGCCGAGTTCCAGCGCCAGCGACTTCATCACCTGATAGCCAAGTGCGGCATACGCCCGGTTCTGGTCGAAAATGCCGTGTTCCACGTTGCGGCCAAAGCCCAAAAACAGCTCATTGGCCGCGACGATGTAGGCCCCGCTGGACGTGAGTACGGGCCCCGACAGCGGGTAAAGCATCCGCAGTTGATAACGGATCCGGTTGACATATACCGGTGCGGCCCCATCGGCCAGCTGCACCCAGCGCTGCTCCAGGCGGTAACGGTGCTGAAGCTGCAGGCGGTCCTGCAAGTCATTCAGCAGTAACTGCTGGTAAACCCGGTGCTCGGGCAACAAAGTGGCGGTTGGAACGTCGTTGTTGTCAGTAGTAAGCAGCAGGGCGTAGCCAGAGGAGAGCTGCAGTGCCGCCGTGGCGTGGTAGGTAACACCCAGCCGCAACACGTTTTGGTGCGGGGTCCCAACGCCTTTCGCCTGCCGCCACTGCGCTTCAAGGTGACTGCCCCAACGGTCCGTGAGGCGGGCATCGCTGCTTAGGTTCAGCCAAAGAGCACTGGTCAGGGGCCGGCTTTTGCCCAGCGTCGAGCTTTGTGCCCACCCCCCCAGGGCCCCCAGCAGTAGCAGGACAGTCAAAAACAAACTACGAGTACAGGTAACAAGCATAAGCTAATGTTACGCAATTGTTACCCGTATTACCAAATTGTTACGATTGTATTTAAGCCTAAATAGCAAATGATAACATTGGCCTTTGGAAATTGAGGCTGAAAGGACGGGAATTAAGCTTAAGGACTCTGTCTGGCGCTGTTAACCTAGGGATGAACTCTGTGATGGACTTGTCGAGCTCTGCTCCGCCAAGCTTAGACTACAGGAAGCAGTTGGACTTTAACCGGGCCGCTTCTTCGTGCCGCGGGTAGCCGGAGCTTCCAACGGGTTGTCGGGCCAATGGTGCTTGGGGTAGCGCCCGCGCAGATCTTTGCGCACCTCGAAGTAGCCCGTGGTCCAGAAGCTGCGCAGGTCGCGTGTGACTTGCACCGGCCGCCGGGCCGGCGACAACAGGTGCATCGTCAGCGGCACCCGACCCTGTCCAACGGTGGGTGTATCGAGCAGGCCAAATACTTCCTGCAGACGTACGGCTAGCACGGGCGCCTCGGGGTTGGAGTAGTCCAGCGTAATATTTGAGCCGCTGGGTACGGTGCAATGAGCTGGCGCTAGCCGATTTAAGTCCTGCTGTTGGGCCCAGCCGCCGGGCAGCCAGTTGAGCAACGCCTCACCAAGTGGCAGGCGGTTGACCTCGGCCATGGTGCGCACCCCGTCCAGGTAAGGGCCCAGCCAGTCGGACAATGCTGCCAGCAAGGCCTCATCCGACACATCGGGCCACTCGGTCGGGGAAAGGTGGTGGGCAAAGGCTAGCCGCTCCCGGGTGTGCTGGGCTTCGTCGGTCCAGGGCAGGCGGGCTATGCCACCCTGGCGCAACCCGTCGAGCAAGGCTGTGGCTACGGCTTCGGGAGTTGGTTGGGGCAAGGCCGTTTCGGCCAGGGTAATGGCCCCGAGGCGGCGGATGCGACGGGCCATAACGCGCCCGGCCGCGGCATCCCAGCGTACTTCTTCCATGGTTTCGATGAGGTCCCGGAAATGCTGCTCCAGCTCCTCCCGCTCGATGGGTGCGGCCAGGGCCGCCCGCGGGGCGTGGGGCGGACCATCCAGGTGAGCCACGCCAAAATAGGTAGTGCCCGGACTAAAATGCTCGGCTGGCAGGGCGGCGCGCTGCCCGGTAATGAGGCGCACCCGCTCGGGCGTTTCGCGCTGGGCCAGCCGGTCGGGGTACGCTAGGCCGGCCAGTAGCCCAGCCACGTCGGCGTCCAAAGCCGTGTCGCGGACATGGGCCCGGTTGCGGAGCACGGCGGCGGCTTCACGTACACGGCGTACGGCACCGGCATCGGGCGAGAGGCCAGGTAGCGGGGCGCGGCCGGTGCTAAGAGCTTCCAGGCGCAGGCGCAAATCGGGCGGGGCTGGGGTGCCATCGGCAAGGCGTAGGATGTCACGCTCGGTCAGTAGGGCCGCCAAAGCGCAGGCCGTAGCGCCGTGACCCACTTCTTTACCCCGAATGACTAGATGGCCCAGGCGCGGAATCAAGCCCAGGCCCGCCAGCGTGCGGCCGTGGGGTGTGGGCTGGCCTTCTGTTGTCAAAGCTCCGAGCCGCACGAGCAAGTCCCGGGCCTGAGCCAGGGCGGCGGCGGGTGGGGCATCGAGCCAGCGCAGTGTAGCCGGGTCCTGGGTGCCCCACAAAGCCAATTCGAGGGCCAAGCCGCTGAGGTCGGCCGTCAGGATTTCGGGCGGCAGGTGGTGGGGACGCTGAGCGTGTTCGGCTTCGGTCCAGAGGCGGTAGCAGGTGCCCGGACCCAGGCGGCCCGCCCGGCCTCGGCGCTGGTCGGCGGCGGCCTGGCTCACGGGTACCGTGGCTAGGGTGGTCAGGCCAGTGCGGGGCTCAAACTGTGGCACCCGGGCGTAGCCGCCATCCACCACAATCTGCACGCCCTCGATAGTCAGGCTGGTTTCGGCAATGCTGGTGGCCAGTACCACTTTGCGGCGGCCTTGCGGGGCGGGGCGCAGGGCTGCGTCCTGCTGTTCGGCCGGCAGCTCGCCGTGCAGCACGTGAATATCAATGGATGGTGCTACGGCTCCGGCTAGTTTGTCGGCGGTACGGCGCTGGTCGGCTAGGCCGGGCAGAAACACCAGCACGTCGCCCTCGGCATGTTTGCTCAGGGCTTCCCGCACCAGGGCTGGGGTCAAGTCGGCCAGCCGCTCGTAGGGCCGGCTACCGGCTGCCGCTACCCGGGCGGGTGGCAGGTAGTGCGTGCCTACCGGGTGCTGCAAACCCGCGCTACGCACGACGGGCGCTTTGAGCCAGTTGCCCAGCCGCTCGGCTTCCAGCGTGGCACTCATGATGAGCAGGCGCAAATCGGGGCGGAGCACGGCCTGGGCGTCGAGGGCCAGGGCCAGGCCCAGGTCGGCTTGCAGGCTCCGCTCATGAAATTCGTCGAAGAGCACGGCCGCTACGCCTTCCAGGGCGGGGTCGTCCTGCAGCATCCGGGTCAGGATAACCTCAGTGGCGACTTCAATGCGGGTCTGGGCCGAAACCCGGCTTTCCAGGCGCACCCGGTAGCCCACCGTTTGGCCTACCGGCTCCCCCAAAATGCTGGCCATGCGGGCAGCAGCCGCGCGGGCCGCCAGGCGGCGCGGTTCCAGCACGATGATGCGGCCGGTGGGCGGCATCCAGTCGGCTTCGAGCAGGGCCAGAGGCACCACGGTGGTTTTGCCAGCCCCGGGCGGGGCCTGCAGCACGGCGCAGTTGGTGGCGGCCAGCGTGGTCAGCAGCTCAGGCAGAGCCGCGCATATGGGGAGGTCGGGCAGGCGCAAACGGGGAACTAGTGAGATGGTGAAATGGTGAGTTTGCTGTTTTGATATTGTGGACGGCCCTCACCATTTCACCATCTCACTAGTTCACTAAAATCAATACACCGGCACCGTGGGGTCGACGCGCACGGACCAGGCGTGAATGCCGCCGCGCAGGTTGAGCAGATTGGTCAGGCCGTGACGGTGCTGCAAAAACGACAAAGCCTGGGCCGAACGGACGCCGTGGTGACAAATCAGCACCACGGGCTGGTCGGTGGGCACCTCTTCCCAGCGCCGGACAAGTTCGCCCAGCGGCAGGAGCTGGCTGCCTGAAATCTGGCAGTACTCGAATTCCATGGGCTCCCGGACGTCGAGCAGGTGCAGGGCCTGGCCTTGCTGCAGGCGGGCGTGCAGATCTTCGGGGGTAATTTCGGGGAGCATAGTTTCGGCCGGCAAAAGTGAGAGGAGCCCGTAAAATTAGCGGGTGACTGGTTAGCTTTGGCCTCTGCCAGGCCCGCGGGTCCGGATTAAACCTGAATTTGCCGTCAACGTTTCTGCTCTTTGCTACATTCCCTCTACGAGTTCTGGACTTCTGCCGCGGGCAACTCGCCGCTGGAATGGGTGGCCGTCATTACCGGATTTGCCTGCGTGTGGCTGGCGGCCCGCGAGTCGCTCTGGAACTTCCCGGTGGCCATTTTCAGCTGCCTGCTCTTCGCCGTGGTGTATTTCCGCGGCAAGCTTTATTCCGATAGTATTCTGCAGGGCTTCTTCATCCTGATGAGTATTTACGGCTGGTACGAGTGGCTGCACGGCGGCAAGCAAGACACGGCCCTGGTCGTGACGCGCACCCGGCCCTGGGAGTGGGTGGTGGTGGTAGTCGGCGTGGTCGTTTTTACCCTGGGCTTCGGCTACTACCTGCAGCACCACACCGACGCGGCCGTGCCGCACTGGGACAGTTTTACCACCGCTGGCAGCTTGGCCGCCCAGTATCTGCTGACCCGTAAGCGGCTCGAAAACTGGCTGATCTGGATTGTGGTCGACCTGATTTACGTGCCGATTCTGTGGTATAAGCAGCTCTACCCGACCAGCGGGCTGTACGCCGTTTACCTGATTCTGGCCGCCTATGGCTACGTGGAGTGGCGCCGGGCCGCCCGCGCAGCAGCCGCCACCGAAACCCCCGTTGTCTGATGCTGCGCGTAGCTCTCACCGGCCCCGAATCGACGGGCAAAACTACGCTCAGCCGCCAGCTGGCCGACTATTACCACACTACCTGGGCCCCGGAATACGCCCGCGAGTACCTGGAAACGCACGGCCCTAGCTACACGCTCGAAGATCTGGAAATCATTGCCCGCGGGCAGGTGGCCGCTGAGGAAGCCGCGGCGGCCCAGGCGAACCGCGTGATGTTCTGCGACACGGATTTGCTGGTCATCAAGGTCTGGTCGGAGCACGCGTTTGGGCAGTGCCCGGAGTGGGTTAAGCAGCGCATCGAGCAGCAGCGCTACGACCTGGTACTCTTGCTGGGCGTGGACATTCCCTGGGAAGCCGATCCGCTACGGGAGCATCCGCACCACCGGCAGTACTTCTACTCAATTTATCAGGCCGAGCTCAACAGCCGCATGTCGAACTACGCCGAAATCAGTGGTACGCCCGAGCAGCGGCTAGAACAGGCTTGCTTTTTCGTGGATGCCCTGCTGGCCGACCCCAAACCGGCTTCGGCTCGTACTGGGTTACCGTAAGCTTGATTAACCAGCCCGATTCATGAACTACACGCTCGAAAACGACCAGTGCCGCGTTACGGTAAATAGCTCCGGCGCCGAGCTCAGCAGCCTGGTGCGCAAAGACCTGCCCGAAATTGCCAACCTGGAATACCTCTGGCAAGCTGACCCGGCCGTGTGGGGCCGACACGCTCCGGTACTCTTCCCGATTGTGGGCCGCCTGCCCGAGGACACGTATCTGCACCAGGGCCAGCAGTACAGTTTGCCCCAGCACGGCTTTGCCCGGGACCGGGAGTTTACGTTGGTCGAGCAAACTGCGGAGGAGCTGACCTTTGAGCTGCAAGCCGATGAGGCCAGTCGGGCCGTGTACCCATTCGAGTTCGTGTTGCGCATTAGCTACCAGTTGCGCGGGTTGCAGCTCACGGTGGGCTGGCACGTGCAGAACCCTGATTCGGCCCAGGAGCTGCTATTCAGTATCGGGGCTCACCCGGCCTTCCGCTGCCCGCTGATGCCGGAGGAGAAGTTTGAGGACTACTTCTTCCACTTCGACCACCCCGTGACCCTGGACCGCCACCTGTTGCAGGGCGGCTTGCTCAGCGGACAGACCGCGCCTGTGCTGCACGAGGAAACCGAAATGCCGCTAACCTACGAGCTGTTTGCCCAGGATGCCTTAGTATTTAAGCACTTCGACTTCACCCACGTCACGCTGCGCAGCTTCGCCTCCGACCGGGCCGTGCGCCTGCGCTTCGACGGATTCCCCTTCTTAGGCCTCTGGACGAAAGAAAAGGGCGCTCCGTTCGTGTGCGTGGAACCCTGGCAGGGTATTGCCGGCTCGGTAGGTGCTCCGGTGGAGCTGGCCGATAAGGAAGGCATTCTGAGCCTGGCGTCCGGCCAAACGTACTCGGCCCAGTATTCCATTGCCATTACCTAAGGCCCGGACGAATGCGTATCCCCGTAGAAATCCGCCGCATCACCCCCGAGCAGACGTATGTGCTGCGCCACGCGGTGCTCTGGCCGGATAAGCCCCTGGACTATGTTAAGGTCGAAAATGACGCCGCCGGCCACCACTTCGGCGCTTTCTGCGGGCAGGAATTGGTATCGGTTATTTCCCTGTTTGTGGAGGAAAAGCAGGCCCGCTTCCGCAAGTTTGCCACCGCGCCTGAGTGGCAGAAGCAGGGCATCGGCTCCCAACTATTGCAGCGCGTCATCGAGGAAGCCCGGCAGCTCGGGGCCAGCGCGTTGTGGTGCGACGCCCGTCAGGATGCGGCGGCCTTTTACCGGCGCTTTGGTATGACGGGGGAGGAGCCCGTGTTTTACAAGGGGGATATTCCCTACCAGCGTATGAGCGTCGGACTGTAGTCTGGCCTATTTGTAACAGCACGAAAAAGCGGCCTTTTCGCCTGCCAGCTTCCGGTATCAGCCACGATTAGCCGGAAGCAGCAAGGCAAAAAGGCCGCTTTGATTCTGTATAAGCCGCGCTAAAAGGTAATTGTTTCCAGGGGGCGCACCGGCGTGCTGGGCCGGCCGTAGTCGGGCTCCCAGTCGTTGATGGGCCGGGAGATGCCCGGCGGCAGGTCGAGGTCCGGCAGGCCGTCGTCGAGCGGCTCACCGCCGTCGTCGTCGCCGTCGGTGTAGGGTGGGTGCTGGGAGCGTTGGCGCGGGGCCAGAATGAAGTAAGCCAAAACGGCAACCACGAGCGTGTAGATAAGACTGATCATGGCAGCAACTGCTAAAAGACGACGGAAACAAACAAAGGGAAGCCGACGGGCTTTATCACGCTAACGAGGCGGGCGGGGCGGATGTTTTGGGATACCACAATTTTTCCGCCTACTGGTTAGCCAGCCTAATATAGTTGATTGTCAAGCGAAAGTAAAGCGCAAATCTTCTGATTTGGAACTCCTTGCCGGGGGCTCTAGCTTTGCACCATAGTTTTAGGGGTGCCCTACCAGCGGCTTGCTGCCGTGGGGCTGAGATCATACCCATTGAACCTGCCCGGGTAATGCCGGCGAAGGGAACAAACGATCCACGAACGTGAAAACCTGCTGTGCCGACCCCTGGCGCCGGGCCCGTTCCACTTTTCTTTTACCAATCCTTGAAAAATTTATTGGTTTTGGGTGGTGCCGTGCTGGCGCTTCCCTTGCTCGCGCCCCGGGCTGCCTGGGCCCAGGGCCCCGTGGCCGGCACTATAACCGATGCCCGCACCGGCACCGCCCTGCCCGGCGCCACCGTGCTGCTCGACGGGGCAGTAGTGGGCGTAACGGATGCCAGCGGTATGTTTGCCTTACCCGCTGTGCCGGCCGGCTCCCATGAGCTGCGTATTACCTTTCTGGGCTACGACGCCTTGCGCCAGCCAGTGCAGGGCCAGCCCACGGAGCAGCGCTTGGCGCTGGGGCTACGTTCGGGCGGCATCCTGACGGGTGAGGCGCTGGTAACGGCCAGCCGGGCCAACGACCGCACCGCCACGGCCTATACCAACGTGAGCCGGGAGGACCTGGCCAAGCGCAACTTCGGCCAGGACATTCCCTACCTGCTCGACCAGACGCCCTCGGTAGTGGTAACTTCCGATGCCGGAGCGGGCGTGGGCTACACCGACATCCGTATCCGGGGCACCAGCAACACGGGGATCAACATGACCATCAACGGGGTGCCGCTGAACGATGCGGAGTCGCACGGCTCGTTCCTGGTGAACCTGCCCGATCTGGCTTCGTCCATCAGCAGCCTGCAGGTGCAGCGCGGGGTGGGCACCAGCCAGAACGGCGGTGCGGCTTTCGGGGCCAGCATCAACATCTCCACGATGGAGAACCGGACCGAGGCCTACGGGGAAACCCAGAATAGCTTCGGCTCCTTCAACACCTGGAAAAACACCGTGCAGTTTGGCACCGGTCTGCTAGGCCAGCATTTCACCATCGACGGCCGCCTCTCGCGCATCGCCACCGACGGCTACCTGAACCGGGCCTCGTCGGACCTGAAGTCGTACTACCTCTCGGCGGGCTACCAGGCCAAGAATACGCTGCTCAAGTTTATTACCTTCTCGGGCCGGGAGAAAACCTACCAGGCCTGGAACGGCGTGCCCGAGCCGCTGATTACCGGTGACCGGAAATTGCTCCAGCAGTTTATCGACAACGGCGAGCTGAGCGAGGCCGATGCCGCCCGGGGCCTGCAGGAAGGCCGGCGCTACAGCTACTACACCTACGACAACCAGACCGACAACTACCAGCAGAACCACTACCAGCTCCACCTTTCGCAGGGCCTGGGCCAAGACTGGAATGTGGGGGCCGCCCTGCACCTGACGCGCGGCTTTGGGTACTACGAAAGTTACCGGGCGCGTCGCAAATTCGCCGACTATAACCTGCAGAACGTAGTAATTGGTGGGGATACGCTTACGCGCACTAACCTGATTGACCAGAAGTGGCTCGACAACTACTTCTACGGCGGCACCTTTGCCCTGAACTACCAGCCCCGCAACAACGATAAGCTGCAAGCCACCTTGGGTGGAGCCTGGAATCAGTTTGTCAACGACCATTACGGCGAGGTAATTTGGGCGCAGTATGCTTCCAACGGCAATATCCGCCACCGCTATTACTTCAACGATGCCCGCAAAACCGACTTCAACGCCTACGCCCGGGCTACCTGGCAGGTGCTGCCCCAACTAGGCGTGTACGGCGACTTACAGGTACGCCGCATCAAGTATGGCATCGACGGGTTGGAGGCGCAGAACCGTGACGTGACAACCCACGAGCGGTACCTGTTCGTCAATCCCAAGGCCGGGGCCACCTTTACCCTGGCCGAAGGGCAGCAGCTCTACGCCAGCTACGCCCGCGGGCAGCGGGAGCCGGTGCGCTCCGACTTTACCGACCGGCCCGCCGGCCAGCCCCGCGCCCAGGCTGAGCGGCTCAACGATTTTGAGGGCGGCTACCGCCTCACGCGCGCCAACAGCACCCTGCTGGGCCCCCAAACGACGCTGCGCCTGGAAGCCAACTACTTCTACATGCAGTACCGCAACCAGCTCGTGGCCACCGGCCGCCTCGACTCGGTGGGCAATGCCCTGCGCACCAACGTGGACCGCAGCTACCGCACCGGCCTGGAGCTGACGGGCTTTGCCTCCATGAACGATAAGCTCAGCCTCAGCTCTACGCTCACGCTCAGTCGCAACCGGATTCAGGGGTTCCGGGAGGTGATTTACGACGCCAACTACCTGCCCGTAACCGCCGCCGAGGCCCGCACGACAACTATTTCCTACTCGCCCTCGGTGGTGTCGGCGCATACGCTGGAAGGCCAGCCACTCAAAGGCCTGCGCCTGGCGTTGCTCTACAAAACCGTCAGTGAGCAGTTTCTGGATAACACCGCCAGTGCCGCCAAGCGCATCGCACCTTATCAGGTGCTGGACTTCCGGGTGCGCTACAGCATCCGGCCGGTATTTGTGAAGGAAATCGAGCTGGGCCTGCTGGTCAACAACGTGCTCAACCGCAAGTACGTGGCCAACGGCTACACCTACGGCTACCCCGGTGCCGACGGCAACCCGCAGATCTTCAACTTCTACTTCCCCCAGGCCACCCGCAACTTCCTGGCCTCGGTTGGCGTGAAGTTCTAAGGTGCGCAGGTAGAACCCGGGTCATTGCAAGGAGGAACGACATTCCGCGCATCAAGCGGCGGCTATCCGTCCTCTGCTAGTGACAAACACTCTTTTACCAGAAAGCCCCTTACTACCGCGTGTAGTAAGGGGCTTTTTTATATCAGAAGGCTCCGCACATGTCAGAGTACTGATTGCTTCGCGCTGCCTACAAGGACAGGAAGTTAGTAGCTTAACTCCTTAAATAATTAGTCGCACGCCGCCCAGCTCGGAAATGTGGTAGGGAAACTGGTTGCCGGGGGAGCCGATGAACATGAAGTTTTTAGGGATATTCCACTCGGTAGAAAGCCGGTCAATCAGCTCGGGGCCAAACTTGCCGTCGATGGTAACAAAATCCACCTCTATCTGCTCGTAGGCGCGGTCCAGGACCCGAATGTCGGTTAGCAGCTCCTGCGGATATTCCTCACCGGGCTTGAGCAGGGTCACGATTTTGAGGCGGTTGGTAAACTCGTTTTCTACCACGTAGGCCATGACTTTGTTGAGGTTCGAGACATTGTCGCCCTTGGTGAAAAATACGAATTCCTGCTTGTGCAGCTCCTTTAGCTGCCGCTTCACAAACAGCCGGCCCAGGCGCGAAAACCGCGGCGAATGCTCGGCCACCGACTCCACTGCCGCCAGAATCAGGTTCAGAATGGCCGTGCGGTTGAGCATGATGTAGACCAGGGCCATGGTGGGCAGGAAGTACTGCAGAAACACAATCAGGTAGTCGGGGTGAATCTTGATGTTGCCGTACAGGGCCACCAGAATGCCAATCAGCGCCAGCAACACCGTGGTGATGCCCGCATACACCGGCCGCGGCAGCTTGGGCCGCTTGCTCTTGAGCAGGAAGTTGCCCAGGGCAAAAAAGGCCATTACCGACAAAAAGGAAATAGTATACACCCCCGACAGCGGCCCCAGCTCCCCATTGGTAATAAGCAGCACCGATACGCAGAGCAGGAAAAAGGTAATCAGGATCAGGTAGTTGCTGCCGGCTTTGTTGGCTTTGAGAAAAAACTGGGGCAGAATCCGGTCCAGGGTCATGCGCTGCATCAGGCCGCTCACGCCCACGAAGGAGGTCAGCACGGCCCCGCTGAGCACGGCTACGGCATCGACTGAAATGAGCATGCCCAGCCACCGGCCGCCGGTGGTAGTGCCCAGGTGGGAGAGGAGCGTCTCGGTGTGCTGGCCGACTTCCACCATGGGTAGCACCGCAATGGCCAGAAAGGCAATAACGGGGTTGAAGAAGCTCACCACAATCCACATGTTGCGCAGAGTCTTGGGAAACACGCCCCGGGCCTGTTCTTCCACGAAATTGGCCGAGCTTTCGAAGCCCGAAATGCCCAGCATGGCCGCGCTAAAGCCGAAAAACAGCGCATTGACTACGCTGCCGCCTTTCACCGGGAGCTGGAAATTCAGGCTCATGGTATCGAGGCCGTGGGTAGCTAGGTACCAGATGGCGCTGCCCACCAGCAAAGTCAGGGACACCAGGTGGACCAGAAAAATAGCCACCGCCACCTTCGCCGACTCCGAAATGCCCAGGATGGTCAGCACCAGAAACAGGCCCAGCAGCCCCAGCGTAGCCCCGATAATGGGCAGCCCGTGCCAGAGCGTGTGCAGGTAGTGCATGGCCTCACTAGCCGAAATAACGGCCGTAGCCATGTACGACAGAATGGTGAGGCAGGCGGCCAGGGCGGCATTGCGCTTACTGGTCGTGTTGAGCAGCACGTTGTAGGCGCCGCCATTCAGTGGCAAAGCGCCTACCACTTCGCCGTAAATCGTGCGGAACAGAAACAGCACCGCTCCCACGATGAGCAGGGCAATCCAGGCGTACTGTCCGGCATAGGCAATGGCCAGGGCCGAGACGTATAGGCACGAGGAGGAAATATCGTTGCCGCAGATAGCCGTGGCTTCCAGCTCGTTTAGTTTCTTTTCGTGACTCATATGCAGAAGGGCAGAAGGATAGGGCGGAAGGGAATGTGCCCTCTACGGAAGAATCAGCTGTTTTGAATATAAAAACGCAAGATTCCCCATCAGGGAGGGCCGGCAGTGTACAAGAATACGGCATATCATAAACTTCGCCGCTGTTTCGGCCGCACCGAACCAACCCCACCCGGGGCCTGTTCTGCATGCTGAAACTTCTATCTTTGAGGCTGATTCCCACCCAACCCCCAGTTATGTCATCCCAATCCGACGTCCTCTCGCCCAAGGCTAAAGCCGAGCACCGCAGCGGTTCGTTGAACGCCGCCGGCTTCACCGATTACTACGACATCGACGGCCTGCTGACCGAAGAGCACAAGCTCATCCGCCAGAGCATCCGCGACTTTGTCAAGAAGGAAATCAGCCCCAGCATTGAAAAGTGGGCCCAGGACAATCATTTTCCCTCCGAAATCGTCAAGAAGTTCGGCGACGTGGGTGCCTTTGGCCCTACCATCCCCACTGAGTACGGCGGCGGCGGCCTCGACTACATCAGCTACGGCCTGATTATGCAGGAAATTGAGCGTGGCGACTCTGGCATGCGCTCCACGGCCTCGGTGCAGGGCTCGTTGGTGATGTACCCCATTTACGCCTACGGCTCGGAGGAGCAGCGCAAGAAGTACCTGCCCAAGCTGGCCTCGGGCGAGTGGCTGGGCTGCTTCGGCCTCACCGAGCCCGACCACGGCTCCAACCCCGGTGGCATGGTTACCAATATCAAGGATATGGGTGACTACTACCTGCTCAACGGCGCCAAGCTCTGGATTTCGAACTCTCCCGAGGCGCAGATTGCCGTGGTGTGGGCCAAAAACGAGCAGGGCCGCATCAAGGGCCTGATTGTGGAGCGCGGTATGGAAGGCTTCACGACTCCCGAAATTCACAACAAGTGGAGCCTGCGCGCGTCCTGCACCGGTGAGCTGGTGTTCGACAACGTGAAGGTGCCCAAAGAAAACCTGCTGCCCAACGTGGAAGGCCTGCGCGGCCCCCTCGGCTGCCTCGACTCGGCCCGCTATGGCATTGCCTGGGGTGCTATCGGCGTAGCCATCGACTGCTACGAGTCGGCCCTGAAGTATTCCCTGGAGCGGGAGCAGTTCGGTAAGCCCATTGCCGGCTTCCAGCTCCAGCAGAAGAAGCTGGCCGAAATGATTACCGAAATCACCAAGGCCCAGCTGATGGTGTGGCGCCTGGGCATGCTCAAAAACGAGGGCAAAGCCACCAGCGCCCAGATCAGCATGGCCAAGCGCAATTCCGTGGACATGGCCTTGCAGGTAGCCCGCGAAGCCCGCCAGATTCACGGCGGCATGGGCATCACCGGCGAGTATCCCATCATGCGCCACATGATGAACCTGGAGTCGGTGATTACCTACGAAGGCACCCACGACATCCACCTGCTCATTACCGGCGCTGATATTACCGGAATTCAGGCGTTCAAGTAAGACCTAATGCATTGCATAAAACGGCCGTTCTGGAAACAGGGCGGCCGTTTTACATATAACTCCATGGACCAAGAGACGGTGAGCTACATCCTTACGTACCACTGGCATCTTCTATCAGAGCAGGAGAAGCTCATATTGCAGCATCTACTGACGACGGAGAAGCTGATGGCAGTAACGGCCGCCTCGGTACGGCAGAGAATGCAGATTCTTAGTGCGCGTAAGGGCTGGCTAATTACCGATAAGCAACTGCTGGAAAGGCTGGCCGACGGACCGGATGCTTTTCGGTATAACACGGCCGTTACTGTCTTCAATGCGCATGGCCGCGAGAAGCTGTTAAATCTGTGTCCTCGCTGTGGCCTGCTTGCCCGCACGCCCCAGGCCCGCCAATGCCGTCATTGCGGCAATGATTGGCACTAATTCCTTTGCTCTGCAAGCACACCTGATTCAACGTCACCTCATGGGCAGGTCCTGTGAACTTCGGTCAATTTCGGATACGGATGCGCAGGAGTTCCTGCAATATCCGGAAAAGCTGGTTCAGCTGGAAGCGGACGAGTACCAGCGCGCTGAAGAAGCCTATGAACGGACCGGCAACATAGCTTCGTACCTGGGTCCGGCTGATTCGCCAAGGCGTTTCTACGACTGGAGAATGTTGGTTATACTCGTTTCGTGCAGCCACACGGCTTGGCATATGATTGTCAACGAAGGGGAGCAGGTCGGGAAAGATGCTTGGTCACTGGGTTTTGATGCCCAAATATTCAGGGCTCCGCAGGTGCTAAAGCTTAGTACCGCGTTAGCCAGCGCGTTGGCTGAAATGCCCGAAAGCCCCGCCGCTGCTCCCGAAGTTCTCCTGTCTCCCGATGGTTGGGAATTTTTTGATATGGACAATTCTCTACCCTTTACCTGGGACGAGGACAGTAGCCGTCCAACCAGTGAGAAACAGGGACCTGCCCCAACGGAACGGCAGATGCAGCAGGAGCTACAGCACTTTATCCAGGAAACAGCCGCCGCCAACCGCGCCTTGCTGCTGCTGGGCTGAGTCTGCGGATCCAACTTCCGGCAAGCTCTTACTTTCCCTGGCCTGGGCTGCGGAGGATTAATAGTCACCATCAAAACGCACTTTGGGTATTATCCGCCCCGCTGCTCACCAGCCCCGGCGTTTAAGTAACCTCTGATTTGCCTACCTTGAAACGGCCATTCTAAGGGCAGAATGGTCGTTTTTATTGAGTTTCACCTTTACCGCAGTTCAGCTATGGGCATGATTATGATACTCAGGAAAGTAAGTGAGCCGCAACTGCAGCAACTGCTGGCCGAGCCCGACTTGATCCTGGATTTAGTGGACGAGCTGGCGCCGGCTGGTCAGGAGCTAGACCTAGACAAAGCCTGGCACGGCCTGCACTTTATGCTAACGGGTTCGGGCTGGGAAGGTCCCGAGGAGTTGGCTTACTTAATGGATGGCGGGCAGGTAATTGGGAATGAAGAAGAACATAGCGTCGGCCTCGGCCCGGCGCGGGGGCTCACCAATGCCGAAGTCAGTCAATTCGCGGCGGCGCTGGGCCGTTTGTCCGAATCAGAATTCAGGTTGCGCTACGATAGTGCGGCAATGGACGAACTGGAGATTTATCCAGTAGGCTGGAGCAAAGAGGAAAAGCCTGAGGAAACTGTAGACTGGCTAGTGACCAGCTTCAACGAGCTAAAGCAATTCGTGGGCGACGCTGCCATTGCCAAGCAAGGGTTGCTGGTTTGTATATAAGGTTCGGTGGCCAGCTGAGAAATACTTGCACTAAAGTCCGGCTCAGGGAAGGCTGTCTAAATAAGGTAGGAATCGACTGGTTCTGCTGTCATCAGTCAGGACGCTGTTGCAGGCAGGACCTGGGATAAAGCACAAAGGGCCGCCCCACTGTGGGGCGGCCCTTTGCGTGTGCCGACAAGCTTACTTCTCCAGCACGTACACCGTCTGGCTGAAGACGGTATTGCCGGTGCTGGTCATGTTGTTGGGCGTGCTGCTGATGACGTGCCAGCCAGCCTTGGTATACTCATTCACCGTGGCCAGCGCCGCTTTGTGCACAATGGCCGTGTTGGCAGCCATACGCTTGGCGCTGCCCCGGCTAAAGTCGAGCTCCTTCTCCTTCTGTCCTCCATCGGGAGCAATGGTGATGATGGAAGCCTGGGCATCGAGGCCGAACGACATATTGCTGATAACCATCATGGTGCCGCCGCCCTCGGCGGGTTTCGGATAAAACGACCAGGTGCCCAGAGCAGTCAGGGTCAGCGTGGCGGCAAGTAGAGCTTTTTTCATAAAAAAGAGCAATTGATAAGGTGTGAAACTCAGCCAAGGTAAGCCCAAATAGGCCGCGCTGCAATAGCTCGGCCATAGGCTCCAAACCAGCTTGAGCAGGTGCCATTCCCAAAGCCGGTAGCGCGGCAAGTACGCCTGTCCCAGATAAGAAAGCAGGGTAGGCAAACGCGCTCCGCTGCTGGAAGCTAAAACGGCAAAGCCGCCCCAATTCCGGGGCGGCTTTGGTCTATGCGTTGGCGGCAGCTGGGCTCAAGGCTTTTCCAGCAGATACGTCGTGGTGCGGACAAAGTCAGGGCTGAGCTGCGGGTGCCGGGCATCGGGAACCACCGTTTCGGATTCCTGCTGCTGTGCTACCGTCCAGCCCTGGGCCCGCAGCTCATTGAGCCGGAGTATAAGTTGCCCCCGGTACCGGTAGTCGCTCTTGCCCCTGACATCGAGCTTCTGCTCGTTGATTTCACCAGTGGGCAGAATCATGACCAGGGTATGAGTGCCGTACACCTCGCGCAACGACAATTCCATGTACTCGGCGGGGGCCGCGGGCTTGGGATAAAACGCCCAGCTGCCGAAGGCCACTGTTACCAGGGCCGTAACCCAGAAAGTTTTCTTCATCGGACAAAAATCAAAGGATAGCGCCACTGCCGGACCGTGCTTGTAAGCCCGGCCGCTACTGGGTTACGGCCGCGTCTTTGCGAAACAGATAACGCACCGTAGCCGCTTCCTGGGTGGTACTCACCAGCTGCCAGCCCTGGGCACTCAGTTCATTTAGTTTCTTCACCTCGGCCTGGTACACTGTGTTCTGGGCGTAGCGCTGGCGGCGGATGTTATTGCTGGTCGAGTCCGGGGTAAAGCGGGCAATGCTGGCATTGGCTGTTTTCTTGCTGATGCTGGTAATGGGCAATACCTGGACTTCTTCGGTGCTGAAGGTACCGTCGGGTTGAA
Organism: Hymenobacter cellulosivorans; assembly: GCF_022919135.1. Classification (NCBI taxonomy): domain Bacteria; kingdom Pseudomonadati; phylum Bacteroidota; class Cytophagia; order Cytophagales; family Hymenobacteraceae; genus Hymenobacter; species Hymenobacter cellulosivorans. Next base: position 63,481 of record NZ_CP095049.1, on the reverse strand, counting down.
TAGTCGTTAGAGAAGAGCTGCGCCCGAGCTCCGACCCCGGCACCGATATATCGATGACGCGCACCAGCATCAGGTAGCGCGAGGGAGTGGGCTGGCGCTGGGCCAGAGCTGCGCCGGAGGCCAGCAGTAGGCCCAGTAAGCAAGTAATGTTACGCATGATACACTTGGGTTAGGAGGTAAGAATAAGCCGTGCCACACCTGTCTTTCTATGGCCTGCCGGGCGCAGAAATCAAGCCAAATACTATTAAATAACTATATAGAGTGCTAGAGCCAAGCTGGAAGCAGAGTGGCTCCATTCCAGCCTATACATTGGCCGACCTTGCCAGTTGGCGGAGCTGAACCGGGCACTTGTAAAATTTGGGCATTCGGCACCGGAGGAAAATTGGCTGGCGTATAAACAGTTGATTTTCAATAGTAAACTCAGCGCTATGAATACTGACAACGAGCACGAAAACGCCGAGTCGCGGCGGCAGGAACGCCGGGAGCACGACAAGGAGCAGTACCGCCAGGAAGGCGACGAAATGCGCCAGGGTGGCCCCGACCCCAACCTGCGTCACCACGACCGCACCCGCGACGGCGACGGCAGCTTCAGCCCCGACAGTGAGTCCGACTCCGGCTCTTCCGACGGTATTGCCAGCATTATGGCCGGCAGCGGCGGCAACAACGGCGTCCGCTATCATACCCTCGATGAGGTAAACAACAGCAGCCCCAACGCCGACCAGGGCGGTACGCCCGGGGCTGGCCAGAGCCGGGAGCCGCAGTTGCGCACGCCCAGCGCCCAGACCTCCCACACCAGCAAAGGCCCTCAGAGTGAAGGTGGTGAAAGCCAAAGCCAGGGCATCAAGAGCGGTAACCAGTCTTAAAAAAATAGGGCGTAGAGAGCCAAAAAAGGCTGTTCCCGAGCGTGGGAGCAGCCTTTTTGGTTGGTAAGCAGTGCCTTACCGCAAATCATCGAAGGCATATTGGGCTCCGCTCCAGAACTCGTCCAGGGCCATCAGGCGGGGCTTGAAAAAGGAAATTAGCTTGGGCCAGTCTTCCCGGTCAAACATATTGGCCGGGCGCAACTCCTGGTAGATGCGGCTCATCGTCTGCCCGTTTTCGTCCACAAACTGCGGTTCCCAGGTCCAGGCCTCGCCCAGACTTTCCTCCAGCATGCGCCGCAGCTCCAGGAACTGCTGAAAAAACAGCTCCCGCAGGCCTTCATCGGGATGGGTAATATCAATACTGATGGTGGCGTGGCGCACATCGGCCCGCAGGCGGAAGTACACGTGCTTGAGCCCGGTTTTGTAGTTAATCCAGTTGGTCGGGACACCCTCCGCCGAAGGCACGGGAGCCATATACTGCCCAAACGTAGTCCAGAAAGCCTGGCGTAGCTGAGCGGCTTCAGTTTTGCTATACATAAGGAAAAGAGGAGAGAGGCGCATGTTGCCGCCGTATTCGTGGCGGATGCTGTTCAAACTGGCTTTTACGGCTGCCGCTGCCGGCTGATTCACTTGCCTCCGCCCGGGGCCAACGACGGCCGGCAGCAGGGGCACTTTCAGCGGCAGCAGGCGAAGAATTCATTGGGCAAAGGAAACCGTAAGACCACGGCAAACCAATGTATAGCCCCACTACTGGCCTCGGGATGGCAAAAGGTGCCCACAATGTATCCTACGCAACCCGTAACGTATATAGAGCACTGCGTAAGGTCCAGGAAACCGGGTGCTGCCGGTCAGCACCAGCCCTAATTGTCAGTAAAACCCTGTCAGCTTGCGGCCTTATGCATAAAACCTGCCGCGAGTCCGTAAATTGGCCCCATGACTACTGCATCCGCATCCTCTGCCCCCGCCCTGATTTTGCTTGAATGCCTGGTGGCCGGCACTACCCACCGGGAGAAACTCAAACAGCACGAGCCTAAGCTCTACGTAGGTCAGGCCCTGGAGCTGGTGCGCGAGTCCGACAGCAAGTACGACGACTGGGCCGTGAAAGTACTGACCACGGCGGCCGAGGGCGGCGTGTGGCTGGGCTACCTGCCCGAAGTGCGCAACGAAACCGTAGCCCGCCTCCTCGACGCCGGCTACACGCTGGGTGCCCGCCTCGCGCACAAAGCCTGGGAGGAAGACTGGCTCCACCTCGAAATCGAAGTACTACTGCCGGCTGGCACGTTGGCGTAGCTGCTGCGGGCTTAAATCAGGTCGGTCAGGGCGGCTATTTCCTGGCGGGCCAGCTCCACCTCGGGGTCTTCGGCAAAGTTGGCCTGTACCCACTCCGTGAAGCCGCTGACCATTTCGCCCACCGCCTGCCGGCTGCTCATTGGGCCGCGGGCCGGGGCTTCGGTTTCCGCCGCGGGCTCATCCAGCTCTGGTGGCCCCGACATAAAGTCTTCCAGCCCCAGCGCCACCAGTACATCCGACACGAATACCAGCCCGCACACCTGCATGGCCTGGTAAAGCTGCACTAGCTCGGGCATGGTCAGCGTGAATTGGTCACCGGCCTGCAAGGCGCCCAACCGCTCGGTCAGGGCCTCCAGGTTGTGGGGCTGCAGGGCCGGAATCTGCGTCACGGCCCGCACGAACTCTACCTCCGAGTCGGTGGGCAGGCTGTGCACCAGCAGCACGGCCAGCCGCACCATCTGGAGCTGGGGCTCGTTGAAGCGCACATTGGCCACCGAAGGCAGGGGCTCGGCTTCTTCCTGCACCGATTCGCTGTGGGTAAAAAAGGCTTCCTCGATCTGCAGGCGGTGCTGACCCAGGCGGCCGGCCACGGCCCGGTCGGTTTCGGCCAGGTGCTGCTCTACCGACGCCAGAAACGCCTCGCTCAGCTCCACGCAGTACACCTTAATAGCTACTAGCTGCTCCTCCGACACGTACATCTGCTGGCGCACAAACCGCAACACCGGCTCGGCCAGCGAGGTATCCAGGCCCAGGCGCCCGAGCAGCAGCATATCGTAGACGTGGCCGGGCTCCTGCCGCAGCGCCTCAATGAGCTGTTCCTGACTTTGCACCCCGTTCAGCGCGGTCACCGTGGCGGCCGTCACGGGCGTGAGCAGCATGAGTTGCTGCACCAGCGCCGAGTCGGGTCGGCTAAACAGTTCGGCGCACACCATGCCGTGCAACGACAGGCAATGGGACAGCTGTTCGTAGAAGTCGGCAGGCAGGTGGGTAATCCAGGTATCGGAGAGGGAAAAATTCATGGGCACGGCAAATGAGGCCGCAAAGAAGGGAAGAAAGGCTTATTTCCAGGTACCTAAAGGCTTGAAACCCCTATTTTGCTAATTATACTAGTAGAAAAAGCGTAGTGAATACTAAATTTTACTAAAAACCGGGAGCATTTTGGGCGTCGAAAGCGTTACCTTTATTCAACGCAATACCTGAATATAGCCCCGCTATGCGCGAACCATTCATGACCGGTGGCAATGACCACATGGACTCCGGCGAAAAAGAGATTGACAAGGCCCTGCGGCCCCTGAGCTTCGCCGACTTCACGGGCCAGGCCAAAGTAGTCGACAACCTGCAGATCTTCGTGGGCGCGGCCAAGCAGCGCGGCGAAGCCCTCGACCATGTGCTCCTGCACGGGCCTCCCGGTCTGGGCAAAACCACGCTGTCCCACATCATCGCCAACGAACTGGGGGCCGGCATCAAGATGACCTCGGGTCCGGTGCTCGACAAGCCTTCGGACCTGGCCGGCCTGCTCACCAACCTGGACCCGCACGACGTGCTGTTCATCGATGAGATTCACCGCTTGAATCCCGTGGTGGAAGAGTATCTATACTCGGCCATGGAGGACTACCGCATCGACATCCTGCTCGATTCGGGCCCGAATGCCCGCTCGGTCCAGATTTCGCTGAGCCCCTTTACCCTCATTGGCGCCACGACGCGCAGCGGTATGCTCACCTCGCCGCTGCGGGCCCGCTTCGGCATCAGCTCCCGCCTCGAATACTACGACGCCAAACTGCTGACTGACATTGTGATGCGTTCGGCCGAAATTCTGGCGACGCCCATCTATGAGGATGCGGCCTTCGAAATTGCCCGCCGCTCCCGCGGTACGCCCCGTATTGCCAACAACCTGCTGCGCCGCACCCGCGACTTTGCCCAGATCAAAGGTACCGGCACCATCACCGTCGACATTGCCCAGTTTGCCCTCAACGCCCTCGACGTGGACGCCCGCGGCCTCGACGACATGGACAAGCGCATCCTGAACACCATCATCGACAAGTTTAAAGGGGGCCCGGTGGGTATCAGCACCATTGCCACGGCCTGCGGTGAGGAAGCCGAAACCATTGAGGAAGTGTACGAGCCTTTCCTGATCCAAGAAGGCTACATCAAGCGCACCTCCCGGGGCCGCGAAGCCACCGAAGCAGCTTACAAGCACCTAGGCAAGCTCATGCCCCAGCACCTGCGCGGCAATTCGCCCGGGGACTTGTTCGGCGCTCAGGAGTAGGGTTAGAGTATACATGATTAGGAGTACCCTCCGCCGTATGCCCAGGCATCTGTTCGTCGTAGCAGTTTGCCTGGGCATATTGGCTTCATGCCAAAGCCAGCAACCGAAAGAGGATATGTCCGATGCGTTTAGGAAAAGAGAGGTACTAGATGCCCGAACAAGGCGGTTGAGCAAAAAGTACGACTTGCGTACTCATTACTTTGATGCGGAATGCCTGTATGAGGACGGCGACTTAGCCCTAACTCTATCTGAGTTCTTGACTAAGCTGCTCCCGGAGCAAAAATTCCGCGTCATCGAATCGTTGACTCCGGATCAGCAGCAAATCCTGGTTCAGGTTTTCTACCATGACACGCTCGTTGCTAAAGTAACGTCCGAATTTGGAGGTGACTATTTGCCGGATTCATTTTACGCCGCGCTGGACTCTATACCGGTAAGAGCACAGAGCAAACGGGAAATGTGGATGATGAATCCACGGCTTTATGGGCAGGATGGCTGTTACGTTTCCGGCACCGCGCAAAACTTATTAGCCGCCCGGCAGGAGGGGCTTCCTTTGCTTCTCCCGACCGAAACTACGGATTACATGCTAGAAGCGGATATCAGCGAATTTGAGTAGCTGCTCGCCCGACTTGGCAACATGTGGCACAGGAGAGGAAGTAATGCCGTATTTTTGTAGTTAGCCATTCCCAAACTCATGCTCCCAACTGCCCAGTACACTGCTTTCATCAAGCGCCGCGCGGCGGAGCTGGGCTTTATGTACTGCGGTATTTCCAAGGCCGAGTTTCTAGAAGAGGAAGCGCCCCGGCTGGAGAATTGGCTTAACCAGCAGATGAATGGCAAGATGGCCTACATGGCCAACCATTTCGACAAGCGCCTCGACCCGCGCCTGCTCGTGGACGGGGCTAAGTCGGTCATTTCTTTGCTGCTGAACTACTACCCGGCCCCGGAAGACCAGCAGCCCGCCGACGAAGACACGCTCAAGATCAGCAAATACGCCTACGGCCGCGACTACCACTTTGTCATCAAGGACAAGCTCAAGGAGCTACTCCATGATATGCAGCAGGAAATAGGGGAGGTCGGCGGCCGGGTGTTCGTCGATTCGGCGCCGGTGATGGACAAGGTGTGGGCCAAGAAGAGCGGGCTGGGTTGGGTTGGCAAGAACTCCAACCTGATTACGCCGGGCGTGGGCAGCTTTTACTTTATTGCCGAGCTCATCGTGGATGTAGAGCTGGACTACGACGGGCCCATCAAGGACTATTGCGGTACCTGCACCAAGTGCGTGGATGCCTGCCCCACCGATGCCATTACCAACCCCTACGTAGTGGATGGCAGCAAGTGCATCAGCTACTTCACCATCGAGCTCAAAGACCAGATTCCGCAGGAAGTGGCGGGCAAGTTCGGCAACTGGGTGTTTGGCTGCGACATCTGCCAGGACGTGTGCCCTTGGAACCGGTTTGCCAAGCCCCATCAGGAGCCGCAATTCCGGCCCCACGCCCAACTGCCGCACCTGAAGGCCAACGACTGGCAGGAAATTACCCACGAGCTATTCTCGGAATTATTCCGGCAGTCGGCGGTGAAACGTACCGGCTATGCCGGCCTAACACGAAACATCCGGTTCGTGACAAACGAACCGGATGCGCAAATACGGGTAGAAGAATAAAAAGGGGGCTAGACGGCCGAGGCAAAAACGCGGTTTAGAACTCCTCGGTAGATTTTAGCGAATTGCTGATAGCACCAGGCTTTCAGCTCGGCTAACTCCGTCGGGACGAGCATGCGGAAACCTTTGCGCAGCTCTTTCTCAAATAGGATTTTGTCGAAGCTGACTTTTAGCAGGATGGTTTTTACGTATTCCAGCATCGGTCAAGGTTGTTTTGGGTAGGTTGGGTAGGAGGAGGTTGGGGGGCAGGGGTGTTATACGAGAGCCACAGAAAAAGCTGCGGCTGGGAGGCTCATACGGACTATCTTTATTGAAAGATACAATAATTAGTTTTGATAGTGCAAGCCCAGCGGTCCTTTTTAACCCTTTCTTAATACAAAAAAAGAACGGCCGAAGCCGTTCTTTCAAGTGGTGCAAGCTATAGTAGAGTGTTAGGCTAGCTGTAAATGAACAGCGCGGCAATGGTGCTGGCCGTGGTAGAGCTGATAGGCTCATCGAAAGCCTCACCGATGCTGATTTTTGCTTTCTCCGGGGTGGTGGTTACAATCTGGGTGGTGTCGGTGGGGAAGAAGGGAATCTTGCCATCGGCAACGGGCAGCTGCTGCCGGTCCAGATGTTCGTCGGCATACACCGCGTCGGTAACCCCAGCGGTGGTAATCACCTCGTCGGCGCTGCTCACCCAGGCCCGCACGTTGGCTCCCTGGGCGCGCCGCAGGTTGCGGATGTGGGCTGCGTGCCGGGCTTCTACGGCATGAATGCGGATGGCGGCTTCGAGCAGGTCATTATCGGTAATGAGGGTGTCGGCCTGGCCCTTATAGGCCCGCACACCGGTGTCCTCCAGCAGCTGGGCTACTTTGAGGAACGTAGCGAAGTCCTGGAAAACCGTGGGAAACAAGGCGGCCTGCTTCCCGTTTTTGCTGCCGGTAAAGTCGAACAGAGGCTTAGCCGGCGGCGTGACGCCCGAGATGCGCAACGTTTCCTGCAGAAACGCCACGTGGTCTTGCTCGTGCTGGTAAATCTGTTGGAATACAGCTTTGGAGTTGCCGGGAAATACCAGACCCGAGGCCAGCGCTTGCTTGTAGAACTCACTTTCCAGGTATTCCAGCGTCAGGGCCAGCGTGAAGGCATCCAGCACCGTGTTAGAGCGGCGGCCGTAGGCTTTGGTAAGCATAGTGCCGAATGCCAGGGGCACGGCTGCGGCCACGGCCCGGCGGCCCGTTTGGCCCAAACTGGCTAGCGCCCCCCGGCGCCCACTGAGGCGCTGGTAGGACTCGGAGTCAACGGCGGCAAGATCAGCGAGCAGTTGGAGAATGTTCATGGCAAAGAATAAGCGGAGCCGTTGCCTGCTTAGGCGGTTGGCAACCCGGAGCTAAGAATGGTATAGGGCAAAAAGACGGCGGCGGCGGCCAGCACCTGCGTCGGCGTCAGGACGGCGCCTAGGCCACTGGCCCCGACGACTTCGTCAAAAGGGTTGGCAGGCTGCACCAAGTCCCGGATGAAGGCAGCGTGCCGGGCTTCCACTGAGGCAATCTTGCCGACCAAAACCAGGTTGGCCTTCGAAGTAAACAGCTTGGCGGCCCCGTTGTAAGCTGCCACGCCCAGATCTTCGAACGTGCGTGCTGCGGCCAGCACCCCAGCCCGGGTAGTGAAGTTGATGGAGGTGAAGTTGAATTCGAGGTTTGGCAGAGCGGTGCTGCCAATGAGCTGGCGGAAGAATTCACGGTGAATTACTTCATGGTCGCGCACGTCGGTCAGGGCCGTCAGCTCGGCGGCGGGCAGGTCGCTCGGGGCGTCGTTACCACCCGCTGGTAAAAGGCCGCTTCCAGTTGTTCGAGCAGCAGCAGGTAGTTGAGCACCCCCGCATCCCCGGTTCCCAGGTTCACGACTGGCACATCCGGCGTGGTAGGCGCCACGGTTTCTTCGTCGCCGACGCAGCCCGACAAGACCAGCGTGGAAGCAGCAACAGTAGCCCCGGCTACCCGAAAAAAGGAGCGGCGCCGCATGCTGCGGGCCAGGAAGGAAGTGGAAGCAGACTCAGACATTAGCTAAAAGTACGCGGCAGAAAAACGGGACTGCCTAGATACAGGAGGCAGCCCTTACAAAGGTACTCCGATAAACTGGGATGCACCAATGACAGGAGTAACGAGCCGGGGCAAAGGTTGCGTATGCCCCGGCAACCGCACCTAAGTAAAAACACAAGAGCGGCTGACTCCGCAGGGAAGTCAGCCGCTCGTGTATTGGCGGTTTGGCAAGAAGCCGGGCTGGTATTATACTACCAGACCACCGGCGCGGGACGAATCCAGCACTTCGGCCATCGTCAGAATTTCGTCGAACGAAGCGGCCGCGTCGTTGGCCGTGTAGGTCGTGCCCAACTGCGTAGTCAGGTTTACGCCCGACTGCGTGACGTTGCTTTCCGGAATAGCGCCGGTGTAAACCGGGCCCAGCGGAGCCGGCAGGCTCGAATCGGCAGTGGGAATCCAGGGAGTCTGAGCCCGCATGGTGCGGATGTGGGCGGCGTGGCGTGCCTCTACCGAGTGAATTTGCAGGGCTACCTGAAGCAGGCTGGTGGTACCGGCCATTTTGCCCATCAGGTTACCAGCCTGGCCTTTGTAGGCCCGCACACCGGTATCTTCCAGGGCCTGAGCAAAGGCCAACTGGGTGGTGTAGTCGGCGGGGAACTTGGCAGGATCGAATTTCTTGCCGGCTACGGGCGTACCGTTCAGGGCCTTGATGGTGTTGGTGAGCAGCGTTACGTGGGCCGTTTCGTGCTTCTTGATCAGGGCAATGGCGGCAGCGGGAGCTCCGGCCGGCACCTGACCGGCGGCAATCATCTTGGCGTAGAAGTCTTCTTCCAGCAGCTCCAGAGTGAGAGCGTAGTTGAGAACCTCCACCACCGAGGGAGCGGTAGTCTGGCCGTAGGCTTTCTGGAACAAGGAAGCTACAAAAACCGGGGCGGCGGCCAGGGCGCCTTTCTTGGCAGTTTCGCCCAGGGTTTTGAAAACGGCGCGGCGGGAGTCGAAGCGGCCAAGTGCGTCAGAGTCTACCTCCGACAATTGCTCGATGATGCGAAATATGTTCATGATGGGGAGTCGTTAAACGGAGAAGAAATTACTTGCCGACGTTGGTTGCGTCGAGCTTTTCCTTGATGAAGCCTTGGGCCGCAGCAATAACATCGACGGGCTCCAGAGCTTTGTCCAGGCCGGTGGCGGCATCCACGATGGAGTCGTCGGCGAAGCTGCCATTGGAAATCAAGTCCCGCACGTAAGCCGCATGACGGGCTTCTACCGATACGATCTGGCCCGCAATTACCAGGTAAGCGGCCGTTTTGAGGTACTTGCCCGCGCCATTGTAGGCCTGCACGCCCAGATCCTCGAACGTTCTGGCGGCGTTCAGCACCGCAGTCCGCTTGGTGAAGTCGATAGAGTCGAAGTTGGGGTTCAGGTCGGCAATGATCTTTCCCGGGGCGTCGCGGTTAATTGCAGCCTTCAGGAAGTCGCGGTGAATGGCTTCGTGGGCGGCTACCTGGTTGAAATAATCTTTCTCCGTGTTAGAGAAGTCGCTGGCCGGGCTGGCCTTTACACGGGCATAGAAAGCAGCTTCGAGCTGTTCCAGAGCATAGGCGTAATTGAGCACGCCTACGTCGCCTGAGCCCAGGTTAACCATACCTGGCGTAGATACCGTGTCATCGTCATCATCGTCGCAGCCGGAGAGCAGCAGGGCGGTAGCGCCAGCCGTAGCACCGGCGTACATGAAGAAGGAACGTCTTTTAATCGGAACGTAGAGGGGCTTGGCGAACTCGGCCTCATCTCCACCGGAAGTGATGATCTTAGACATGGGAGGAAATTGTAAGGGTGAAAGGAAAGAATGGGCAAGGCGCTGCCAGTACGGCTTTTAGAGTCGTTTTTTGCAGGACAAAACCCAGATGCTGTTGAGATTTGAAACCATTTACGGCACGGCTTTAAAAACGGATTGCTATTGTTGAGCTTTTTCTGTATAACCAGAAGGCTATATAGAGCCAGGGCAAAGGCCGGGGAAAGTGGATTCAGCCTGGTAGAGACGTTTTTATGTAGCTTTGCGCCCTCCTTTTTAGCGTTCGAATGACGGCCCAACTGCGCGTATTTTTTTTGCTACTTCTGTTCCTGGCCGGAGTAGGTGGGCCGGGACGTGCGCAGTCGAAGCCGGGGCAGGCCGACATTGTGCTGGGCCGCGCCAGCTTTCCGGTCAACGACTATTTCACCATCAGCTTCCGGTTGCGCGGGGCTCCATTAGAGCGCTACTCGGCGTTTCCCGACATCGAAGGCTTCAAGAAAAGCAGCAAGTCGAGCACCACGACTACACGCATCGTGGGCGGGCAGACCTCCACGGAGCTGACCATCACCCAGCGCTACGCAGCTTATAACGAGGGCGAGTTTGAGCTCAAGCCCTTTACCATGACCATTAATGGGCAAACGGTGCAGTCGGCAGGGAGCAAGCTGCAGGTATTGCCCCAGCAAGACGCGCCGCCCCCGCCCACGGCCGGTGGGGCCGTGCAGGGGCTGGGGTTGCTCGATAAGCTTTTTGGCAAGCCCAAGCCCCAGGAGTATGTGGAGCCCCACGACAACGCCTTCATGGCCCTGGTGCCCGACAAAACCACCGTTTTCGTGGGCGAAGGCGTACACGTGGGGCTATACTTTTACCTCACGCCCGCCGACCAAGGGCTGCTGAGCTTCTACAACTTTGGAGGCCAGCTGCCCGAGATTCTGCGGCTCTTACGGCAGCGTACGGCTTGGGAAGAGCCCTTCAACGAGCAGGAAATTGTGCCCGAGACGGTGGTGGCCGGCGGCAAGACCTACCTGCGCTACCGACTCTATGAAGCCGAATACTACCCGCTGAACACCCAGCCGCTGACGTTTCCGGAAATCCCGCTGCAAATGGTGAAGTACCGGGTGGCCAAAAAGCCCGAAGCCGGCCTCGACAACCGCATGGAGGGCTTCAAAATCTACCGCACGGCCCCGCGCACCATTGCTGTGAAGCCCCTGCCGCCTCACCCGCTGCGCGACCAGGTGCCCGTGGGCGACTACCGTTTACGCGAAGCCATTGACCGCACCACCTTCCGGACCGGCAAGGCCTTTACCTATTCGTTTACGGTGGAAGGCGAGGGCAACCTGGCGGCGTTGGCTGCCCCGGTCTTGCCGCCCTTGCCAACCGGCGTGGAAGTGTACGGCCCCGATACCGAACTGGGCGTGACCCGACAGGGCGGCCGGGTAGGTGGCAGCAAACGGTTCGTCTACCGCCTGATAGGCCGCCGCCCGGGCGTGCTGGCCCTCGACAGCCTCTTTCACCTAGTTGTGTTCAACCCCAGCACCGCGCGCTACGACACGCTGCGGGCCGGGCTGCGGCCCCAGCTGAAAGGGGCCGAGAAAACCGTGGCCGTGTTCAATGCCCGCCCCGACGACCCGTTCTACCAGGACGTGCTGGAGTCGGCCGACAACGTGCTGCAGCCCCGGGACGCTTACACCGAGGTGCGGCGCTACGCCAACTATATTCTGCTGGCACTAGGGCTGCTGGCCGTGGTGGGCTGGTGGCGCAGTGGCCGTCGGGCGTAGGTTGGGGCCATTCGTAAGCTGAACCGGCGTAATTTTTCATCTACCGCCCGCGCCTGGCTCCCAAACTCAAGTTTTAGCGGTTCCTTTGCGGCCGAACTGACTTTTTGCCCATGAATACCTTCGGTACCTTATTCCGCATTACCACCTTCGGCGAATCGCACGGACCCGGCATTGGCGTCGTAATCGACGGGTGTCCGGCCGGTGTGCCTATCGAGGTGGCTACCATTCAGGCGGCTCTGGACCGTCGCCGGCCCGGGCAGTCGGAGCTGACGACCCCGCGCAAGGAGGCCGACCAGGTAGAGGTGCTGTCGGGTATTTTCAATGGGCAAACGACCGGCACCCCCATTGGTTTGCTCATCCGCAACCAGGACCAGGCCAGCCACGACTACTCCCACATTGAACACGCCTACCGTCCCTCGCACGCCGACTACACGTACGATATGAAGTATGGGCAGCGCGACTACCGGGGCGGGGGCCGCAGCTCGGCCCGCGAAACGGCGGCCCGGGTGGCGGCTGGGGCCGTGGCTGGTGAGTTTCTGACCCAGCACGGTATCAAAGCCCTGAGCTACGTCTCGCAGGTGGGCGCGGTGGCCGTGCCCGTGGGCTACGAGCAGTTGGATCTGAGCCTGATTGACTCGAACATGGTGCGCTGCCCCCATCCCGCCACCGCCGAGCAGATGACCGAACTGATTCGCCAGACCCGGGACCGGCAGGATACTGTCGGCGGGCTGGTGACGGGCGTGGTGCAGGGTGTGCCGGCTGGGCTGGGGGAGCCCGTATTCGATAAGCTGCACGCCGAGCTGGGCAAGGCCATGCTGAGCATCAACGCGGTGAAAGGCTTTGAGTACGGCTCAGGCTTTGCGGGCACCCTGCTGTTTGGCTCCGAGCACAACGACGCCTTTTACACCGACGAGCAAGGTCAGGTGCGCACCCGCACCAACCACTCGGGCGGTATTCAGGGCGGCATCAGCAACGGGCAGGATATTTACTTCCGAGTTGCCTTCAAGCCCGTGGCTACCATTCTGCAGCCCCAGGCCACCATCAACGACCAGGGCGAGGAAATCACTCTGGCTGGTAAAGGTCGCCACGACCCCTGCGTGCTGCCCGGGCCGTACCCATCGTGGATGCCATGACCAATTTGGTAGTGGCTGATATGTTGCTGCGGGCCCGGGCCAACAAGGCGTAAGGGGCCGGCAAGTAACTGAGCTTCTGCCATTGCCAAGCGGGCTGCCAGCCATTCTGGCGCGGGACCTGGTTACCAAACTGCCACTACTTGCGTACCTTCGCAACATATAGTGCGTGGCACGGTTTTACCGCCACTGCTGTTTACTACTTTAGCGCAGCTTCCTGCGTCATCTCTATCGTCTCCAAGTCTTTCAAACATGGCTGATACCCTCACTTCCCCCGCTGCCCCGGTTTCCATCTACGCCGAAGCCAGCCCCAACCCCGAATCCATGAAGTTCGTGCTCAATACCCAGCTGCTTAGCGACGGGGTGAGCGTGGATTACCCGAACCTGGAGGCCGCTGCCAACTCGCCGCTGGCCCAGGAGCTGTTCAACTTCGACTACGTGAGCCGGGTGTTTATTGCAGCCAACTTCGTGACCATCACCAAGGCCTCGGACCTGACCTGGACCCACCTGATTCCCGAGCTGCGCACCTTCTTGAAGTCGTATGTGGAAGCTGGCGGCCCTATCTTCACCATCGACCCCGTGGCCGAGCAGAAGGCCGCCCAGCAGGCCGTCGCTACCGGCGACGCCTCGGAGCAGGATCAGCAGATCAGCCAGAAGGTTATCGACCTGCTCGAAAACTACGTGCGCCCCGCCGTGGAGCAGGACGGTGGCAACATCACCTTCCGCTCCTACAACAAAGGTGTGGTAACCGTCAACCTGCAGGGCTCGTGCTCGGGCTGCCCCTCGGCTACCGTCACGCTCAAGTCGGGCATCGAGAACCTGCTCAAGCGCATGGTACCCGAAGTAACCGAAGTCGTGGCCGAAGGCATCACGGTATAAGTACTTCCCAGATTTATATAGAAAAGCCCGGCTAGCAATAGCCGGGCTTTTTTTGTGCTTACCTGTCTGGGCTTTCGGGAGGGTGTAAACAAATAAAAATAAATTTGTTTACACCCAAGCTAGGAGTACTTGGCTGGGTGTAATCAAATAAAAATAAATTTGTTTACACCCAGTTATGCCCTACTGCTCACCGGCTTTTCACAGTGAAGGCCCGGCTCACGTTGAAGCCGAAATAAATGTCGCCGTCGAAGAAGTTGCCGGTGGTTTGAGGCACAAACAGGCTTTCCATCATGCCCTGGGCATTGGTGAAATGCAGCTGGAAGACGTGCCCACCAGTTTCGATGTCGACGCCCAGGCCCAGGGCGTTGCGCATATCGGTGGCGGTAGCCCCGGGCAAGAGGTAGAAGTAGTCGGCCGTGAGGGCCAGGCGCTTGGTGAGCTTCTGGCGCACGGCCGCGCCCAGGGCGTACACGTCGTTTTCGGCCCGCTTGCTGTCCACGAAGTTGCGGTGCACCAGCGTGGGCATAAGCTGCACCGATAAGGAGGGGCTAAACTTGCGCGCAATCAGGGCTTGGTAGGTATAGGCCAGGCGGGTGCGGGTGGTGCGCTCGGGCTCCACGAATTTCAGCGACGTAAGGGCCGACGAGGCTAGCAGCGTCACGGAAACCGGCATGGCGTGGGTCCCGGTGCTTTGCCGCAGGGCCTTGTATTTGACGAATCCGTCGAAAGTTTTGTCCTGAGAGCTACGACCCACACCCAGAGCTAGCCTATCAGTGAGGCCGTACTCAAAGCTCAGGCGCAGCACGGCTTGGTCAAGGCCAAAGAAGTTATAGGCCCCGCTGTTGAGCGTGCCAAACCGGTGCTGAATCAAGAACAGCAGCGTGCCCTGGCCCGGCGTCTCCACCGATTGGGAGTTGATAATGTGGGTGCCTTTGAAAGTAGCCTGGGTGAAGTCGGGCACGCGGGAGTGGGTGCTGTCGGCGGCTTTGGCTTGGAGCTCCCGCAGCAGGTCATCGTCCTGGGCCAGGGCCGGCACGGTACCGAGTAGCAGGCCGGCAAGCAGGACCAACTGGGGAAAAGAGCGAAGAAAACTCATCGGGCAGTGGCGGTTTGAGACGAGGGGTAGGGTCGCAGCTAAAGGCCAGGGTTACTTCCATGGTCTTGGCAATATTGTCGCGGACCAGGGCCGGGATTTCAATGTTGTAGTCGGCCGGGGCCACGTTGAATTTCGAGCTTACCAGCAGGTGGCTGTCCTTGAGCTCCAGCGTGCCGGGCACTCTCACCCGCCGCTTCACCCCGTGAATGGTCAGGTCGCCTTCCACCTGCACGCGCTGGAGGCCGGTGCCCGGCAACTGCCCCGGCTGAAAGCCCACCACGGCGCCCGAAAACGTGGCCGTGGGGTACTTCTCCGACTCCACATAGTTTTCGTTGAAGTGCTCCTGCATCAGGGTACGCTTGAACACGAAGGACTTCATGGGCACGCTGAAGGCTACTTTACCAGTATTCATATCGAGCACGCCGGCAGCCTGGGTGCTGCGGCCCTCGATGTCTTCGAGAGGCGTGCCGGAGAAAAAGCGAATCGAGCCGGTGCGGGTCGAGTATTTGCCCTGGGCCTGGGCAGTCGGCAGCAGGAGCAGCAGGCCGAGGCCGAGCAGTAACAGATGTTTCATAGCAAGAAGGGCTTAGTTGTTGGGGGCTTGGTCTGCCACCCATTTCTGGATGCGGGCCACGTCGCAGTCCGAGAGTTTGGGCATTCCCTTGGGCATGGGCGAGAAGCCGGGGGCGTGACTCGTGACGCCCACCAGCCTACCGTTGTCGGCGTAGCGTTTGGCCTGGGTGTAGCCTTCCAGGTTCACGTTGCCGCTCGGAAGCCGGGCACTGTGGCAGTTGCGGCAATTCTGGTCCAGGATAGGCGAAATCGTGGCGGCGTAGGTGGTGCTCGTCACGTCGCACTCTGCCGTGGGCTGCTTGGCAAAAAGCTCTTCGGCATTGTCGTAGGCGCAACTGCTGAGCATAGCTAGTCCGCCAACCAGAAAAAGTACTGGGCGTAGCATATAAAACAGGAAATGATGGCAGCAGAAAGCCGAGGAGGCTATAGCCGACGGCTCGTGTTAGCGACTTAGCGCGTCGGGAGCAAGTGGTATTTAAGGCTGAAAAACACGCCGGCGCTGCTGAGCTTCACCTTCCCGAAGCCCACGCCGCCCAAGGGCACTTTTACAAACGGCTCGGCCTGTCCTGACCAGCGCTGGCCGAAGTCCCGCTCGTAGCCCGCCGACAGGTTTACCACGCTTAGCCAGTGGTTGGAGCCGTTGGCCACGTTCCAGTTGCGGGTATAGTACTTGCCGTAGTACTCATAGTCGTAGGCGTACTGCTCGTCGCGCATGAGCAAGGAGGTCAGGCCCGCCGATACAAACACGGAGGAATTTTCTCGGTACACCACGTCGTAGCGCAGGTTAATGGGCAAATCAATGATGCGGCACACGGCCCCCACGTGGTCAATAGTGTAGTTGCCGTCCCAGGTGCCGGCCGGCACGGTGTAGTCGCTGCCGCGGGCCACGTAGCGCTTCACCGAGCGAATAGCGGCCACGTTAAGCCGGAGCCGGTCGGTGAAACGGTATTCTACCAGTACGCCCAGGTTGCTGCCCGGCGAAGTGGTTTTGGTCCAGCCCACCGTGCTCAGCTCCGGGGCATACAGCCCGCCGATGCTCAGGCGATACGCTGGCTTCACGCGGTGGGGCAGGTCTTTTTCCTGCTGAACTGAATCGGTCGGCGGGGCCGGGGATTCGGCCCCTGCCGCTGCAACCACGGGAAGCAGAGTAGTTGCTGAATCCCCGGCCGCGAAGGTGGCTCCTGAAGGGCGGTCGGGCAGGGGCTCACCACCCGGCTGCGTAGCCGCTGCAACAGCTGTTCCAGGAGTCACCGGTGCGGCCGCCGCGGGTTGGTCGGCTTTGGAAGTCGGGGCCGGCACAACGGAAGCTGGCTGCCGGTCCGGATTGTTGGCGGCTAGGGTTGCGGCTGGGACCAACAATCCGGTCTGGGATTGAGGAGCAGGCTCGGTAGCAGTTGGATGAGCCGCTGGAATGATGACTGCTGGACTAGAATTTTTGGCTGAAGGTGCCGTCCTGTTTTCGGCAGTAGGTTGAATCGTCGGTTTAAGCCAACCGGTCGGTACCACAACTGTTGCCAAACCAATCGGGCGGCGCGTGGAGTTTGTAAAACGGCTGGGGCGAGCCGTACCCGGGGTTGTCGGCTGGGTTGGCAAGGCAGATTCCGCTACCGTAGAGGAAGAATTCGGAATGCTCGAAATTACTGCTGGGACCAGTGAGCGGGCCGGTTGCGGCTGAGGCAGGGCCAGCGGTCCGGCGGTGGGCCGCTGAACAGCTTGCTGAAGCTGCGGCCGGGTAGTTTCCGTCAAAATAGCCACAGACCGCGCCGCGCCCGTTGGCCCAGCCGCTTTTTCCAGCCGATTGTAGCGGCTATACCCCACCAGCCCAGCAGGGCCATGAGTACCACCACGGCTTCCAGAGCGAAGATGCGCAGCACCCGCTGACGCACAAGCTGCCCGGCGGCAGCTTCGTCCAGCTTCCGCTCCATCTGCAGCCAGGCGCTGAGGTTATGTTCGTCGGGATAGTTCTCGGCGCTCCGCTGAAACAGCGCGTCGAGTTCCTCATCCGACATATCCGGCGTACGCATGGTGGTTGGTTTGTTTGAGTAGGTGCTTGAGGTGGGCGCGCGCCTTGGACAGGTTGGATTTGGAAGCTCCCACCGAGATGCCTAGCTGGGTGCTTACTTCTTCGTGGGTAAAACCGTCGATGACGTAGAGGTTGAACACCGTGCGGTAGGCCGGGGAAAGCTGCTGAATCAGGTGCAGCAGCTCTTCGTAGGAAAGTGTGTCAAGGGCCGAGTGGCCGGGGTCGGCCTCGGCAAAAGCCACCTCATCGAGTTCCTGCTGGTGTTGGTGCTTTTCCTGGCTGCGATAATGGTCGATGGCCGTGTGAATCATGATACGCTTGAGCCAGCCCCGAAACGAACCGCTGACTTCGTGGCGGGCCACGTCGAAGCGACTTATGTCGCGGAATACTTTCATAAACCCGTCGTTGGCGGCCTCCATGGCTTCGTCGCGGGTGCGGGTGTAGCGCAAACACACGCTCAGCGCGAAGCTGTAGTAAAGCCCATACAGCCGCCGCTGTGCGTCGCGCTCCGCCCGCCGGCAGCCAGCCAGCAGGGCGATGAGCATCTCGGGGTCGTGGTCAGGTAGCGGCACGGCGGCGGGGGTTATATCCTGCGACTCGGAGGGCGGCGAAGAATGGTTGCCTCAGTTTATAAAATTTATAAAAAAGACGGTTAGGCAGCTGTAAAAGCCACAATAAAAAAAGCCTGACCACTAGGGCCAGGCTTTTTCTAATCATTCACAAGATCCGATGAATTCAAAAAAATCCGTCGAATCCGTGGTTTTTACTGTACCGTGGTCGACAGCTTGGGCGCGTCGGCATCGGTGATAACCGTCGAGGTAGTCGTGCCCCGCTCGCGGGCTTCCTTGCGGCCGTAGGTGTCGAGAATGATCGGCGTGGCGATGAACAGCGACGAATACGTACCGAAAATAATACCCACAATCATGGCGAAGGAGAACGAGCGCAGCGTTTCACCACCGAAGATGTAGAGTACGATTACCACCAGGAATACCGTGGTAAACGTAATCATGGTCCGCGAGAAGGTGCTATTCAGGGCTGGGTTTACTACCTGAGCAAACGTCAGGTGCGGGTTTTCACGCAGGTATTCCCGGATCCGGTCGTAGATAACCACGGTGTCGTTCATCGAGAAGCCGATGATGGTCAGCACGGCGGCCACGAAGATCTGGTCCATTTCGTAGTTCAAACCGAACAGACGGGCAATGGGGTAGGCAGCAATAACCAGTAGGGCATCGTGGAACAGAGCCACTACGGCGGCCATCGAGTACTGCCACTTTTCGAAGCGGAACAGTACGTAGACGAAGATACCCAGCAGGGTCAGGCCCAGGCTCAAGACCGATGTCTTCTTGATATCGTCGGCAATGGTAGCGCCTACTTTCGAGGTGCTCTTGATCTGCGGGTTGTCGGCGCCATACTGCTTCAGGCCGGTCAGCAGGGCGTTCTGCACTTTCTCGTCGGCGGCTACGCTTTCGTCCTCGGCCAGGTAGCCGGTCGTGATGCGCAGACGGTTCGGGGCGCCGAAGGTTTTCACCTCGGTACCGGCACCTTTAAAGTCATCGGCCAACGATTCTTTCACGTCGGAAGCAACTTCGGCCTTGCTGAAGTCAACTACGTAGCTACGGCCACCGCGGAAGTCAACGCCCAGGTTGGGGCCACCCTGCACGGCCATCAGCACGAAGCCGATGATGATGAAGATGGTCGAAACGGCGTAGGCAATCTTGCGCTTGCCCACGATGTCGAAATTCAAGCCCTTGAACAGGTGACGCGAAATAGGCGTGCTGAAGGTGATGCTGGTCGTTTCCTTATTCTTGGTGAGCCACTCAATGATAAGGCGCGACACGAATACAGCCGACAGGAACGAGGTCAGTACGCCGATACCCAGCGTAATGGCGAAGTTCTGCACCGGGCCCGTACCGAAGAAGCCCAGAATGATGGCAATCAGCATCGTCGTCACGTTCGAGTCGAAGATGGCCGAGAAAGCGCGGGCGTAGCCTTTGTTGATGGCATCTTTCACGGTCAGGCCGTGGTCGAGTTCCTCGCGGATACGCTCGAAGATCAGTACGTTGGCGTCTACGGCCATGCCGAAGGTGAGCACCAGACCGGCAATACCGGGCAGGGTGAGGGCGGTGCCGAACTGAGCCAATACACCCAGAATCAGGAAGCCGTTGAAGAGCAGGGCAGCATCAGCCACCAAGCCCGCCTTGCCGTAGTACACGGCCATGAAGATCATAATCAGTACCAGACCAGCCAAGGACGAGTACAGACCCTGGTTGATGGCTTCCTGACCGAGCGAGGGACCCACTACGGCCTCTTCCACGATGCGGGTAGGGGCGGGGAGTTTACCGGCCTTCAGTACGTTGGCCAAGTCCTGGGCTTCTTCAATTGAGAAGTTGCCCGAGATGCTGGAGTTGCCACCGGCAATTTCAGCCTGCACCACGGGAGCCGAGTACACGTAGTCGTCAAGAACAATAGCAACCTGGCGGCCAATGTTGGCGGCCGTCAGACGCTGCCACTTCTTGGCGCCCGAAGGGTTCATCTGCATCGAAACCTCTGGGCGGCCACCCTGGTCGTAATCCTGGCGGGCATCCGATACTACTTCGCCACCGAGCGGAGCCGTAGCCTCCCGCGACTTGCGGATAGCGTAGAACTGCAAGTATTCCTGGCCTTCGATTACGTCGGGCTTCACACCCCACAGGAAGGTCAGGTTAGCGGGCAACACGGCCCGTACCTCGGGGCTCTTCATCAGGGCATTCACGCGGGCGGTGTCGCGCACGTTCGAGCCCAAAGCGCCGGGCATCGTGAAGAGTTTAGCAAGGGCATTGCCCTGCTGGGGGTTAGCCGAATCAGCGGCAGTAGCCGTGTTGGGCTTCTTTTTAGCCAGCTGGCTGGCCAGCGAAGAAGAGTCGCCGGCGGCAGCGGTGGCAGCCGTAGCGGTGGTGTCGGTGGTAGCGGCGGCCGGCGTGGCAGCAGCAGTGCCGTTGAGTTTCTCAGCGGCTTCTTTGGCCGTCAGCACTTCGCTGAGTTGGTTGAAGTAGGGGCCAAACTCGTCGGTGCGCCACACTTCCCAGAACTCCAGCTTCGCCTGGCCCTGGAGCAGCTTCCGTACGCGGTCCGGGTTATCCACGCCGGGCAGCTCAATCTGGATGCGGCCCGTGCCTTTCACGCGCTGAATGTTGGGCTGGTTTACGCCGAACTTGTCGACGCGGGTACGCAGGATGTTGAAGGAACGGTCAATAGCTTCTTCCTCTTCCTTGTCGATGGCGGCAATTACCTTCTCGTTGGGCGAGTTGATGTCGATGCCACGGCTCTTGTTGGTCGTGTTAGCGAAGATGCGGGCCAACTTGTCGTTGGGCGCGATGGTGCGGTAAGCCTGGGCAAACAGCGCCGTGAAAGGCGTCGACGGGTTGGTCTTCTGCAGCTCCTGGGCTTGAGCCAAAGCCTTATTAAAGTTCACATCCTTGGAGTTGCCCGACATAGCCCGCACAATTTCCACCGGCGAAACTTCCAGCGTTACGTGCATACCGCCTTTCAAGTCGAGGCCGAGGCCCAGCTCCGAGGCGCGTACGTCGCGGTAAGTGTAGGGGCCAAATACGGGGGCGCGCCACACCGAGTCGAGGTAGTGCTGCCGCTGCCGCTCGTCGAGCTTACCGCCCTTGGAGGCGTAGGCTACGGCATCCTTCTGCACCCCACGGGAAATGTAGGTGAAGAAGAGAAAGTACGCGCATAGAGCCGTCACGACGGCCGTCAGCGCGATAATAAGTCCTTTATTACGCATTGAGAGAAACTAAAATGTATTCGGGGAAAGTAATCCGGATCGGGCGGCGGAGCTAGGTCCGCCGCGCGTCGACTGCACTTGCAGCAGCAAGTCGGCTCCTCCTGAGTAGAGCCGCGCAACAGGCCGGCTCGGTTAGGGAGCGTGCGGCGACAAGGCTGCTACCAGCAGCCGGGAGCGGAACAAATCGGGTACGGCACTCGGCCGGGGCTGCAATACGGCCGCCTGCGGTTGCAGACGGGGCCATACCAGCGGTTCGGAGTCGGGCGCCCAGGCGTCGGCGGCCGGAGCCAGCCACAAGCCCAGCGGAGCCGTAGCTTCCAGCAGTACTTTCTTCTTGACCAGTGCCGCTTTGGGCCCCGCACCCACGCGCGTTTCCTTGCCCACCGGGAGCCGGTAGGTGGCAACGGCCTGGTGGTTCAACGACAGCACAAACAGCAGGGTAGCTGTGAGCAGCGTGAAGCGCAGGCGAGGCAAAAAGTGGCTGATAAACTCTGGCATTCTCAAGGCAATGGCTACAAATATAACCAAACCCGGTAGCGCGGGCAAGGGAAAAGCGGCAGGTGGGGTCGGAAAAAACTAACAATCGTTCTTAAAATTCGTAGCCGGGGCTTCCAGAAGTCTGCAACCCAAGGCTGCCCCAACCAAATTTCAGCTTCATCTTGGGCATGAAAAAGCCTCGGCCGGTTCCTGAGGCAGGAGCCAGCCGAGGCTTTTTTTGATACTGTTGAATGGCGGACTAGTGCTTGCCTTCTGCCACTTTATGGCGCAAAAACGACACGAGAACCTCCAGGCCCCGGTCAAAGTGGCGGTTGTTGGGAATCACGATGTCGGCATCCTGCTTGAAGGGCTTGATGTACTTCTCGTAGGTCGGTGCTACGTGGTTGGTGTAGCGGTAAAGCACATCTTCCAGGTCGTAGCCCCGCTCGTCCCGGTCGCGCACGATGCGGCGCTGCAGCTTCACGTGTTCCCGGGCATCGATGTAGACTTTCAGGTCGAGCAGCTTGGCTACTTCCTCGAAGTAAAACACGAAGATGCCTTCCACCACCACAATAGGGGCGGGCCGAAATACCAGCTCGGCGGGTTTCACGTTGGGGTTATTGAAGGTATACTCCTGGCGGCGCACTTCCTTGCCCTGGCTGATTTGCAGCACGTCGGCGGCGTAGGCGGCCGAGTCGATGGAAGACGGCAGGTCGAAGTTGGTGACGCCGTTGACATCCATCGACTGATTTTCGCGCGGGTGGTAATAGTTGTCCTGCGAAATCAGGCAGATGTCTTCTTCCGGAAACGAGGCCAGCAGGCGGCGCAGAAAGGTGGTTTTGCCCGAGGCGCTGCCGCCCGTAATACCGACGATGAAAGGATGTTGCATGGGGTGGGAATGGGCCCGTACCGACAGGGCCAACCCTGCAAAAGTAGCAAAATGACTTGTGCCGCCGTGTTTTCGGGCCGTCCCCAGAGCGAATATTTCTGTTGAATCTACATTTGGGCCGCCTGGGCTTGTAAAAAGTTGACCAGTTGCTCCACGGCCCGGGCCCGGTGACTCAGCGCGTTTTTCTCGGCCAGGCTCATTTCGGCGAAGGTCACGGCGTGGCCTTGGGGTTGAAAAACCGGGTCGTAGCCAAAGCCGTCTACCCCCCGTAGCTGCTCAGTGATAATGCCATCCACGGCCCCGGCAAACTCGTGCACCGCGCCATCGGGCAACACCAGCGCTACCACGGTCCGGAACTGCGCCGCCCGGTTGGTTTGGCCCTGCAGCTCGTGCAAGAGCTTGGCCACGTTGTCGGCGGCGGAGCGCTGAGGCCCGGCGTAGCGCGCCGAATACACCCCCGGTTCCCCGTTCAGGGCCGCTACTTCCAGGCCCGTATCGTCGGCAAAGCAGGAGGTTTGGTAATTATTCCACACATACTCGGCTTTCTGGCGGGCATTGCCTTCCAGCGTGTCCTGGGTTTCGGGCAGCTCTTCGTGGCAGCCAATATCGCGCAAGCTCACCAGCTCGATGCTGGCCGGCAGCATAGCCCGGACTTCGGTGAGCTTGTGCTCATTGTTGGTAGCAAAACAAATCCGCATGGATGAAGGGATGAGATGGTGAACTGGTGAGGTAGCAAGTTTGGGACTAAGCCCCGATGTTGAGCTCAGGTCCTCGGTTAGGCCACGCCGGGAAGCTGCGGGCCAAAGATACGCGCACAAAAAAACCGGCTCCGCGCCGGCTTGATTATTCTGCAACTCATTAGTTCACCTCTCACTGCCTAGCGAAACATCGACTTGATGCTGCCCCAGGAGCGCTGTACGGCGCTGGGCGTTGAGCTGAGCACAGTGGTGTAGTTTTGGTCGCCGGTGGTGGTGTGCACCGTCAGGCGGTAGGTGAAGGGCCCGCCGCCAGCCGTGCCGCGGTACATGTTGGTGTCCAGAAACTGGTAGCGCCGCTGGCTATTGGGCGTCTGAGTGCCCAGGTGGGCAAAGGCGGGCTCGTTGTTGGCCTTACGCCACAAATCATAGCTCTGTACGCCGGTTTCGTTGGTTACTTCCCACTCCACGCGCACGTTAGAGCCATCGAAGCTGGCCTGAAATAGGGTAATCGTGGCTCCGTAAGCCAACGTACCTAGCAGCAGGCAAAATGTAAAAAATAGAGTAGCACTACGACGCATAAAAAGGCAACAGTAGGATTAGGAAATAGTAAGGCGCGACCAAAAATATGCATTTTCCTGTTTAGGAGGCTCACAATCCTGTTAAAAGTAGAAAAGACGCAGGACGTTTTTAAAATCCGGAGCTAACGTGTACTTTTGCAGTCCCTTCCGCAAAATCGGCAGGGCCAGAAGGTTTAAAACGGCATCACGACCATGAAAAAAGACATCCACCCCGAGTATCGCGAAGTTGTGTTCCAGGACACGTCCAGCGACTTTAAATTCATCACCCGCTCGACGATGAACTCCAACGAGACCATCACGATGGAGGACGGCAAAACGTATCCCGTCATCAAGGTGGAAGTTAGCAGCGCCTCGCACCCTTTCTACACCGGCAAAAACGTGTTTATCGACACCGCTGGCCGCGTTGAGAAATTCCGCAACCGCTACCAGAAGAAGTAATTCTGGTCAGTGGCCGCAAGCGGATGCCTGCAGCTTACTAGATTATACAAAACTCCTTTCGGCCTGGCTGGAAGGAGTTTTTTGTTGCCTCAACCCCTGAATTTTCGGCCCGGGTCACCCGCAAAGTTGGCGCCCGGGCAAGCGGTTGTAGGCTTGAGGCGCTAACTTGCGGCTCTGTTTCCCGCTTATCTTTTCTTGCCCCGCATGACTGTTCTGCTCTTCGACGACCCGGCCATCCGGCCCCACCTGTTGCCCTTTACTTTCACCCGCCCGGTAGCAGCCCTGCGCTGCGGCATCCTGACAGTAGCCGAAAAGTGGGAGCACCGCCTCGGGCAGCCCGTGCATTACCTTACCGAGCAATATCTGCAGGCCAAATACCCCGCGGGCCTCGTCGGTGGGCCCGCATTAGTCATCAATGGCGCCGTGTGCCCCGACGAGCTGCTGACCAAGCAGGTACAGGCCTTGCAGCCCGGCGAAGCCCTCATGGATGGCGACTTGCTGGTAGCAGCCCACTTGGAGAATGCCACCAACATTGCCGAACTGATTCAGGATGGCTTTACTAATACCCGCGAAGTGGCCGAGCCGGTGCTGGCGCTGCGGGAAGTGTGGCACCTGTTTTTGCACAACGGGGCCGAAATCCGCCGTGACTTTGCCCTGCTTACCCACGGCCGCCAGTCCCAGCCCGTAGGGGATGCCCACACCATTGTGTACGCCCCCGAGAATATCTTTATTGAGGAAGGCGTCAAGATTCGAGCGGCTATTCTCAACGCCGAGGACGGCCCGATCTATTTGGGCAAAAACTCCCAAGTTCACGAAGGCGCCATTATCAAAGGTCCGCTGGCCTTGTGCGAAGGGTCACATATCAACGTCGGGGCCAAAATGCGCGGCGACAATACCGTGGGGCCCTACAGCAAAGTGGGCGGCGAAGTCGGCAACTCCATTCTGATGGGCTATTCCAATAAAGGTCACGACGGCTACCTGGGCAACTCTGTTATTGGGGAGTGGTGCAACCTGGGCGCCGATACCAATACCTCGAACCTGAAGAACAACTACGCCCCAGTCAAAATCTGGAGCCACAGCGCGGGCCGCTTCGTGAACACCGGGCAGCAGTTCTGCGGCCTGATGATGGGCGACCATAGCAAGTGCGGCATCAACACGATGTTCAATACCGGCACGGTGGTGGGCGTGGGGGCCAATATCTTTGGGGCCGGCTTTCCGCGCACGTTCATTCCCTCGTTTAGCTGGGGCGGGTCTGCGGGCTTCGAAACCTTCAAGATGCCCAAAGTAGCCGAAGTAGCCGAGCGGGTTATGGCCCGGCGCAAACTGGCCTACGACGCCACCGAGCAGGCCATCATGCAGCACGTCTTCGACCAGACGGCCAAGGACCGGATTTGGGAAAAGGCCGTCGGGAAAGAAGCCCCGGCTGCCGCGGCTGAGTAAAATTCTGGGGAAGTCTTACGTTAGGCGTGGCCAAGGGTGAGACTTTCCCGTCCCGCGCTGCAAGCCCGGAAGCTTGTGGCAAGTGCCTTATTGCCGAGTAACTTACCAACCGATGCGCTTTTCTGAAATTCCCGGGCAAACGGACGTCAAGCGCGTGCTGGTGCAAACCGTGCACCGGCAGCACGTGGCCCACGCCCAGCTGTTTCGCGGGGCCGAAGGCTCGGCCACCCTGGCCTTGGCCTTGGCTTACGCCACGTTTCTGAACTGTGAGCAGCGGGGCCCCGCTGCCCAGGATTCCTGCGGGCAGTGCCCGGCCTGTCAGAAAAACGACAAGCTGATTCATCCCGACCTGAACTTCATCCTGCCCGTCACGACTACCAAAGCCGTGGCCAAGGACGCGGTTAGCAGCAAGTTTGCGGCGGATTGGCGCAGCTTCGTGCTCGAAAACCCCTATCAGGGCCTCAACGACTGGATGCAGCATATCGGGGCCGACAACAAGCAGGGCAGCATATCCAAGGAAGAAAGTTTGCAGCTGCTCAAGCTGGTTTCGCTCAAAGCATTTGAGGGGCAGTTCAAAATCGTGATTATCTGGCTGCCCGAGCTCATGCACCCGGCCGCGGCCAACGCCGTGCTTAAGCTGCTGGAAGAGCCGCCACCGGCTACCATTTTTCTGCTGGTGAGTTTCTCGCCCGAGCAGTTGCTGCCGACTATCATCAGCCGGGTACAGCCGGTCGTTGTTCGGCCTTATTCGGAGGCCGAAGTCACCAGCTTTCTGCGCGAGCAGCACCAAGTTCCCGAGGGCAAGGCCCGGCAGATTGCCCAACTGGTAGAAGGCAACCTGGGCGCTGCCCTGGCCAGCCGCGAAGCTGCCACCGACGATGACTATTTCACCTTTTTCGTGGAGTGGATGCGGCAGTGCTACGGCTACAAAGTTGATTTGATTCTGGCCAAGACCGACGAGTTCCAGAAGATGGGCCGCGAAAATCAGAAGGAGTTCTTGCAGTTCGGGCTGGGCATTCTGCGCAAGGTGCTGCTTTATGGCATCGATGCGCAGTTTGTGCCCCACCTACCGGCCAATGAGCAGCAGTTTGTAGCAGGCTTTAGCCGCTTCGTGCATCGCGCCAACGCCGATGCTCTGACGCAGGAACTCAACGATGCCCACTACCATATTGAGCGCAACGCCAACCCGCGGATGGTCTTCGTGGATATGTCTTTGCGCATCGCCGAGCTGCTGAAAATGCCCGCCTAGAGGCTGGAAATGCAGAAAATATAGTTTGCTAATCTACTATAGGTTGCGCTAAAAGGCCTATAGCCAGATGCTGCAAGCCTGCCGGTTACCTTTGTAAAGCCAAGTAAGCGCGGCGCCTGCAGAAAGCAAAAGAAAACTTTTTGCCTCGTTTGCGTGTCGCCTCAGATTACCACTTTTCTTCCCATGGTTTTGAATCGTCCTATTCGTATCGGTACCCGCGGCAGCCGCCTGGCTTTGTGGCAGGCCCACCACGTAGCGGCCTGCCTGGAGCTGGCCCAGCTGACCACCGAAATTGTCATCATTACCACCAAAGGCGACGTCGTGCTGGACCGCTCCCTCGATAAAATCGGGGCCAAGGGCGTATTTACCGAGGAGCTGGAAGAGAGCCTGCGCTCGGGCGCCATCGACATTGCCGTGCACAGTGCCAAGGATGTACAAAGCACCATTCCCGAGGATCTGGAGCTGCTGGCATTTATGGAGCGTGAAAAGGTCAACGACGTCATTGTTAGCTACGACCCCGACCTAGACCTGAGCCGGCCCGACCTGGTGCTAGGCACCAGCAGCACGCGCCGCAAGGCCATGCTGCGCCGCCACTATCCGCACGCCACAACAGCCGAGGCCCGCGGCAACCTGCAAACCCGCCTGCGCAAGCTCGAAGAAGGCCAATACCACGCTCTGGTGCTAGCCTATGCCGGGGTGCACCGTATGGAATACGACGCACTGATTCGCTACGTATTGCCCGAAACGCAGTTTGTGCCCGCCACTGGGCAGGGCAGCGTGGCCGTGGAGTGTGCCCGGAGCCTGGAGCCGAGTCTCAAAGCCGAGTTGCAGCGCGCCCTCGACCACGAAGCCACCCACACTTGCCTGCTGGCCGAGCGGGCGTTTCTGCGCACCATGGAGGGCGGCTGCAGCATCCCGTCCTTCGCTCTGGCTACGTTCACCGAAACCGGGGCCGTGCAGCTTCACGGTGGCCTCATCAGCCTCGATGGGCAACAGTACCTGGAAGAAACATTGACTACTGCCGACCTCAGTCAGGTTGAGGCGCTGGGCATTGAGCTAGCTGAGCGGGTATTGGGCCGCGGTGGCCGCCAGATTCTGGACGATATCCGCAGCCAGCGGGCCGAGAGCTAAGCTCGAAAAATCAATAAAAAGGCCGGAACAACTTCCGGCCTTTTTTATGCTGCTTCTGCCGAGGCGAGTGGCGCCGGGCCTGGGTGGCCGGCAAATCTGTCGCGCAACCAGTACAAGACCAAAGCAAAAATAGCCCCGCTGGTATCGGCCAGCATATCTTTCTGCGCGTCCCAGATGTCGCCCTGGCTGCCCAGGAAAGCCGCGCCGGCGTCGCCCCCAGCCGTTTCGGCGTACACCCACTCAATGAGTTCGTAGGTCATGGCCACGGTACCAATCACGCAGAGCGGGAACAGGTAGGCCACGGCCCGGTTGCGGATAACCTGGTACCGGTCGATGAGCTCCAGAATGGCAAAGGCGTAAAAGCCGACGCTGACGTGGGCTACCCGGTCGTACATGTTGCGCTTGAAGCCAAACAAGTTGTTGAACCAATCGAAGGGCACTTTCTCGAACGTATAGTGGCCCCCGATGGTGTGCATAAACAGCAGCACGCTCATAAGAAGGTATGCCAAGTTGGAGAACCGGATGCCGCGCACGTACAGCACTGCCAGGGCCGCAGTAATGGCTACGATGGGCAGGTTTTCGGCTACCCAGGTGCCGCGCTCGGCCGGATTGATGGCCAGCACCACAAACAGGATTAGATAAGCCAAGAGCAGCAACTTGGGAAACCAGTGTGGAGGCGGTGTGGCCGAACGAGGAGCAGACATAGCAATAAGAAAATAAAGACGAGCTTGGCGCACAATACGGATATTTCGCAGATTCGCCGACGTTGCAGGGAAAAAGCCGGCTGGGAGTAGGCCGCGGCCTTTGCAAATCCGCGGCCCACGGATTTTGTAGCGCCGCCACCCGAAACCGCGTAGTTTTGCTTTCTATCCTTCCACTTACTTCCCCGCTATGAAGTCCCTTTCCCGCGCTACGGCGCTCTGCTGGCTGCTAATTTGCTTGCTGGCTCCCGCTCTATACGCTGCCAAAGCTCCCAAAAAAAGTAAAAAGGATCAGGTCGTGACCATCAGCACGCCCCAGGGTGATATCCGGCTGATTTTGTTTGATGAGACGCCCCTGCACAAGCAAAACTTCCTGAAGCTGGCCCAAGGCGGCTTTTACAATGGTACCACCTTCCACCGCATCATCCAGAATTTCATGGTGCAGGGCGGCGACGGTAACTCCAAGGACGCCGACCCCAACAACGACGGGATGGGCCCCAACAATGATGTGACCATCCCGGCCGAAATCCGCCCCGAGTTTTCGCACAAGTTCGGGGCCGTAGCCGCCGCCCGGCAGGGCGACATGGTGAATCCGACCAAAGCCAGCAGCAGCTCCCAGTTTTACATCGTGCAGAATCATAACGGCACGCCCCACCTCAATGGCGGCTACACCGTGTTCGGGCAGGTTATCAGCGGCCTCGACGTGGTGGACAAAATTGCGGCCCAGCCCAAGGATATGCGCGACCGGCCCACAACCGACATTAAAATGACGGTGAAAGTGGAAAAGCTGAAAAAGAAGAAGATCACCGAGCTCTACGGCTACAAATACGAATAGACCTGCTCACCATGACCAAACGCATTTTGGTAACCGGCTCGAATGGCCTGCTGGGACAGAAGCTGGTGGAGCTCCTGCGTCAGCAGCAGCCTGGGGTAGAGCTTATTGCCTCCTCGCGCGGCACGAATAAGCTGGCCGACCTCTATCCCGACCTGCGCTTCGTCGTACTTGATGTGACGGACCGCGCCCAGGTACAGCAGGTGCTGCAGGCCGAACGGCCCACCCACCTGATTCATACCGCCGCTATGACCAACGTGGACGAGTGTGAGCTAAATCGGGAGTCGTGCTGGCTACAAAATGTGACGGCCGTAGAGTACCTCATCGAAGCCTGCCAGCAGTTCGACATTCACCTCACCTACGTCAGCACCGATTTTATCTTTAGCGGCGAGCAGGGCCCGCTTACGGAAGAAGCTGCGCCCGGTCCGGTCAATTTTTACGGGGAAAGCAAGCTGGCTGCTGAACAGGCCGTACAGGCCAGTTCGGCCCGGTGGGCCATTGTGCGTACGGTGCTGGTGTATGGCACTGCCCACGAGTATGGGCGAACCAACATCGTACTCTGGGTGCGCAACTCCCTGCGGGCCGGCAAGCCAATTAAGGTAGTCGATGACCAGCTTCGTACCCCCACACTGGCCGAGGACCTGGCCCAGGGCTGCTGGCTCGTGGCCCAGCACGATGCCGCAGGCGTGTATAACATCAGCAGTAGCGAGCTGCTCACGCCTTACCAAATGGCCCTACAGGTCGCCGATTATTTCCATCTTGATAAAAGCCTGATTACCAGGGTCGACGCCAGTACATTTTCCCAGCCGGCCAAGCGCCCTCTCCGCACGGGTTTTATCATCACCAAAGCTCAGCGTGACCTGGGCTACGTGCCCCATACCTTCCAGGAAGGTATTGCGCTGCTGGCCCGGCAAACCGCCGATTAAGCTAGTCGGTCGGCAAGGTGGAACAGCCGTAAACGCAAAAAAACCGTTGGCAAAGCCAGCGGTTTTTTTACACACCTATTGCAACAACCTTTGGGTTTTGCCGCTGCGAGCAGAGCAGCGGGTAGCCCGTATTCTTTTATTTTTCACCGTTCACCGGCGCAATGTCTTTTCCGTATTCAGAGCTGCTAGCAGTCTGAAGAAACCGGCTGGCTCACTTGGCTGGCTGTTTCTTATGACAATATTAGGGCAAGAAAGCCCCGGTGTAAAGGATGATTTATTTCTAATTGTGACACGTGAAAAATGGCGCATTTTGGAATCAATACAGATCAAATAGGCACCAATAAAGTCAGTATCAACTAGAGCAATGCTCTTTCAGGTGGTCTACACTACAGTAATTCAAAGCTTTTGCCCAGCAGAATAGTTGCGGTTGCTGTGAAAAATAGCAGGGTATTTGTGACAGATTAATTAGCGTTGAATCGGCTTTTGGACCGAAGAAAAATAAGCCTGCGTAGGGCTAGGATGGTCAGTAAAATAGTAGAGGCGGGAAATACGATAAGCCACCAAGCAGTGAAATCCTGCCGGGCCGTGGCGAGCAACCGGCCCCAACTAGCTATTTCCGGGGGCAGGCCTACCCCTAGAAAGGACAAAGTGGTTTCAACGCCGATGAGAGTGGCTACGCTAAG
Organism: Hymenobacter cellulosivorans; assembly: GCF_022919135.1. Lineage (NCBI taxonomy): Bacteria > Pseudomonadati > Bacteroidota > Cytophagia > Cytophagales > Hymenobacteraceae > Hymenobacter > Hymenobacter cellulosivorans. The sequence continues at coordinate 32,308 of NZ_CP095049.1, read as the reverse complement.
TGGCAGGAGCGCAGCAATGGTTTTGCCGAGTACGGGTAAGGCGTGCCGGCCGATAACCTGCCAGTGCGGTATTCCCAGCGCCCGGGCCGCTTCAATAAAGGACAATTGCCGAACGCGCAGCATCTCGGCCCGCACGAGTTGGGCCGAAACTGGCCAGTACGTGAGCGACAGAATAGCCAGCAGCGACCATACGGAAGACGACCGTACGGCAGCAATGGCCAGTACCAGAACCAGTCGCGGCACCGAAGTGAGCAGCGCAATCAGCAGTAAAACGACTGCGTCCAGAGGAAGCTGCAAGCGCGGAAATGACCTGACTGAAGATGTCAGGAACCTTCCGGTGACGAAAACAGCCCCCGCACAGCCTCCTAGCACGAGTACGAGACCAGCCGCCGACGTTCGAAAAAATAGTAGGAACAGACCAGCACCGGCCACGAGTATTGCGTGAGCCGCAGATATGATCAGCCGCTGATTGCCCCAGTAGCCCGCCAAGCTGCCTAGTAGAGTGCCTAGGAAGGTGGCGGCCAGGGCGGCTGGTATGCTGACCAAGCACGCGGTTCGGGCCCCATAAATAAGTCCGGCTAGTACATCCCGGCCTTGGGGATCGGTGCCAAGCCAGTGGGGGGCCTGTCCAGGAGCTTGGGCTATAGCCTGCAGATCGGGAATATCGGGGGCAAATGAACTGGGCAATACCCAGGTGCTGCCGGCGGCCGTCAACACCAGTAACAGCCATCCGCCAGCCAGCCACCAACTCCCGGAATTCCACGGTGCCTGCTGCCTCACGCCTCCAGCCGAATTCGTGGATCAGCTAGGTAATACAACCAATCCGCCAAAATCTGACTAAGCAGACGGACTAGCGCTACCAGTAGGATGCCACCTAGCAGGACGGGAAAGTCGCGGGCGGCGGCAGCTTCGGCCAGGGTGCGACCCATGCCGGGCAGGGCAAAGATTAGCTCCACGACTACCGCCCCGGCTACCAATGCTGGCAAAAGGTCCGTCAGCTGCGTGATGGCTGGCAGCAATGCATTGCGTAGCGCATGCCGGCGAAAAACGTGTCCATTCGCCAGTCCCTTGGCCCGGGCCGTCATGATGTAGTACTGCCGTAGCTCGTGCTGCAGGGAAGTATCGAGGTGCACTACCAACGCCGGCAAACTGACTAAAACTAAGCTCAGCCAAGGCAGCGCCAGATAATAGGTATGCATTACTAGTTGAGTTGCCCAGCTCTCGGTGTCTTGCAGCCGGGCCAGTCCGTAGGCAGGAAACCAGTCCAGCGTATCGGGGTTAGCAAACAGCAGCAATAGCAGCACTGCTACCACAAACAGCGGCAGGCCCTGTAGCAGATGCAAGCCTGCCAACACAGCCGAGCGCCACTGGTGAGCTCGGCTCAAGCCTACGGTCAAGCCATAGGCGGTACCAATCGTGAGTAAAAATGCGCCAATCGTCAGGCCCAGTGTAGAAACCAGCGCCCGGCCCAACAGGCTAGCTACGGGCTGGGCGTCCCGAAAAGACTGCCCAAGGTCTCCTTGTAGCAGCCTGCACAGCCAAACATGGTACTGGTTGTGCAAGCCGTTCCACTGCCAGCGAGCTGTCAGTAGCTGGTCTGATTCCGGAGTAGGAGTAAGGTAAAATAGGGGTAAATCCAGTCCCAAGCGTTGCTGCAAACGAAACTCTGCTGCCCTAAGCTGAGCCGCCGTAGCGGTGTGCCCACTCAGGCTGGTTTGTAGTTCAGGTAGGCGTAACTGGTTGCTGGCCAACAGCCGGCTTAGTAAAAAGATAACGGAAAGAATTCCCCAGGCGGCGGGCAGGGTGCGGACGAGGCGGAAAAACAAAAAACGCCCCATCGTTTACTTGGCGCCCCCAGGTGCCACCTTGATGGCGGTAGCCGTGTAGCCTGGCCGCAGCCCCGTTACCTGCAAATTGGTAAGCCGCTGGGAAGCCGCTAGCCGGGAGCGAAGAAAGAATAGCACGGTGAGCGGCTTCTCTTCATGGAGCAGACGTTGAAAACGCCGCAGGAGCAACGCCTGACGAGCTTCATCTGCTTCGCCCGCAATGTCTTCAATAAGCTGGTCGCTGGCGGCGGTGCCAAAGCCCGTGTAGTTGCCGGCTCCTATACTCTTTGAATGCAGGATCGGGGCAAAGTTGTATACGAAAGGGTTGCCGGTGATAGTAAACAGGTATAAGTCCACGGAGCCAGACCGGAGCTTGTCCCAAAACAAAGACGCTTCCAGAGGTTGCGACTGAATCGGAATTCCCACCTTGGCCGCGGCGGCCCGGAGCTGCAACGCTATGGTTTCGAAAGCAGGGTCGCCAGTGCGGTAGCTCAGCGTGAGAGCCAGCCGTTGGGGTGTGCCATTTGGTCCTGGCCGCGTCCAGTCACCCGTTGGCTGGCGTTGCCAGCCCGCTTTACGTAGCAGCAGAGCAGCAGTCTGGGGTGAAAAGGTAGGCAGGGATAGGCTGTCATTATAAATTCCTTTCATCTGGGGATTTATCAGCCCAACGCTGGGATAAGCCATTCCCAATTGAGTAGCTTTAATTAGAGCTGGAATATCGAATAAATGAGTCAGGGCCTGACGGGTAAACCGGTCTTGTAGCAATGGCTGCCGCGTATTGAAGCAGGCGGTTATCATCTTATACGAGTCGGCCGTCAGAAACTGTAGGTTGGCCTTATTATCGGGAGCCTGCTGTAGCCGCTGAAACTCCTTGGCTGGCATCATCGGAAACACGTCTATATCCCCGCGGCGCAAGGCCAGCAAAGCCGTTGCTTCATCAGGGATAATCTGGTAGTCGAGCTGGGTTGGATGTGCCTGTAAAGGCAATAAATCGGAGTGAAGGGTATCAGCCCACCACCGGGTTTTGCGCTTAAACGTTAGAAAGCGGCCAGGTTCCCACTGCGCCAGGGTGTAGGCTCCGCTGCCTGGCAGCCGTTCCGGATGGTGGTCTAGCTGGGCTTGCTTATAACGGCGTACAAAGGCTCCTACAACGGGATTGTGCTGATCGGCCGCCGTATCGGCGCGCAGGGCAGCCAATGAAACGGGGCGAAGCTGGCCCTGAGGGTCCAGAGGATATTCCGGCAGAATGATGTAGTCGCCGGAAGACCACTGGTACTCGGGCGAATGGCCCGCACAAATAAGGGTAAACCGACGGGGATCAGCAGGGTCGATTCGAATGTCGCGGATGAACCCCCATTGCGCCTGATTGGATTCAATCGGCAAACCCGGGCAGTTCATTACTTTGAGCGTAAACGCTACATCCCGGGCTAAAACGGGCTGTCCATTATCCCATACCGCCTCGGGACGAATGCGGTAAGTAAGTAGCGTTAGGGAGTCTTGGTGCTCAACCTTGGGGAGCGCCTCAGCCAGACAAGGAGTGAATTGCTGGCGGCTTGGGTCTACTACCAGTAGACTGGAATACAGCATGTTTGCTGCCTCCAGGGAATTCTCATTGGGAAGAACAAGTGGGTCGAGGTTTTCCGGGTCCCGCTCCCAACGGATTCGTACCGCAGGAGTGGAATCTTCCTGGTGGGTAGAGCAGGCGCTAAAAGCGCCGCTCACCACGACCAGAAAACCAAACAAAAGATGCTTCATGAAGAGGTCAGTGCTCGGACGTAGGTCCGGGCAAGTTAGCTAACATTCGACAGGAAGCAGAGCGCCAGATGGGCAAACAGGGTTAGTTAACTCCGCCACCCCAGCCGCCGCCACCTTGGCCAGCCTCGGCAGGAGTCGGAGTAACAGTAGTAGAAGTCGCGCTCTGGACGTTTGAATCCGTCTTAACCTCCGAAGAAGTAGTAAAGCTGGCGAGTTGAAGCAGGGCGATGGCGATAAGTTCTAACATGGCGCTTTTATGAGGTTGAGTCGTTCAGGAGTTTGACTGACACAAATTTGCTGCACAACCGGGCTGACGGAAAGGAAAGATATTGTGTAAAAGTGACTTGAAGGTTAAAATTAAAAAATTGGGTTTAAGTTGATTTATTGGCGTTATATAGCATCCACTTAGGAAATTAAGTGGCTAATGAAGCCAATTATGGCCCTTGGGGTTTGGTAATTGTGACTTCTTGATTTTCGTATGGGCAAAACTAGCCAATTACAAAGGTGCAGAAGGTTATTCCTAACAATAAAGGAAGTAATTTGGATAGTTGTGACAAGGCTTATGAGCTTTTTTCCATCTTGCAAAGCCGTATACCGCCGCTGTAGCCCTACTTAACCCATGGAAAAACTTAGCAATCTAGCGCGTATTGTGACAGACCGTCGAGTAAAGGAGTCCCCGTTATTCGACTTTTCAGCCAAAAAATCGACGCACAAAGACCTAAAGCTCATTCGGCTGCTCGAAGAAGCGCCCGATAGTACGCAGCTGCAGCTTACAAAAGCTCTCTACGGAAAGGCGTCCGCAACGAGCAATACCTCTTTCCGCAAGCTGAAATCACGGGTGCAACAGAAGCTGTTGAATCACCTCTACTTCCTGGAGCAGTCAGATCCACGCCATTTGGTATCAAGAAGATACGAGCTGCAATGCATAGGGTTATACCACCAAGTAACGATTCTGTACGGGGAAGGCGAGTATCTGTTAGCAGAGCAATTGCTGCGTAAATGCCTGCGCCAGGCTTTGGAAGGGGAGTTTACGGAATACGCAGTACTAGCTACCCGGCTTTTAGGGAAGCTCTACGTTGATTTGCGGCAGCCGGCCCGGTATCGGGCGGCAAGTAAGCAGTTGCAGCAGCTGCAGCAACTAATGGCACTCGAAGACGAGGCTGGGCAAATCTATTGGAGCAGCAAAATGGCCCAGGCGCACACGGTCCGGGCCCGGCGGGCCTTGCTGAACGATTTGCCCGGGTACTTGGCTCAACTGCAGCAGCTGCACGAAAAAGCGCGCAGCTACACCACTTTCAACTACCTGTACCTGATTCAGTTGACCTTGCTGGAATTTACGGGCAACTACGAAGAGATTATTAAAATTACTACGGCTACGGAAAAGCTCTGGGCTAAAGGCAAGATTAACCGCCGGCGCTTTGACAGCCGTTTTAATAACTATATGACCGCCTATGCCTATTTGCACAATAAGCAGGCGGCTATTGGTCTGAAGCTTTCCGAAGATTACCTGAAGGACTTTCACCCGTCGTCGGGCAACTGGTTTTTCTTTATGGAGAACTACGTGCTGCTGGCCCTGCACGCCGGGCAATACAGCCAAGCCCAGCAACTGCTGGAAATGGCCCATAAAAACCCTTATTTCCGGAAGCAACGGGCCGCTGCCCGGCAGCGCTGGGACTTATATAAGGCGTATATCTACTTTTTGCAGCCGGAAAACTCGCCGCTCACCTTGCGGCACTTCAACCAGTTTGTGCAAACCGTACCGGATTATAGCCGGGATAAACAAGGGTACAACGTGGCTATCCTCATTTTGCAGTACCTAAACTTTCTGCGCCGCCAAGATGTGGAAAACCTGCTGGCTCGCCTGGAAAGCCTGCGTAAGTACGAGCAGCGGCACCTGCGAGAATCGGCGACCCTACGAAGCCAACTCTTCTTTCGACTGCTGGTGCTGACGGTAAAGGAAAATTTTGACCCTGAGGCCTGCGAGAAGAAAGGGCGGCCGCTGCTCCACCGGCTGCACGAGGCCCCACAGCCGGGAGAGGCGTACGCCGAAATTGAAATTATCCCCTACGAGGCACTATGGGGAATCACGCTGGACATCCTCAGAGCCAACCTGACGGAAAATAAAGCGGCCGAACAGACGCGACGGGCCCGCGTAGCTTAAGGACGGCTGGCTACGGTGCCGGCGTGAGCGGCTGCTTTCTTCGCGGGCAGGGTTGGGGCCGCCTTGGCTTTGGGTAGCGTCACGGTTTTGGTAGGCTGCGTCTTAGCGACTGCAACTTTGGGAGCAGGTGCGGGCTTCGCCACTGGCGCCGTAACTGCGACTGCCGAAACAGGAGGGGCTACCGGAGCGGCGGCAGTAGTGGGAGCTGCCACCGGAGCGTTGATAGTGGCCACGTAGTTCTCGTAGCGCTGGTATTGAGCGTCAGACAGCACACCCTTCAGCTTCTCAGCGTACTCTTTCTCCACCACGGCCATTTTGCTTTGCAGCATAGCCGGGTCGATGCTGTACATCTGTTTGATTTCGGCCTCTTGTACCAGCCGCTCATAGGTGAAGCGCTTTACCTGCTGCGTACGGGCATCATCGAGGGCAATATGTTGCGCTAGGGCGCGAGTGTTAGTCATTGCCTGCGCCCGTAGGTCAGATGCCTGCTGAGCTTGGGTTGTACCAATAGTAAGGAGAGCAACAAGCACAGCAGAGAAGCAGAATTTCTTCATAGGGAAGAGTTGTCGGAATAGGTGTGGTATAGAGGTGGTGCCACAAATAAACAAAACGATATTGATATAATACAGTAGTTGAAAAAATATATGGTAGAATGGCAAGAATCAATAGTGTAGCTCAAGCTTAACGGGCAATTGGAGCCTCAGCTTTCTTCTCTGGGTGAGGCCTACTAGGCTTGAATAGAAACAGCCCACAACGACGAGACGATTAGGTCTGTCTTTGTGGGCTGTAAAAGCGGGTTCGGGAAGAGAAGAGTAAAGCTGTTAGATCATCAAAATCCTCGGCAACTGAGTAGGGTGCTAAAACTTATTGAGCCGTTGGAGCACTTCACGCAAGTAGGTTTGCCCAATGGGAATTTGCTTATTCTCGATGGTAATTGTGTTGTCCTCAATAGCCTGAACGCGCTTTAGGTTGACAATGAAGGAACGGTGGGCCCGAACGAAAATAGAAGAAGGAAATTTTTCTTCTACGGCTTTCATCGTGCTGTACACGATTAGCTTGCTGTGCGGCATGACGATATGGACGTAGTCGCCCAGAGCCTCGACGTAGCTCACGTCGTCGAAAAGCACCTTGACCAGCTTCGTATCAACTTTGACAAAGGTGAAGTCCGGGTCGGTGCTGGGAGCCAGAGTGCCGCTTGGCGTGGCCGTAAGGCTGGCTTCGGAGAGTTCCAGAGCCTTTTGAGCTGCTTTCAGGAATCGTCCGTAGCTGATAGGTTTCACCAGATAGTCGACTACATCGTGCTCGAAGGCTTCTACGGCGTAGTGCTTGCTGCTGGTAATGAGAATGACCAGGGGCGGGTTCTGAAGCGTGTTGAGCAGGTCGATGCCCGACATCAGCGGCATTTCTACATCCAGGAAAAGCAGGTCGACGGGCTCAGTGCGCAGCACCTCCGCGGCCGCCATGGCGCTGTCGTAGGTCCCGATGGCCGTTAGAAAGGGCGTGTTGTTGATACAGTTAATAACGATTTGAACGGATAGCGGATCGTCATCTACAACAAGGCAACGTAGGGGGGAGGAGGGTGTTGGCATAACGCCAAAGGTATAAGAAGACGTGAGAAAGGAAAGGGCTGTTTGCCGGCTTACCGGCCAGAGTGATTCCGCAGCCGAAGCTCAAGGTGCGGATACAGGGCAGTCAGTTGGTGGCCGACCATGGCAATCAGGTGTGGGGCTTCAGCGGCGTCGGCGGGCGTAAGTGGCCGTTCGAGCTTCTCCAAATGCTGTTCAATGGCCGGAACGCCGAAATACACGATTTGACCCTTCAGCTTGTGGGCCAGCCGGGCCAGATGCTGCTGGTCGGGCTGAGCGGCGGTGCTGGCCAACTGCTGGTAGAGCGGGGGAGTTTGTTGCAGAAAGGTGGTTATAATCTGAGCAATAAAGGATTCGTTGCCAGCGGCCAGCTCTTCCAGCAAATGCCACCCGGGTCGAATCGTGCCAATATCGGTGGGGTCAGGTGTGGCGGGCTGGAGCCGGGCCAGGGGGCGGGCCCGACCCGTGTGCCGTAGTAAACTGGCATGCAGCAGCGTAGGCTCGAAGGGCTTGGCGAGGGTTTCGTTCATGCCCGCGGCCAGGGCCCGAGCCTGATCGGCGGGGGAAGCAGATGCGGTGAGGCCAATGATAGGAAGCTCCTGCAAATGCCGCAGCCGCCGTAGCCGCCGTGTGGCTTCGTAACCATCCATTTCCGGCATTTGAATGTCCATAAGCACCGCGTCGAAGGGCTGGGAACTAGCAGCTTCCACGGCCTGCCGCCCGTTCTCGACCATCGTAGCTACAACGTTCCATTCTTCCAGGGCCCGACATACTACGAGCTGGTTGAGCTCATTATCGTCGGCGACGAGCACGCGCAGACCAGGGTCGAAGGGCAGCAGAATGGGAGAGGCAGGCATACGGGTCGGCTAGCGGGCGGAGCGGAGGACCGCAAATTACTTACCAGTTACCTTAAACTCGGTGCGGCGGTTGAGCTGACGCCCACCTTTGGTGGTGTTGGGCGCTACGGGCTGAGTGTCGCCGTAGCCGGCAAAGGTGAGGCGGCCCTTGTCCACGCCTTTGCCTACCAGGTAGTCTACTACGGATTTGGCGCGGCGCTGGGAAAGGTCTTTGTTGTATTCGGCCTTGCCCACGTTGTCGGTATGACCCGAAATTTCCAGGCGCAGGGCCGGAGTTTCGGTCAGCAGCTTCTGCAAACGCTCCAATTCGGCGGTGCTTTCCTTACGCAACGTGGCCTTGTCGAAGTCGAAGAAGATGTTGTTGAGCACCACTTTCACGCCCACATCCAGCTTCTTGAGGGCAATGTCCTTTACTACTTCTGAGTAGGCGGCTCCGGCAGGAAGGTCAAAGTTCTCGGAGTGAAACAGGTACCCTTCCTGGCGCACCACAATGCCGTAGTTGACACCTGAGGGCAGCGAAACCAGGTAGCGGCCCGACTGCGCGTTGGCCCGGAATGAAGCAATCAGCTCGTTGCGGGAGTTGTCGACCACGTCGATGGTGGCTTCCAGAGGCTGCTTGGTGGCTTCATCCGTTACGACGCCTTTGAGGATGGTTACCTGGGCCGTGGCAATGGGTACGGGCGGCGCCAGGGAAGCTTCCTTCACTGGCTGAGCCCGGGAGGCCAGCAGCTGGTCTTCCTGCGACAACACCGGCGGCTTTTCGGCACCTAAGAAGGTAATCTGGTAGATGTCTTTGCTGCCCAGGCCGTCGTCGCGGAAAGATGAGTAGTAACCATGGCGGCCCGAGGCCGAAATCACGAAGAATACGTCATCATCGGGCGTGTTGATGGGCCAGCCCAGGTTTTCGGGCTGACTCCACTTGCCATTCTCGAACACCGACTTGAAGATGTCGTAGCCGCCCATCGAGTTGTGACCTTCCGAGCTGAAGTACATGGTTTTGCCATCGGGGTGCAGGAATACGCCTTCCTCCCCGTAGGGTGTGTTGATGGTCGAGCCCAGGTTAACGGCTTGGCCGCGGCCCTCGATTTCGATTTTGTAGATGTCCCGGTTGCCCAGGCCGCCGGGTTTATCACTCACAAAATAGAGGTTGCGGCCGTCGGGCGTGTAGGCCGCCGACGACTCGTGGGCGCGGCTGTTGATGCGGGCACCCATTTTCTCAGGCTTGCGCCAAGCTGCGCCTTTCAGCTCCGACTCGTGCAGGTCGCCGCCGTTGTCTTCCAGATATACCAGCATGCGTTGCCCATCGGGAGATAGGCCCACGGTGGCGTCGTGGCCTTCGTTGTTGACGGGCTTGCCCAGGTTGCGGGCTGGTGACCAGCCTGAGCCCGTACGGGTACTTTGGTAAATGTCCTCGAAGAAGCCGCCGGTTTCCGGGTCGCGCTCCTTGCCCGTCGAGTTGTCGCGGCGGGAGGTGAAGAGGATAACCGACTCATCGGCCGAAATCACGGGGCCATAGTCGGCGTAGGGCGAGTTGACGGAGGGGCCGGCATTGTCGATAAAGACGCGGGAAGGCTTCTGCTCCAGCTTGCGGCCATTCTCGCACTCCTGAATCTTCTTGCTAATGGTGGCCAGAATAGCGGCCGAATTCTTACCGGTAGCGGCGGGCTGGGCCGCTTTATACTCGGCAATGGCTTCGGTCCACTTCGCGTTCAGGTGGAGGCTGCGGCCCAGCATATAATGAATGCTGGGGTCAATATCCTTGTTGAGCTCGAAGGCTTTTTGAATGTAGGGCAGGGCCCGGGGCTTGTAGCCCGAGTGCAGGTAACAGTCGCCGATGCGCAGGTTGAGGCGGGCGTTGTTGGGATTAAACTTCTGGGCTTCGAGGTAGTGGGGCAGGGCCAGCTCATAGCGGGGCGGGTCCATGTCGTACCACTCGTCGCCGGTTTTGATTTCCTTCTGGGCTTCCTTGAGGCCGTCCTTGTTGGATTTGAAATTGTCTTTGTCAAACTCAACGTTTTGGGCGGCGGCTACCTGCGCCAGCAGCACCAGCGCTATCAACAGAATTTTAGACATAAGGGCAACTTTGCACTGAAATACGAGCGGAAGAAATAAGAGAAGACGGGTGCTATTCGGCCCCGCAGCCCGAGTTGGCGGCGTAGCTGGTTCCGGTTTCCAGGCCCAGCTCGGCGGCTTTCTGCCAGTCCTGGCAGGCACCCGAGGCGTCGCGCAGCATTTCGCGGGCATGGCCTCGGTTCATATAGGCCTCGGCATACTGAGCGTTCAGAGCAATGGCCTTGGCGGCATCAGCGGCGGCACTTTTGTAGTCTTCCAGCTTGAGGCGGGCCGCTGCGCGGTTGTTCCAGGCAAAGGCGTAACTGGCATCCAGTTCAATGGCCTTGCTGAAGTCTTCGGCGGCTCCTTTGTAGTCGCCGGCGTCGTAGCGGGTGCTGCCGCGGTTAGTGAAGGCCGTGGCGTTGTCCTGCTTTTTGCTCAGGTAGGCGTTGTAGTCGGCTAGGGCACCTTTCAGGTCGTTGGCGCGGCGCTTGGTGCCAGCCCGGTTGAGCAAAGCCGGCAGGAAGTCGGGCTGCAAACTCAGCACTTTGGTGTAGTCCTGGATGGCCGCGTCGAAGTTGTTGAGTTTGCGCTGGGTGCTGGCCCGGTCGTGGTAGGCATAAGCGTAATTCGGATCGGCCTTGATGGCCTGGTCGAAATCTTCTTTAGCAGCCTTGAAGTCGCCTTTCTCGAAGCGCAACGCCCCGCGGTAGTACCATGAGGGCGCGTAGTCGGGCTTGATTTCGGTGGCTTTGCCGTAGTCCTGCTCGGCTTCGGTGGGCTTACCCAGCGCCTCCTGGGCCTGGGCCCGACCAAAATAGTTGCTGAAGCCGGTGGCTTCGAGCTTAATGGCCTGGTCGTAGTCCTGCACGGCCTGCTGATATTCCTTCAGCTCGTAGCGGGTGGTGGCCCGGTTGTAGTAGGCCTTGGCAAAATCGGGGCGGAGCGTAAGGGCGCGGTCAAAGTCTTGAATGGCGGCCCGGTAGTTCTTACCGTTGTATTTGGCTACGCCACTGTTGTAGAGCTTTTCCGCCTGCTGGGCCGGGGGCAGGGTCGATGCCCGCACGGTATCTACCTGAGCCTGAGCGGCCACTCCCGACAAGCACAAACCCAGGGTAAGGAGTATGATCTTCTGCATAACCTGTAAATGGAGGAAGCTGACTCGCTAAATGTACTTTATATTTGGCTTAACGCCCTAACTACGACTATTCTTTCTCATGAATAGCACTTTGGCGGGACCTGTCTTAACTCATCAGTACCCGTCACGACGCAATGCCTGACTGGGCCCGCACCATATCTTCCCACTCCTGAACCAGGGGGCCACTATATACCGGGCGGCCGGCGCGGCGGTACCAGTAGGCCGCGTTGCCCAGGTCGCCTTCCTGGCGGTGCAGGTAGGCGTGCAGCCAATTGTGCCAAGCGTCCTGGTCGTTGGCCTGAGCAATCTGGTGGGCTAGGTTCCACTCCTGGCGCCCGGCGTGCCAGAGGCCGCGCAGTACGGCCGATATGCCCGTCGGGGGCTGGGACTGCGACAGGCTGGCAACGAAGAATTCGTAGGTCATGGGGCGAATATATTGAACAGGAAATACACGTTGCGTTGTTGGGGAGCTAACCATTCGGGCCGCCGCCGGTTTATGCAAGCGCGGCGGCCGGAGTTTGCGTATTTTTGCCGAGCCTCCGGGCCTTCCTTCTGATTTTTCATTCTCACTTTCAGCCCATTCTTTACCAATGGCAACGTATCCTGAATACATGGTAGCTCCTATCCGCCAAGACCTCACGTCGGCTGGCTTCGAGCAACTGATGACCCCCGAAGAAGTTGATTCGGTTCTGAACACCCAGAGCGGCACAGTGCTGCTGGCCGTTAACTCGGTGTGCGGCTGCGCCGCTGCCAAAGCCCGCCCGGCCCTGAAAATGGCCGTATCGAGCTCCGAAAAGAAGCCTGCCAAGCTCGTAACGGTATTCGCCGGCATGGAAACCGAAGCCGTAGCCAAGGCCCGGGAGCACATGCTGCCCTACCCTCCTTCCTCGCCCAGCATTGCCCTGTTCAAGGACGGCGAGCTGGTGCACGTCATCGAGCGGCACCACATTGAAGGCAACGACCTGATGCGCATCGTCGACAACCTGCAAGGCGCTTTCGAAGAGTACTGCTAGGTTTCAGTTGCTGGTTGTCAGTTGTTAGTTTCTTTAGCGCACTGATAGGTACAGCTACCAACAAAAAGGCCCGGAGCATCAGCTCCGGGCCTTTTTGTTGGTAGCTGCCAGAACAACCTGACAATTGGCAACTAACAACTAAATCAGAGGCCCAATGACTTGAAGAAGGCGTCCTGGTTGGGTTCCCGGCCGAGGAAGGCTTTCACCAGGTTGTATTCCTCGTCGGTGCCGCCGCGGGCCAGGATCATGTCCCGGTAGCGCAAGCCAGTTTTCTGGTCCATGATGCCGTTCTTCTCGAAGACGGAGAACATGTCCTCGGCATAGACCTTGGACCACATGTAGCCGTAGTAGCCGGCGCCGTAGCCGGTGAGGTGGCCGAAGGCGGCCTGCATGTTGGTGCCATCCAGATAGGCGAAGGGCGTAATCTGGTTTTGCAGGCGCTTCACCACGTCGGTGGTGGTTTCGGTCCCGTTGGGGTCAAACTTGTCGTGCAGGGTCATGTCGAGCGTGCCGTACAGGATTTGCTGGGAAGCACCGATGCCCGAGCCCACGTTGCGGGCGGCCCACATCTTATCGTAGAGGGACTTGGGTAGCACCTCCCCGGTCTGGTAGTGTTTGGCGAAAGTCTTTAGCGCGTCGTAGTTCCAGGCCCAGTTCTCCAGAATCTGGGAGGGAGCCTCCACGAAGTCGCGCTTCACGCTGGTGCCCGACTGGCTGCTGAGCTCGGCTGTGGTCAGTAGGTTGTGCATCACGTGGCCGAACTCGTGGAAGAAGGTCACCACCTGCGAGTGGCTCATCAGGGCCGGCTTGCCGGCAGCGGGCGGGTTGAAGTTGCAGAGCAGCACGGCCTGGGGCAGCTGATAGCCCTTGGGCGTGGCCTTGCCGCTGCTCACCCCGAAACAGGCGGCGTGGGTGTACTTGTTGTCGCGCGGAAACAGGTCGATGTAGAAGCGGCCGATGAGCTTGCCGTCGCGCTGCACCTCAAACATGCGGGCATCCTTGTGCCACACCGAGGGGTCTTTCACCTCATTAAACTTCAGGGCAAACAGGCTCTGCGTAGTCTGGAACAGGCCGTCTACCACCTTGCTCACTTCGAAGTACTCCTTCACTTTCTCGGCGTCGAGCTGGTACTTGTCCTTCATCAGCAGGTTGTTGTAGAAGGCGCTTTCCCAGGCGTTGATAACCTTGGCGCTAGGGTCCTTGGTGTAAGCGCGCTTCACCACGAGCAGCTCCTCCAAATCCTGCTGGCTTTTCTGCTTGACGCGGTCCACCAGCTTGGTTTCGAAGGCCCACACCGTTTCGGGCGTTTTGGCCATGCGCGAGCTGGTTTGGTAGGCAGCGTAAGTCTTGTAGCCCAGCAGCTGCGCCTTCTTCTGGCGCTCGATCAGCAACTGCTTCAGCACGTCCAGGTTTTTCTCCGAGGCGCGGTTGTTATATAAGATGTAGAGTTGCTTGCGCAGGGCATCCGACTCGGCGTACTTCATGAACGTACCATAGGCCGGGCCGTCGAGGCCGATGCGGTAGGCGTCGCCGGCCTTGGGGCGACTCTTGATGTAGTCTTCGGGCAGGCCTTTCATGTCGGCCGCATTCACCAGCAAAAAGCCCTGGTCTTTGGCAATATTGGCTCCGAAGGCCAAACTCAAATCCCCGATTTTGTCGTTGATAGCCTGCAATTCCTTGCGTTTCTCGGGCGTGAGGGCAAAGCCGTTGCGCTCATAGTCTTCCACCGTTTCGGTCAGGTACTTCTTCCGGAACCCGGTCAGGCCCTGGGCCTCCTTGGTCTTGGAGTAGTCCTTCACGGCCTTGTAGAGCTGCTCGTCGAGCTCCAGCTCGTTGCCGTACTTGCTGATCTGGGCAATGCTGCGCTGGGCCTGGTTGCGGATGGCCGAGTCGGGGCTGGCGTTGAACAGAATGCTGATGGGCCCGGCCACATTGCCGATATGGTCCCCCAGGTTGTCGAGGGCCAGCATGGTGTTGGCGAAGGTGCGCTTGGTAGCCGGCACCTTATAGATAGCCTGCAACGACGCCTTGGTGTCGCTGATAACCGCGTCGGTGGCCTGCTTCACGTCAGCCTTGGTGGCGCGGCGGAAGTCGATGACCTGGTTAAACCCTGGCGTGAGCGGATTGGTGGGCGGGGCTGGCTTGTCGGCCGCCGCGCTACCCAGCGCGGCCAGGCTGGCCAGCACCGTGAAGCCCAGCTGCCGGGCACTCGGAGAGGAGAAAGTAAACATAGAAGTGGCGTTAGGGGAGATGCAAAGCCGAAGATAAGAAGGCACCGGAATAATCTAATTACACGATTTTGCCCGTCGGGCTGCGCGGCATCAATCCGGCTCTCCCGCAAAAGTGCCCCCAGGTCCTGGAAACGGTCTTTTCGGATGTCACCGCAAAACGTCGGCAGGTTTCACCCAAAACATAACTATGTTTTGGGTGAAACCTGCCGACGTTTTGCCCCGGACATAGGCAGGTTTTGGGCAAACTCCCGGCGGGATTGGTTAAAGCCCCTGGCTTGCCCCGAAAGAATCCTATTCCAAGGCAACGAAAAAGCCACCCCGAAGAGGTGGCTTTTCGATAGTGAATAACAAAACAGCCCGTCGTGTCGACCCGCGGGAGGTATCTCGCGTGCAAGGCTGAGCAGGTTACTCTGCCAACAGCAGCACGCGAGATTCCTCACTTTGTTCGGAATGACGGGCTGGGTTACAACCTAGTTAGCGTATTCGCTCAAGAACTTGATGCGCATCAGGCGCAGGTCTTCCTCGGTGTAGTCGTCGGGACCGAGTTCCTTGAGGGCCACGGCAATATTGTCGGTGCTGGCCTGCAGGAAGTAGTCGGTGATTTCCTCCTGCCGGTCCTGGTCCAATACCCCGTCGATATAATAGTCGAGGTTGAGCTTGGTACCGGAGTAGCAGATGTGCTCGATTTCCTCCATCAGCTCGCGCATGTCGATGCCCTTGGAGGCAGCAATTTCCTCCAGGTCCATCTTCTTATCAATCTGCTGAATGATGTAGATCTTGATCTTCGACTTATTGACGGCGGACTTGACCACCACGTCGGCAGCCGTCACGATGTCGTTTTCGTCGACGTATTTCTGAATCAGCGCCAGGAAGGGCTGGCCAAATTTCTGCGCCTTGCCCAGGCCCACGCCGCCCACGTGGGCGAGGTCGTCCATCTTGGTGGGGAAGGTCGTGGCCATTTCCTTCAGGCTCGGGTCCTGAAACAGCACATAGGGGGGCAGGTTCTTTTCCTTGGCTATCTTCTTGCGCAAGGATTTCAGCATCTCAAAAAGGGCGGCGTCGTGGCCGGCGGCTTCCTGGACTTCCTCTTTTTCTTGCTCTTCTTTCACCTCTTCCTCGTAGTTATGGTCCTTGGTGAGTTTGATAGAATGCGGATTCTCAATGAAATCTAAGCCTTTCGGACAGATTTTCACCACGCCGAAGTTCTCAATATCCTTTTCCAGGAAGCCATTGAGCAAGGCCTGTCGCAAGAGCGAGTGCCAGAAGGCCGCGTCGTGGTCCTTGCCCACCCCATAAATGGGTAGGGCATTGTGGCCGTAGCTTTCTACGTGGGCGTTGTTCATGCCCATGAGTACCGTGCCAATGTGCTCAATGCCGAAGCGCTCCTCGGTTTGCACCACGGCCTTGAGGGCCATCAGTACTTCGTCCTTGGCTTCGAAACGCTCCTTGGGGTGCTTGCAGTTGTCGCAGAAGCCGCAATCCTTCTCGAAATGCTCGCCGAAGTAGTGCAGCAGCTGCTTGCGCCGGCACACCGCCGAGTCGGCGTAGTTAGCCATTTCCTGGAGCAGCAGCTTGGAGTTGTCGCGCTCGGTCACTGGCTTGTCCTTGTTGAACTTCTCCAGCTTGACGATGTCGTCGTAGCTGTAGAACATCAGGCAGTTGCCTTCCAGGCCGTCGCGGCCGCCGCGGCCGGTTTCTTGGTAGTAGCCTTCGATGGACTTAGGCGTATCGTAGTGAATCACGAAGCGCACGTCGGGCTTGTCGATGCCCATGCCGAAGGCAATGGTAGCCACAATCACGTCGGCTTCTTCATTCAGGAAGGCGTCCTGGTTGGCCATGCGCACGTGGGGGTCGAGGCCGGCGTGGTAGGGCAGGGCCTTCACGTCGTTGACGCGTAGCAGCTCGGCAATTTCCTCCACCTTCTTGCGCGAGAGGCAGTACACGATGCCGGCTTTGCCCTTGTGCTGTTTCACGTACTGAATCAGCTGCTTTTTGGTGTTGTGCTTGGGCCGCACCTCGTAATAGAGGTTGGTGCGGTTAAACGAGGTCTTGAACACCGAAGCCTCATCCATCTGCAGGTTTTTCTGGATGTCGAGCTGCACCTTGGGCGTAGCCGTGGCCGTGAGGGCAATAATCGGTACTTGGCCGATATTGTCGATGATGCCTCGGATGCGGCGGTACTCGGGGCGGAAGTCGTGGCCCCACTCCGAGATGCAGTGAGCCTCGTCGATAGCCACGAAGCTGATGGTGGCCTTCTGCAGGAAGTCGATGGTTTCTTCCTTGGTCAGGCTTTCGGGCGCCACATACAGCAGCTTTACTTCCCCACTAATGACGTCCTTTTTCACCCGGTTCGTCTCCGACTTCGACAAGGTCGAGTTCAGAAACTGGGCATTTACCCCGAAAGCGTTGAGCTGATCCACCTGATTTTTCATCAGGGCAATCAGGGGAGAAATAACGATAGCCGTGCCGGGCAGAATCAACGCGGGCAGCTGGTAGCACAGCGACTTACCAGCGCCAGTCGGCATAATCACGAAGGTGTTGTTGCCCTCGATGACGTTCTGAATGATGGCTTCCTGGGTGCCGCGAAACTGACCGTACCCAAAAACTTCCTTTAACTTGCCTTTCAGATCAGCCTCACGCTTGACTGCTTGTTTTACCGCTGGCATCGACATTTCCACTTGCTCTTTTGAGTTGCAGACTTGAGCACCAGCACAGCTAGTGTTGGTTACTCAATCTAGACAAATTTAGATTGAAACAGCAGAACGACACCAACACAATTGCAAAAAAAGTGCTTCTCGAAGAAGCTGACGCAATTCGGGGCGTGGCCGAGGCCATAGCCCAAACGCCGGATTTTGCACAATGCGTAGCCGCCATACTCTCTTTACGGGGTCGGGTCGTGGTTACCGGCATCGGTAAGAGTGCCCACATTGCGGGCAAGATGGTAGCTACGCTGAACTCCACGGGCACGCCCGCGCTGTTTATGCACGCCGCCGACGCCATTCACGGCGACCTGGGCATGATTCAGCCCGAGGATTTCGTCATTGCCATCAGCAAGAGCGGCGACACGCCCGAAATAAAAGTGCTGGTGCCGCTGCTCAAGCGCAAGGGCGTGCCGCTGGCCGCCCTGGTCAGCAATGCCGACTCCTACTTGGGCGTGCAGGCCGACTACGTGCTGCACGCGCCCGTGACCCGCGAGGCCTGCCCGCACAACCTGGCGCCCACCACCAGCACCACCGCCGCCCTAGCCCTGGGCGATGCGCTGGCCGTATGCCTGCTTGAGTCGCGGGAGTTCACCTCCGCCGACTTTGCCCGCTTGCATCCCGGTGGTACGCTAGGCAAGAAACTCTACTTGAAGGTAGGCGACCTGAGCCGGCAGAACCAGACGCCCCAGGTGCTGGAAAATGCCCCGCTCAAGGACATCATCCTCGAAATATCGGGCAAGCGCCTCGGGGCTACGGCCGTGCTGGCCTTGGCCGATGGCCACCTGCTGGGCATCATTACCGACGGCGACCTGCGGCGCATGCTCACCAACTTCACCAAGCTAGAGCAGGTCCGGGCCCGCGACATTATGACACCTAATCCAATGAGTATCGATGTGGATGATTTTGCGGCCGAGGCGTTGGTGCGGATGCAAAGCCGGAACATCACCCAATTAATTGTCACGGAAAATGGACAATTTAGTGGGTTCATTCATTTACACGATTTGCTGCGCGAAGGCTTGGTGTAGTAAAATTGTTACATTTATTTACGATTAAATACTATGTTTGCTTTTCTCAAACCTGGTATTACACTCTAATCAGCTTTTTCTGATGAATCAGAATACGTTCCTCGTCGTGATGGCCGGTGGCATTGGCAGCCGATTTTGGCCTTTTAGCCGCACGCACCTGCCCAAGCAGTTTCACGATGTAATGGGAGTGGGCCGCTCCATGCTCCAGCTTACCGTAGACCGGTTCAAGGAAATCTGCCCCGCCGAAAACGTCTTCGTGGTGACCAACCGCGACTATATGGAACTGGTCCAGCAGCACCTGCCCGAGTTGCCTGCCAGCCAGATTCTAGGCGAGCCTATTGGCCGCAATACGGCTCCCTGTATTGCCTACGCCAGCTACTGCATTGCCAAGCGCAACCCCAAAGCTACCATTATCGTGACGCCCGCCGACCACGCCGTGCTGCACGAGGAGGAGTTCCGGACCATCATCCGGCAGGCCATAGACGTAGCCGAAAACCACGACGTGCTGCTTACGCTGGGTATTCAGCCGTCCCGGCCCGATACGGGCTACGGCTACATTCAGTATATCGACGAGGATAGCAAAAGCGGCTTACCCCGGGGCGTGAAGAAAGTTAAAACCTTCACCGAAAAGCCAAATCTGGAGCTAGCCCGCATGTTTGTGGAAAGCGGCGACTTTTTGTGGAATTCCGGCCTGTTCGTGTGGCGCGCCGACGTGATTATTCATGCGTTCCACCAGTATCTGGGCGATATTGCTGAGGTATTCGATGAAGGCATCAGTGAACTGGGCACCGCGCAGGAGGCCGACTTTATTGCCCAGGCCTACACCCGCTGCCGCAACATCAGCATCGACTACGGGGTGATGGAGAAGGCCGACAACGTGTACGTGCTGCCCGCCGACTTTGGCTGGAGCGACCTGGGCACCTGGGACTCGCTGCACCGCATGGGCCACCACGACGCCGATAACAACGTGGTAGACGGCGACGCACTGCTCTACGACACCCGGGAGTGCGTTATCAAAACGCCTTCTGAGCGCCTAGTGGTAGTACAAGGCCTCGACGGCTACATCATCGCCGAGTACGACAACGTGCTGCTGATCTGCAAGCGTACCGAGGAGCAGCGCGTAAAGGAATTCGTAGCCGACGTGAAGTCGAAAAAAGGTACGGGCTATAACTAGCCGACCGACTGCTTATACAATGAACAAAAAGGCCCGTTGCGTAATGCAACGGGCCTTTTTGTTCGTAGAAATAACGCTGATAGAATAGACTAGAAGGCAATAATGGCATTGACGCGTATAGCTGGGGCTTGCAGCTTAGTGCGGGTGTCGTATTGGAAGTAGCTGCCCGAGTTCCGGTCAGAACTGCTGACGGAGTTGGGGACCCGCAGCACATCGTAGTACACTTCAGGATTCAGGTAGAAGTGTTTCCAAGTGCGGATTTTGACGCCTAGGCCCGTGCTGTTGCCTACCCCGTCGGAAGTTACGTTTACATCCGTATCGAGGCAACCGCAGAAGCCGCCGGTAAAGTTGCCCTCAGACGTGTAGCGGCGGTAGTAAAAGTCGCTGAACGCGTAGAGCCACGGGGCCTTGGCAATGGGAGTGTACTGCGCACCGAGCCGCACCCGCAGGTCTTTGCCGGTCGTGGTGCCTTGCACACAATCCGCGCAGGAACTGAGCGGATAATCGGAGGTCTTGTCAGTGCTGGTGTTGTAGCTGATGCCGGAGCGCAGGCCGAAGCGCCCCAGATTATAGCGGAATACAGCCCCGGAGGCCCACTGCGCCTTGTCGTTGAGCTGGCTGTTGGCGTAGTTGTAGGTCTGCTTCGCGAAGGGAGAGTAATTGACCATCTCAAGACCTACTTCGAAGCGGTGGGGAGTATCCTGGGCGTGGGCTGTCAGGGCAAGGCCCATTAGCAGAGCCGTAGTAAGTGTAATTCTCAGCATGGAAGTAGGAATAACCGTTGGCAGGAAAAGGCGTCAGTCGCCATAGCTGAAAGCAAGAGCCAACTCTATACTGCAAGGTTGCAAGGCGCTACTAGAAAGAAGCTCTACGTAGCTAAGTAGCTGTGAATAAAAACCAAAAAGCCTACGCAACATGCTGTTGCGTAGGCTTTAATAGGGGTGGAAATGTGTTACTGGCCGCTTTTCAGGCGCTGGCGCAGCACTTCAAACAGCATGATGCCACTGGCTACCGACACGTTGAGGGAGCCAATCTGGCCGGCCATCGGGATGCGCAGCTTGTGGTCGGCCAGCTTAAGATACTCGGGCGAGATGCCGTCTTCCTCACTGCCCATAAGCACGGCCACCGGGCCGGTCATGTCCACGGTTCCGGCTTCCAGGCTGGCGTCCGACTTCTCGGTGCAGGCAATAACGGTGACGCCCGACTCCTTCAAAAACGTAATGGTTTCTTTCAGGTTAGGCTCCCGGCACACCGGAATCAAGTTTAGGGCCCCGGCCGAGGTTTTCAGCGCGTCCCCGTTGATTTGGGCGGCGCCGCGGCTAGGCACCACGATGGCGTGCACGCCCATACATTCGGCGTTGCGGGCAATAGAGCCGAAGTTGCGCACGTCCGTAATCCGGTCGAGCAGCAGGAGCAGGGGAGTTTTGCCTTCCTCGTACAAGCCCGCCAAGATGCTATCGAGGGGCTGGTAATCGATGGGCGACACGAAGGCTACGGCGCCCTGGTGGTTTTTGCGAGTCAGGTCGTTGAGCTTCTCAATAGGCACCAGCGACATCGGTACGTTGGCAGCTTTGGCCAGCTCCGTAATTTCTTGGGTAACGCTGTTTTTGGTGCCGCGCAGCAGGAAAATTTTTTCCAGGGTGCGGCCAGCCGTCAGCGCCTCCAGAATTGGGCGCAACCCGAACAGCATGTCGATGCTGCGGTCGGCGGCGGGCTTGTGGGGGTAGCGGGGTTTGTAGTCGCCGCCACCCCGCGAGTCGCGGCGGTCGTCGCTGCTGCGGGGCGGACGGCTGTCGCTCCGCTCTTCGCGGCTCACCGGGCGGTTTTCGCTGTTATAGTACGTGCGCCGCTCATTCAGCGGCCGCTCCGGGCGGTCGTCATTCCTTTTCTCCATTGCTCAACGGCGGCATACCACAGCATTTCATACTCCGGCCGGCGCACCAATTCATAGTGTTCGGGGGCAAAGGTACTGGGTTTGTGCCGGAACGTATACGTCGTGCTGCCTTCCCTGGTGCCCCGGTACACCCAGTTTTCCTCGGTAGCAGTCCGATATACAGTTTCGGGAGCGCCTAGTACGGTGTAGAGCATGCCGCGGTCCGTCATCCAGCCGGCTTTGTGGGCGGTAAAGAGCTGGTTGGCCGCCGCTACCCGGCCGTAATACGTTCGAATTAACTGCCGGGCCTGGGTTTGATTGCCACCGGCCACTTTCAGCCAAAACTGGTCGACGGCCCGCTTCGGCTGCGCTGCTTCCCGCAAGGCATTGCGTTCGGCGGAAGTCGTCAGATAAATCAGGGGCTGAATCAGCTCGTCGGCCGTGTTCAGCTCCGGGAAGTCCTCATCCGTCACTAGCAAGCCCACTGGCGCGGCCGTACCCGACACGCGCAGGGCGTACAAGCCCGGCTGGCTCAGGGTAAGCAGCTGCCCGGCACGGAAGAAAAGAGAGTCGCGGGCGGGCAGCTTGCGCTGTTGGGGCGGGGCGCCAGCTGTCGACATGGGCGGCAGGGCGGCCACGAAGCTGGCATCGTAGTGCTTGGCCGTCGTGGGTTTATCCGGGCCGTAACAATCAATCAGAAACCGTTCCCCACGGCGTACATAGCGGCGCAGCAGTGGGTCGCCGAGCGAGTCGGTGAGTAGAAACGGGCGGGCCAGCCGCTCCCGGCTGATGCTGAGCCAGGCGGCGTCTCCGGTATCGGCTTCATTTTCCGGGGCACAACTTGCACTCAGCACCTGTCCGGGCTGCACTGCAGCAGCTGCCACGCAAAACTCTACCCAGGCAGCCGACTCGGCCTTGTGGATGCGCCTAGCAAGCTGTCCTACGGTAGTGCGCCAGAGCGGGCGTTTGGCCTGATAGTTTTCCCAAACTGCCACCCGCAGCGGTTCGCCGCGCTGTAGTACGCTGCCGTCGGGAAAGTACAGATACACCCGCAGACTGTCGCCTTCCCGGCGCGTATCGACCTGAATGCGGCGTAGAGGCTGATACTGCCCGGTGAAGTCGCGCCGCTGGGCCACGAGCGGGTGAGCAGCCCAGCTGAGCAGTAGTAACAACCCAAGGGGCAGGCAGCGAAGGAAAGTAGGCATACGAAACAGACTTGGACCAAACGCAATATCAGCCAAAAACCGGGCCTGAGCCGTGCAGGCGGCCATTGCTAACCAATACGGTGGCGCTCGGCTAATTGCTAAAACAAAAACAGCCACCCTGCTTTAGGGCGGCTGTTTTATAACGCTCAAGTTGACAAAACCTTATTGGCGCGGATAGTACTGGTTGAGCAGCTCCACGGCTTTTTTAGCCCGGGCCTGGTCGCCTACTTCCTCGGCGGCGCGATACACGCTTTGCAGGGCCAGCAGGTTGGTTTGTACTTCCATGTCGAACAGGGAGCTGTTGCGGGTACTGTAGTAGGCCAACGACTGCTCGGCACGGCTCGTCATGGTATCCATGATTTCATTGGCACGGGCTTTTTCACCCACCTGAATAAGCGGCACCACAAACTGCGGGACATAGTAGTCGTAGCGGATGCTCTTGTCGGGCATCACCTGGAAGCATTTGTCGAGCACCTGTTTGGCAGTGGCTTTGTCGCCGGCTGCCAGGTAGGCTTCAGCCAGACGGGAGAACTTGTCGCGGTAGTTGGCCGGGAAGCGTAGGTTGTTTTCGTCGTAGAAAATGTCGGCCCGGTCCAGGTTGCGGTAGGCAAACTTCTTCATCATGTTCTCAAACATGAGGTCCTTGGCCACGTAGCCCTCGTTGCCGCGCGGGTCGTAGTTAGGGTCCTTGGCGGGCAGCACCCGGTACGCCATACCCTCGAGTTGGAAGTAGGGTTGCAGGTTCATGAAGTCGGCCGAGTTTACCGTGCTGGAGAAGTACACTGGCCGCTTCCAGTTGTTGGTCGCCAGCATATCCAGAATCACCAGGTTTTTCTTCTCGATGGCGCCTTTGCCCATGTCCCACTCCATGCGGCTCACGAGCTGCTTGCGGCGGTCCTTGGGAATAATACCCAGGGCCTCTACGGCCGCGGTGTCCACGGGCAGGTAAAACTTACGGGTCGGGAAGGAAAGCAGGGGCCGGCCGCTCTGGGTTTGCACCTGCAGCAGCGGGCTGTTCTGATCCACGAGGCCAATGAATTCCCGCAGGTTCACTTCCTGCACCGCCGGGTTTTCCACGTAGGGCAGGTAGTCGTTGGTACCCTGGGCGTAGTTGTCGCTCTTCATCGAGATGGGCAGCGGCTGCGACAAATATGCGCGGCGCTTCATCTGCTCGATGTACCAGTCGGTGTTGAGGTAGCTCAGCACGGCCACGCGCACGTCGGTGCGTACGCCTTCCACTTCCTGGGCGTACCAGAGTGGGAAGGTGTCGTTGTCGCCGTTGGTGAACAGAATGGCATTCGGGGCGCAGGAGTTCAGCAGGTTTTTAGCCGAGTCCACCGAGTTGTAGCGGTCCGAACGGTCGTGGTCGTCCCAGCCCTGGGCCACCATCAGCGCAGGAGCCAGCAGGCCCACCAGCGTAGCAGCCACGGCCCGGGCCCCATCCGCTTTGAGCACGGCTTTCAGCAAGTCGGCCAGGCCCAGCACACCCAGACCAATCCAGATGGCAAAGGCGTAGGTAGCACCCGTGAAGGTATAGTCCCGTTCCCGGGGCTCAATCGGCGGCTGGTTGAGGTAAAACACGATGGCCAGGCCCGTAAATACGAACAGCAAGCCGATGACCAGCGCATTGCGTCCGTCGCGGCGCACATGGAAGAACAGGCCGATCAGGCCCATAATCAGCGGAATGGCGAAGAAATTGTTGCGGGCCGGGCTGGTAGCAATCCGCTCGGGCAGCCCGGCTTTGCCGGCACTGGTGGGCCATACTACGCCGGCCTGCTGGATGTCACTGTCGCGGCCTACGTAGTTCCACAGGAAGTAGCGCCAATACATGTGGCCCATCTGGTAGCGAAACAGGAAGGAAAGGTTCTGGCCCATGCTCGGCTTCACGCCTTCCTGAATGTCAACCCACTTTTTGTAGTTGTAGATGTGCTCGGGAGCGGGGCTGTAGATGCGCGGAATCAGCATCTTGTCCTCGTCGCGGTAGATGGTTTCGAGGCGGCGTTCAGCAATGACGTATTTGTCGCCCTTGCGCACGTAACGGGGCGAGCCTTCTTTCTGGTCGACGGGCTCCGCGTTGAACTGCGGACCGTAGAGCAAGGGCCGGTCGCCGTACTGCTCGCGCTTCAGGTAGCTCACAAAAGACAGCACGTCCTTCGGCGCGTTTTCGTTGATGGTCGGCTCGTAGCTGGAGCGAATTGGAACAATCAGGTAGGACGAGTAGCCAATAAGGATAAACACGAAGCTCAACATAGCCGTGTTGATCAGGCGGTTATGCGTCTTGAACGAATAGCGGAAGCCAAACCAGATCAGGGCCACAAACGCCAGCAGGAAGAAAATCAGGCCCGAGCTGAAGGGCAGGCCAATGCTGTTCACAAAGAACACCTCAAACGCGCCGGCCAGTGTGGGCAGACCGGGGATGATACCGGCCAGAATCAGGCCCACAATCACGCTGCTGATAACCAGTGTCAGGATGCCGCCCCACATGGTTGGATTCTGGTGGCGGCGGTAGTAGTAGATGAAGCCCAGGGCCGGAATAGCCAGCAGGTTGAGCAAGTGGACCCCGATGCTGAGGCCAATAACGTAGGCAATCAAAATCAGCCACTTGTCGGAATCGGCCTCATCGGCGCGGTTTTCCCACTTGAGCATAATCCAGACGACGGCAGCCGTGCACAAAGCCGACATGGCGTACACCTCGGCCTCCACGGCGTTAAACCAGAACGAGTCGGAGAAGGCGAAGGCCAGGGCCCCCACCACGCCGGCCCCTTGAATCAGCATGGTTTGGCCGCCAGTGGGTTCTACGTGGCGGGTGTCGTGCATGCCGGGCTGGTGTACCACGATCTTTTTGGCCAGCATCGTGATAGTCCAGAACAAAAACAGCACGGTAAACGAGCTGCTCAGAGCCGACAAAAAGTTAATCAGCACCGATACCTTGGTGACGTCGCCAAAGGAAAAGAGCGAGAACAGGCGGCCCAGCAGCAGGAAGGTAGGGGCACCCGGAGGGTGGGGCACCAGCAGCTTGTAGGAGCAGGCAATGAATTCGCCGCAGTCCCAGAAGCTGGCCGTGGGTTCTAGGGTGAGTACGTAGGTAAGCGTGGCAATGGCAAACACGAGCCAGCCAACTAGATTATTCAGGCTTTTGTAACTCCGCATACTGGTTTAATCAGAGAAGGGCCAAAAGTAGGCAATAAATCTGGCCATGCCGCACGCCGCCAGAAGACACCTGTCCGCGGCTATATTCGGTATCAGGCATAAAAAAAGCAGCCAGATTACTGGCTGCTTTTACAAAAAGGGTCGGGCGGCAGAAAGTTCAGTTCTGCAAGACCAAGCGTTTGGTGCTGACTACTTTGTCGTTTACCAGTAGGCTGTAGAAGTACACGCCCGCGGGCAAATCCGACAGGTTTATCTGCAGACCATCGGCTTCCAGATCGGGACGCAGGGCAATCAGGCGCACCTCCCGGCCGATGATGTTGCTCAGGCGCAGTTTGTAGTTGTCAGCAGTTTTGGGCGTTACGGCCACCGTTACCAAACCCCGGCTGGGGTTAGGATATATGCTTAGCACCGGAGCAGCCTGCTCGGTTAGCCGCACTGGGGCATTGTCGATACGAGAAGATTGATGCTTATGACCAACCGCCAGGCTGACGCCAGCGGCCATGGTCGAGGCCTGGGCCAAGACCAGAGTTAAAAGTAAAACCAGACGCGTAGAAGTTTTCATATACAGGAATAGAAGTAAGGAAAGGAGTCGTTTGTTTGACCAGCCTGGCGGTGAAACCAACGCTATGGGTAGCCGAAGACAAGCACCGTGCCTTTTTTGCCGGGGCTGCCAGCGTGTCGGAGCAGCGGCAGTCTAACTACCTTGCTTAGAGGCGCAACCTCCCAGAAGGTTTAATAAGCTGCCGGACCGGTTGCGCCAATCAACTGTTAATGGATATATTTAATTTCCTGCAGGGCAAAACTTCTGAGCTCCTGGTTGATTTCTACTACCAGCCGGCCGGTTTCATCTACCCCCACAATCTGGCCCCGCACGGTTTGGCCGTCTATTTCGTAATCGTGCTTTTCCTGGTAGCGGTACAGGGCCTGCAGGTAGTCGAAGCGTAAGGCCGCCACGCGGCCAGCACGCAGCATCAGGTAGCGTCGCTCCAGGCATTCGAGCAGGCGGCTAATAAGCGTTTTGAGCGGGTAGGCCCGGCCCGTCAGCCAGGCCACTGATGTAGCCGTGGGCATGCCGAATTCCCGTTGATTCACATTTATACCTATTCCGACGACACTATATTGAATCTTGGCGCCGCTTATGGTGTTTTCAATCAGGATGCCACCCAGCTTCTGGGAGCCGTAATAAATATCGTTCGGCCATTTCAGACGCAGGCCGCCATCGGGGCCCAGCAAGCCTTTGGCCCAGTCGAGCACCCCCAGCGTTACGGCTTGGCTAAGCTGAAACTGGTCGGTGGGAGCCAAAAAAGTAGGCTGCCAGATGACCGATAATGTCAGGTTTTCGCCTGGGCTGGCTTCCCAGCGGTTGCCGCGTTGGCCCCGGCCAGCGGTCTGTTTGTCGGTTATGACCGTACATCCATCGGTGGCGCTGTTTTTGACAATAAGAGCCTGTGCCTCGGTGTTTGTCGAGGCGCATTCGGGCAACCAAACAATTTGTTGGCCCGTGAAGAGGGTTTGGGGGGATAGTGCCTCCACCTGATTTTCTTACTTTGTGCGTTCAAACCTAATAATACCCTATGAAAAGTACCCTGGTTCGGCAGGATTCAGACAGATTGGCAGACGTAGTAGTACGCGGCATGCAGGAGAAAAAAGCGGCCGATATCGTGGTGCTCAATCTGAAGGACCTTAAAAACGCAGTAGCGGATTATTTCATCATTTGCTCTGCTTCCTCCGATACCCAACTGGACGCCATTGCGCGTTCCGTGGAAGAAGAAGTTGAAAAGCTTACCGGCCAGAATCCCTGGCAAACTGAAGGCCGCATGAACCGTGAATGGGTACTGCTCGACTATGTCGACGTGGTGGTACACATCTTCCTGCGCGACCGTCGGCAGTTCTACGCGCTGGAAGAACTCTGGGGCGATGCCGAAATAAAATATATCACGGAAGAAGCCGAAGCCGTTTAAAGTAAAACCGGCTTCAGCACGTCTTAACAATTAGCGTGGGCGGCGGTTCCGCCTTTGTTTTTCGTTTAGAATTCCTTTTCATGCCAGATACAACCCCCAAAAAGAAAAAACCAATGCTGCCCTCGCCGGCTCCCCGGCCGAGTATGCAGATGTGGGTGCTAGCCGGGCTGGTGGTGTTCATCTTCGGGATGCTCTTCTTCACCCGTAGCAGTTCCACTCTCGAAATCAAGCAGCAGCGCTTCAAGCAGATGCTGCTGGCCGGCGACGTGAAAGACGTCACGCTGGTTAATGACCGGGCGGTGGAAGTGACCCTAAAGCCCGAAGCCGCCAATAATGCCAAATACACCCAGGAACTGCGGCAACGGGGCCCCTTGTCGGACAATGGCCCGCAGTACAGCTTCCGCGTCATCGACGGCAAGAGCTTCAAAGAAGACCTAGACAAGATGCAGGCTACGCTGCCGGAAAACCAGCAGGTCGACCTGAATATTGAAACCAAAACCGGCTATGGCGAATACGTCACCAGTTGGGGGATGATTCTGCTGTTGCTGGTAGGCTTCTGGTTTCTGATGCGCCGCATGAGCGGGGCCGGTGGACCCGGCGGCCAGATTTTCAACATTGGCAAAAGCCGCGCGGCCCTCTTTGAAGGTGGCGACAAGGTGAAGGTAACGTTCAAGGACGTAGCCGGCCTGGAAGAAGCCAAAGAGGAAGTGGAAGAAATCGTGGAGTTTCTGAAGAACCCCTCGAAGTTCACGGTTCTGGGCGGTAAGATTCCCAAAGGTGCTCTGCTGGTAGGACCTCCTGGTACGGGTAAGACGTTGA
Source organism: Hymenobacter cellulosivorans (assembly GCF_022919135.1). Taxonomy (NCBI): domain Bacteria; kingdom Pseudomonadati; phylum Bacteroidota; class Cytophagia; order Cytophagales; family Hymenobacteraceae; genus Hymenobacter; species Hymenobacter cellulosivorans. Next base: position 3,780 of record NZ_CP095049.1, on the reverse strand, counting down.
TGGCTAAAGCTGTAGCTGGCGAAGCCGACGTGCCGTTCTTCTCCCTCTCGGGCTCCGACTTCGTGGAAATGTTTGTGGGTGTGGGTGCGGCCCGGGTACGGGACTTGTTTAAACAAGCTAAAGCCAAGGCGCCCTGCATCATCTTTATCGACGAAATTGACGCCATTGGCCGGAGCCGCAGCCGTGGCAACGTGCCCGGTGGTAACGATGAGCGCGAAAATACGCTCAACTCTTTGCTGGTAGAAATGGACGGTTTCGGTACCGACTCCGGGGTTATCATCCTGGCCGCTACCAACCGCCCCGACACGTTGGACTCGGCTTTGCTACGCCCCGGCCGCTTCGACCGGCAGATTAGCATCGACAAGCCGGACATTAACGGCCGCACCCAGATTTTCGACGTGCACCTGAAGCCACTGACCCTGGGCCCCGACGTGGATGCCCGTAAGCTGGCTGCTCAGACGCCCGGTTTCGCTGGTGCCGAAATTGCCAACGTCTGCAACGAAGCCGCCCTGATTGCCGCCCGCCGCGACAAAAAGATGGTGACGATGCAGGACTTCACCGACGCTGTTGACCGCGTTATTGGGGGCTTGGAGAAAAAGAATAAAATCATTTCGCCCAACGAAAAGCGGATTGTGGCCTACCACGAGGCGGGTCACGCCATTGCCGGCTGGTTCCTAGAACACGCCGACCCGTTGGTGAAAGTAAGCATCGTGCCCCGTGGAGTGGCAGCCTTGGGTTACGCCCAGTATCTGCCCCGGGAGCAGTTCCTTTACAACACCGAGCAGCTGACCGACGAGATGTGCATGGCCCTGGGTGGTCGTGCTGCCGAAGAGCTGGTGTTCGGTAAAATTTCGACTGGCGCTTTGTCGGACTTGGAGCGGATTACGAAGATGGCCTACAGCATCGTGACCATGTATGGGATGAACGCCAAGCTGGGCAACATCTCGTACTACGACTCGAAAGGTCAGAATGAGTACGGTTTCTCAAAGCCCTATTCGGAGGCCACTTCCCAGCTGATTGACGAGGAAGTACGCACTATCATCGACAATGCCTACACGCGCACCAAGGAGCTCCTCACCGAGCGCCGCCACGAGCTGGAGGTAATTGCCAAGGAGCTGCTGGAAAAAGAGGTGTTGCTGCAGGAAGATCTGGAACGCTTGGTGGGCAAGCGCCCTTACGACAACCAGACCTCTTACCAAGCCCACATGGCCGGCACCGACCGAAGTGAGACGCTGAGTGAGCGGAAGCAGGAGCACCCGATTCCGCTGAGCAACGACTTGCCCGAAAACGATCTGCCAGGCATTGATACCCGGCCGCGTGAAGCCGGCAACGACATTCCTTCGGGCAGCACAGTTTCGCTGGACGTTTAAAAAAGACTTAATGCTTAAGAAAAAGCCAGCCTGTTTCGGGCTGGCTTTTTTGCTGTTAGCCAGGTTCGGTACGACTACACCTGTTGCCTGTCGGCGCTACTTTCTATCTTTGACTACTTCCTCACCTGTCTTACGTGGTGATTCCTATGTCCGAAACCTCCCGCGACATCATCCTGCGCCGTATCCGCGAATCGTTGCAGCAGCCGGCTCCCCAGCCCGCCGCGCCCGACTTTAGCCGGCCCTTGCACCCCGCGCCGTCCGACGATTTGGCCGTCACGTTTGCCGAAAGCTTCGTGCGCGCTGGGGGCGTGTTTTACTACTGCGTGTCGGAGGAGCATTTCTACGACCAGCTTTTTACCTACAAAAAAGACAAGTCGCTCGACAACCTCTACGTGTGGGAGCCGGAACTGAAAAAGATGCTGCACACGGGCGGAATCGGTTTTATCGGGGATGAGGCTGACTGGCTGCAGAAAGCTGATGCCGGCCTGACAACCTGCGAGGCCTTGGTGGCCCGGACCGGCAGCGTGCTGGTGAGCGGCGCTACCGCCAGCGGCCGGCGCCTGAGTATCTACCCCGACCAACACCTGGTGCTGGCTCGCGCCTCTCAGATTTCGCCCAACATCGGCGACGCGCTTAAGCGGGTGCAGGAAGGCCATGAAAAGTTGCCCTCCATGATTTCGCTCACGACGGGCCCCAGTCGCACGGCTGATATTGAAAAAACGTTGGTGCTCGGTGCGCATGGCCCGCGCAGCATCGTGTTGTTTTTACTGGATGACGCGCCCGAAGCAACTGCCTGATCTTGTTCTGCCTCCCGGCCGCAAAGTATATTTTGCCTCCGATTTTCACCTTGGCGCCCCCGATGCGGCCCGCTCGGCCGAGCGGGAGCGAAAAATTGTGCGCTGGCTCGACCAGATTTCGGCTGACGCCGCGGCCATTTACCTCGTCGGCGACATTTTCGACTTCTGGTTTGAGTATCGCCACGCCATTCCCCGCGGCTTTATCCGCCTGCAGGGCAAGCTGGCCGAGCTAACCGACGCGGGGATTCCGGTGACGTTCTTTACCGGCAACCACGACATGTGGATGTTTGACTACTTCACCAAGGAGCTCAACATCCCGATTCTACGCAATCCGGTGAGTCAGCGCATTGGCAACCAAGAGTTCCACATCGGGCACGGCGATGGCCTCGGGCCCAAGGACCATACGTACAAGGTGCTGAAGAGAATTTTTGCCTCGCCAGTGGCCCAGTGGCTGTTTGCGCGCTTGCACCCCAACTTCGGAATTGGCCTGGCCAACAAATGGAGTCAGCACAGCCGCATCCAAAACGGCGCGGCCGACGAGAAATACTTCGGCGACGACGAGTGGCTATTGGTATACTGCCGGGAGTTGGAGCAGCAGCAGCACCATGACTACTACGTCTTTGGTCACCGCCACCTGCCCCTGGATGTGCCTGTGACGACCCAGAGCCGGTACGTGAATCTGGGCGAGTGGGTCAATTATTGCTCCTACGCCGTATATGATGGGCATGAACTGGCCTTGCGGCACTTCGAGCAGAATGGCGAACTTAGAATTCAGCGGTAAAAGCTCAGTACTCAGCATTCAGCGCGTAACGCTGGGCAAATCACTACGGCTACTTGTTGTGGTCTTGACACTTAGCTCCAAGCTTTCGGCTCCAATAGTTGCTCAAAGCACGGTTCCCCCGGCTGCTTCGGTGGTGCCGGCCGGCAAGCCTGCGCCCACGGCTCCGGCTCCCGTGGTGAATGCCGCGGCTCAAACGGCTCCGGTGGCTGATGCCAATGGCTGGACGCTGACGCGCACCATTGCCCTGCCGCAGCCCGGCCCGGCTTCCGTGGACCGGCGCGGCAACCTGTACGTGGCCGATAATCAGAACAACGTGCACCAGTACGGCCCCGATGGGCAGGCCCTGAATACGTACTCGCCGCCCCAGCCTGGCAATACTGCTCAGATTGAAGCCTGGAACACGGCCAAGGTGCTCGTTTTCTACGACGACCGGCAGCAGATTCTGTTGCTCGACCGGTTTATGGCCCCGCTCACCCAATTCCGCCTTCCAGATATGCTCGATGGGCTGGTGCGCACCGCCACGCTAGCTCCCGATGACCGGCTTTGGCTGCTGGATGAAAGCAACCTGGCCCTGCGCCAATACGACCCGGCCGGACAGCGCATGGTGGTATCCACCCAAATGGACCTGCTCATCGGCCGCTCCCGGCCCGATTTCCGGTTTATGCGCCAGTACCAGAACAATCTGTATCTGGTGGACCGTAGCAGCGGCATCTACGTGTTCGATAACCTGGGCAACTACCGCAAAAAGCTGCTTATTCCGGGCCTGAGCACCATCGGCTTCCGTAACGACGAGCTGTACTACCTAGCCGATAATGCCCTACACTTCTTTCAC